>JAZAFR010000033.1:0-119777 GCA_036121365.1 Pseudomonadota bacterium | reverse complement strand
CTATCACGATGAGCCAGTAGTGCTTTCACCACTCCTATGTTACCTTTATTTACTGCCCACATCAGCGCTGTAAGACCCTCATTATCTTGGGCGTTGAGGGTCTCAGCATTGACCTCAGATTGAGCCAATATCATATCTACTCTTTCTACATGTCCTAAGGCTGATGCCATCATCAGCGCTGTGCGACCTTCTTCATAATCTTTGGCGTTAAGGATCTCAGCATTGACTTCAGGTTGAGCCAATATCTCACTGACTATTTCTACTTTGCTGTGAAAATATGATCTTGCTGCCCACATCAGCGCTGTATTTCCTTCATTATCTTTAGCATTGAGGGTCTCAGCATTGACTTCAGATTGAGCCAATATCATACCTACTATTTCTACGTTTCCAAAGATTGATGCCACCATCAGCGCTGTGCGACCTTCTTCATAATCTTTGGCGTTAAGGATCTCAGCATTGACTTTAGGTTGAGCCAATATCATACCTGCTATTTCTACGTTACCTCTCTCTACTGCCCATCTTAGCGCTGTATTACCTTCATTATCTTTAGCATTGAGGGTCTCAGCATTGACTTCAGATTGAGCCAATATCATACCTACTATTTTTACATGCCCTAAGGCTGATGCCCTCATCAGCGCTGTAAGACCTTTATTATCTTTAGCATTGAGGGTCTCAGCATTGACTTCAGATTGAGCCAATATCATACCTGCTATTTCTACATATCCTAAGGCTGATGCCATCATCAGCGCTGTGCGTCCTTCATTATCTTTTACGTTAATATCAATAAGAGGCTTGCCCTTACCATCACGACGATCCAGTAGTGCTTTCACTACTTTAACGTTACCTTTCTCTACTGCCCACATCAGCGCTGTATAACCAGTATTATCTTGGGCGTTGAGGGTCTCAGCATTGACTTCAGGTTGAGCCAATATCATACCTGCTATTTCTACATGCCCATATAGTGATGCCGACATCAGCGCTGTACGATCTTCATCATCTTTTTCGTTAATATCAACAAGAAGCTTGTCGTTACTATCACGATGAGTCAGTAGTGCTTCCACTACTTTAACGTTACCTTTCTCTACTGCCCGTATCAGCGCTGTACGACCTTCATTATCTTTTTCGTTAACATCAATAAGAGGCTTGTCGTCACCATCACGATGAGCCAGTAGTGCTTTCACCACTCCTATGTTTTCTTTACTTACTGCCCATATCAGCGCTGTACGACCTTCTTCATAATCTTTGGCGTTGAGGATCTCAGCATTGACTTCAGATTGAGCCAATATCATACCCACTATTTCTATACGTCCACGGGCTGATGCCCACATCAGCGCTGTGAGTCCTTTATTATCTTGGGCGTTGAGGGGGACAGCATTGACTGCAGATTGAGCCAATATCATACCTGCTATTTTTACGTTACCTGAGATTGATGCCATCATCAGCGCTGTGCGTCCTTCATTATCTTTGGCGTTAAGGATCTCAGCATTGACTTCAGATTGAGCCAATATCTTACCTACTATTTCTACTTGTCCTGCTCTTGCTGCCATCATCAGCGCTGTGCGTCCTTCATTATCTTTGGCATTGAGGGTCTCAGAAAGGATCTCAGCATTGACTTCAGATTGAGCCAATATCTTACCTACTATTTTTACGTTACCTTTATCTACTGCCCACATCAGCGCTGTGCGTCCTTTATTATCTTTGGCATTGAGGGTCTCAGAATTGACTTCAGATTGAGCCAATATCACATCTACTATTTTTACGTTACCTCTCCATGATGATATCATCAGCACTGTACGACCTTCATAATATTTTTCGTTAACATCAATAAGAGGCTTGTCCTTACCATCACGTTGAGCCAGTAGCACTTGCACCACTTCTACGTTACTTAGATTTACTGCCCACATCAGCGCTGTACGACCTTCATTATCTTTGGCGTTAAGGATCTCAGCATTGACTTCAGATTGAGCCAATATCATACCTACTATTTCTTTGTATCCTCTTGCGTGGTATGCTATCATTGATGCCCATATCAGAGCTGTACGACCTTCATTATCTTTTTCGTTAACATCAATAAGAGGTTTGCCCTTACCATCACGATGAGCCAGTAGTACTTCCACCACTTTAACGTTACGTGTATATGCTGCACACATCAGCGCTGTACGACCTTCATAATCTTTGGCGTTAAGGATCTCAGCATTGACTCCAGATTGAGCCAATATCATACCTACTATTTCTGCGTATTCGTATCCTCTTACTAGGCATCCTCTACTTGATGCACACATCAGAGCTGTACGACCTTCAATATTTTGGACGTTGATGATAGTAGAATCGCATTTCTTATGATCCAATATCGCTCTAACTACTTCTGTTTTACCCTCCTCTATTGCAGAGATCAGCGCTGTGTTACCAAAGTCATTTTTGGCGTTGAGGATAATAGAATCGCATTTCTCATGATCTAATATCGCTTTAACTACTTCTGTTTTACCCTCCTCTACTGCAATGATCAGCGCTGTAAATCCAGTATTATCTTTGGCGTTGAGGATAGTAGAATCGCATTTCTCATGATTTAATATCGCTTTAACTACTTCTGTCATACCCGCATATGCTGCAATCATCAGCGCTGTACGATCTTCATTATCTTTGGCGTTGAGGATCTCAGCATTGACTTCAGGTTGAGCCAATATCATACCTACTATTTCTACGTTTCCTTCTTTCGCTGCATTTCTTAGCTCAGCTCCTAAATCTTCTATTGTTTGCATTTTTACCCTGATTTATTTGTTAAATACATCCTAACATTGACTCTTAGTCTTGTCATGTGTTTTTATAATCTGGTACTTTTTTGAGTGCATCTCACAGTGGTTTTCGTCCTCTTGGTGCTCTTCTCACGGAATACTGACCGATTAACGATCTTTATGGGCTATATTGGCAACGTCTCGCCGTAACTGCTGCAAGCACACCCATAAACCCAAGAGTGATGCCAACTCTATTCCCGGATACCCTACTAAATAGTGAACTCCTTTGCAACGCAGTCCCAGGCAATGGGAGGATAGTAGAATCGCATTTCTTATGATCCAATATCGCTTTAACTACTTCTGTTTTACCCTCCTCTACTGCAATGATCAGCGCTGTACGACCTTCTTCATAATCTTTGGCGTTTATGGTCTCAGAATTGACTTCAGATTGAGCCAGTAGTACTTTCACCACTTCGTTGTTACCTTTCTCTACTGCCCACATCAGCGCTGTGTTACCAAAGTCATCTTTGGCGTTGAAGATAGTAGAATCGTATTTCTTATGATCCAATATCGCTTTAACTACTTCTGTTTTACCCTCCTCTACTGCAATGATCAGCGCTGTACGACCATCTTCATAATCTTTGGCGTTTATGGTATCAGCATCGCATTTCTCATGATTCAATATCATACCTACTATTTCTACGTTTCCTTCTTTCGCTGCATTTCTTAGCTCAGCTCCTAAATCTTCTATTGTTTGCATTTTTACCCTGATTTATTTGTTAAATACATCCTAACATTGACTCTTAGTCTTGTCACGTGCTTTTATAACCTGGTACTTTTTTGAGTGCATCTCACAGTGGTTTTCGTCCTCTTGGTGCTCTTCTCACGGAATACTGACCGATTAACGATCTTTATGGGCTATATAGGCAACGTCCCGCCGTAACTGCTGCAAGCACACCCATAAACCCAAGAGTAATGCCAACTCTATTCCCGGACACCCTACTAAATAGTGAACTCCTTTGCAACGCAGTCCCAGGCAATGGGTTGCGTTCTGATATCTCTTTCACTATTTCCTTATGTCCGTTCTTTGCTGCCCATTCCATTACTGTATCACCATGACTGTCTCTGACATTAACATCTACCAGATAATTTCCTTTATCATCACGATGAGCCAGTAGTGCTTTCACCACTTCTATGTTTTCTTTACTTACTGCCCACATTAGCGCTGTATAACCACTATTATCTTTTTCGTTAACATCAATAAAAGGCTTGCCGTTACTATCACGATGAGCCAGTAGTGCTTTCACCGCTTCAACGTTACCTTTCTTTACTGCCCACATCAGCGCTGTAAATCCAGTATTATCTTTGGCATTGAGAGCCTCAGTATTGGCTTCTAGTTGAGCCAATATCGTATTTACTATTTCTCTATGTCCTAACATTGATGCCAACATCAATGCTGTACGATTATCATTGTCTTTTTCGTTAATGTCAATAAGAGGCTTGCCGTTAACATCACTATGAGCCAGTAGGGATTGCACCACTTCAACGTTACCTTGATCTACTGCCCACATCAGCGGTGTATAACCAGTATTATCTTTAGTATTGAGGGTCTCAGCATTGACTTTAGATTGAGCCAATATCTCACTGACTGTTTCTACTTGTCCTGCTTTTGCTTCGTTACTTAGCGCATCTCTTAAATCTTCTGTTTTTTCTACTTTTTTACCTTTTCTTTAATTTTCGTTTATATTATAAATAGGCCTCAAGTCTTGTCATCTGTTTTTATAATCTTGCACTTTACTGATTATATCAGCTTCAATTTGATCTCACTCGGCTTGTTCATGGAATATAAACTCACTTTTTTTCTTGGCCTATTCAACGCTTACTCCAAATAACTTAATAACCATTTGGACTAATCTCTTTCAGTAATCACTATAATCCACGCTCAAATCTGCCAACGGCACACGCCCGGAGAGATTCGAACTCCCGACCACCTGGTTCGAAGCCAGATACTCTATCCAACTGAGCTACGGGCGCATGCGCATAGTTTACCACACATACTCATTCTTTTCCACAACCTATGCGCTTTTATGCCACGTCTTGCTGTTTTTTCTCCCAGAAAACGTAAAATCACTTAATCGTATCTGTCAACTCAAATACTGAAGGCCTTGATCAATACTCTAAACACCTCCCTCAGATTTATTTATCTCCATATTTCTCCGATCATTCACACTTTTTTTTGCATGATTATAAGGCTCACTCAGTTAAGAGCAGGAGAGGCTGGGGACTGACTTAGAACCTCTACTGAGATTGAATGATTCATCTCTTGTACTTTCATCCTAAAACTTACTTTCTTTTATGCCATTAAGAACACCCAAGGTGCGAAACGCTTCTTATGGCCTTATACATGCCTCAGTGCTTTGCGTTCCAATGGGATTTTTTCTTCCTTATAAAAATTATTCCCTTCTCATATCAATGGACATCAATAAACGCAGTTAACAACTGCTTGCTATTGTTGAAATCTATCACCCGTCGCAACCGTGACATCTTTACTGAGTTTGTTATTTTTGATAAAATGTTGAAAATTGGCTGTTTTCAATTGTATGTTTACAGAATTTGATCGTATCTTCTTCAATCATTCCTCTATTTTTTCTTTTCCACGCGTTTGCTTGGATCAACGCTTTTGCACGGGTTGACTGATTTTTACGGTCAACTCCGACACCAAGCTCTACTGACTCTCTTAGCAATAACTCTGTTAGTCTATAAGATGCCGTGCCGAATACAGCTTCCATTTTTGACAAAATGATGACACTTTTACACCCCAGTGCTACTACTGCTATTGTCCCGATAAAAAATGAAGGAAAAACACTGTGTGCGGCACATGCGAAAAGGATAGGAGCTGAAGACCATGGTATTAAAAAAGCCATATCCACTGTACTTTCGTGTGACAATTCTCGTTGTATCACCTGTGTATGTATATAACGTCCAATCTGGTTATCTAAAAAACATAACATATTCATTACAAAAATTGATGCAGGCAAATATAGGGCAGGAATTCAAAATACCATCTGTGCTGCTAGACATAAAACCGTCATAGGGCCGAAAATCTTTAACGACTCAAGTAGATAGAGACATCGTGACCAAAAATATTCAACCCCTGATGAATCAGAGCTGAAGCAATTTTTGAGCGATTTAATTCCATACTGCTGATACTGCTGATACTGTTGGATCATACCTAATGGCTTGTAACCTAGGAATATACTTACAATAATAGATAATGCTACAGATAATGCTATTAATAGTAAATTAACAAGACATACAAGATCAACGCAAAATAATACCACCACTGACAATATCATAAAACTCAGATGCAAAATATCAGACATCCATATCGTACATTGTAATACACGCCTTTTGGCTGAAATTAAGATTCTTTTCACTATATTTTTTACTCCTTGCTCTTGTTTAGTAACTTGCTAGAAGTATTCTTCATCATAACCTTCACGTCAACATATCTCGTTCATCGCTTTAATAAAAAACTTTAACTCACCGAACTGCACTTAAATTTTTTCAATTTACAACTCACTTCCTTGAATGGACTGATCTGGTATTTTCCTTGTGATGAATCAATCTCACTGAAACAAACCATCTGCTTGTACCTGATTATCAACTTTTTTGTATTGCCTACTTTTTGTAAGCATTCATTGATTTGAAACGTCCGTAATACCAGTGATATTCTTGCGGCTTTTCGGCAATTTGCCGAGTGGTTGCATCATTTAATTTTTGTAGAAACGACTGCTGACACGAATCATCAAGTTCATGCTGCTCAGTAATCTTTAATACCAATACATCCTCTTTATCATAATAACTATCCAGCAAACAAATTCGACAATTGGTCATTTTTCTCATCTTGAAAGGCGCCGTTAATGTTGCCGCAGGCTCATTGAAGAACTTGGCAATGATAGAATTCTCAAGCCCATAATCATGATCCAGGGCATAACATAAAATTTTACCTTTTCTTAACCACCTTACAAACTTTAAAGGCTCATGTGGCAGTGCGATGCCCTTACAAGCATGCATGCGCTTTTTCATGTACAACTCATTAATGAAAGTTGAGTTTTTCACATCACGTGTCACACCGTAAATCTCATGATCCAAACCCAATATGCGTGCATCCAACATAAAATGCAAAGAATGTTTGAATAGTAATAAAACCCCCTGCTGCTTATTCTGGCTGACCAGTAGCTCTTCCCCTTCAATGCGATAATGACATTTTTTTCTTATCTGAGCATCCGACCAAAACCAAGAGACGCCAACATCAAATAAAGCCCGACCTACCATGCTTGCATTCTCTTTCAATAAATTCTCTACCTGACATTGAGAATACTCAGGAAAACATAATTCTATATTCTTTTTGGCAATCTGCCTTTTTCTCACCGGGACTTTTAAAAATAACTTTCCAAGCAACTGTCCCCAGCATTTATGCACCCTCCTTGATGTCAACTTGACTGCCACACACCATAAGGCCACCCCAATTTGCATCAATAATGAGCTCACATACCTTGTAATCATTCGCTTTTTCATCCAGAAATCTCATAATTTCAATCACTCTACCATAAACTTTACTGATGGTAAAGATCTCCACTCTGCCCTCTATGCTTTGAATCAATTAGTGCCTTTATACGCCTCTACAGACCCAAAAATTTTTCTGACTTTATCGCACATGCGCAAGACCGATTCATCGCTATTGACCCCATTCACTGCATCCAGACTGACCCACTGCAATCCATTTGACTCACAATTGACTTGCAGCTTCTCTCTTTCATCTGCCTGCAATAAAAACCGCACATCATAATGATAGTGAGCCAGCTCATTGACACGCTTTGGAATCAAATGGATATCAAGATCAAAAACATCCTGCCTTAATATCTGAATGGACTCCAACCCTGATTCTTCTTTTGCCTCCTTGACCGCCACTTGTAAAAAATCCTTATCCCCGTCACAATGCCCTCCCAGCTGCAACCATTTCTGCAATTTAACATGGTCCATCAGCAACACCTTGTCTTTGGTTGTATTGAGTACCATGGCTGATGCGGTAAAATGCCCCAATGTGCACGCTCGATCAAATGCATTATCGTGCTGCCTTAAAAAATCCAACATCATCTGCTTATATACCATTTGACCGCTGTCACTAGACTGATACGCTTGTAAAACCACTTCAGGACTTTTCACTTATTTTTCCCTTTCATTCACATTCTTTGTTCAGGGTATCAAAATGGGCCAAACCATTCAATATCATCAAACATCAATATCCCATTGTATGCACGCCTAGTGTCATTACATACAATATTGTTTAAGGGTATTTTTCATATACACATAATAATAAGAGCCCAAACCAAGGACTAATATCCTCAATTTAAGCTCTTTGATTCATATAATCTTATATAGATAGATGACCTCCTCCAATTAATAATAACAAAATACTGATGATGAACATGACAAGCACCATGCCTCTTGAGCCGTCTCCCTTGGCTCTGGCTTTCACCATTTCACACCATTTTTCACGACACCATAGTCGAAAGACACCAATGAGAAAAAGTATCCCTCCAAGTAATGTTGCTAAAAGCTCCACGTGACCTGTTGAGTACACAGGACCAAGAAGGAACAAAATGATAGTACCTAAAATTAAAGGTATTATCCCAGCAATGAACATGACACCATGATTACTTGTTACATCTTTAGCAAGATGCTTAATTTCACTTGGGTCTTTTAAGAATTTCAATGAGACAATCAATAGAACCAATCCAAAGATCGTCACAATCAAGCTTGCGTCCATAATTTCTCCTTATTTTTATTGCCGTACTTATCATATAGCATAAGTTATTGATTTTGTCAGCTTTTTCTTACTTTTATTCCTCCTTTTTCTATGCTAAGATCAATGAAATAATTGTGCACCTCTCGTTTTTATGAAAAAATCTAAAATAGCGCTAATTACAGGATCAAGCCAAGGTATTGGCGCTGCCATTGCAAAAAAACTGGCCCAAAATGGCTATTTTGCCTGCATCAACACCCATAAAAACCATAAAGCGGCACTTGATGTTGTTCATTCCATTGAGAAATTAGGCGGAAAAGCCATGGCAATTTGTGCTGATGTCTCTGATCCAATTGCGGTCAAGAACCTTTTTAAGACCATAGACTCGATTCCAGGGCACCTCAGTGCCCTTGTCAATAATGCAGGCACCCTTTCAACACAAATGCGTCTTGACCAAATGGACATCACACGCTGGGAATATGTCTTTAAACACAACGTTCAAAGTGCTTTTCTGTGTTCAAAAGAAGCTGTCTTACGAATGTCCACTCGATATGGTGGAAAAGGAGGGGCTATCGTTAATATTTCTTCTGCCAGCTCTTACTTAGGAGCGCCCAATGAATATATTGACTATGCTGCAACCAAAGGTGCCATTGACAGCATGACCAGAGGACTTGCGCTTGAAGTTGCCCCCGAAGGCATTCGAGTCAATGCTGTGCGCCCCGCTCTTATTCAAACAAATATCCACGCAAAAGGAGGCATGTCCTCGCGAGTAGACCAGAAAAAACATCTCATTCCCCTGCAAAGAGGTGGTACAGCTGAAGAAGTGGCAGAGGCGTGTGTCTTTTTACTTTCACAACAGTCTTCTTTCACCACTGGCACTTTTATTAATGTCTCTGGAGGGCTCTAATGACCACTGACAACCAGACCGAACTTAATTTAGAATATTTTAATCTCTCTGTCTAAGTTTAAAATGTTACTTACGGTGCTGATTCTCTCTTAGAGTCAGTACCATGTTTGCCACGAACTGTTCATTTCTTATTGTCCATCAAATAATTTTCAGTCAGCCGTTGTTCTTTTGCTCACTTTTTGCTAACTTGTTTTTACACACCAACCACTAAAAAATTGAGGAGTATAACTATGGAACTATTTGGCTGCATCAGCACTTTGCCACACGGACAAAAGTCCATTGACCTCATTGCGGTTGATCCCAAAACACTTCCCAAGCTTCAATCATTGTCTGCTTCACAAAAAAACTGGCTCTCTCAGCA
Organism: Pseudomonadota bacterium; assembly: GCA_036121365.1. GTDB lineage: Bacteria > Pseudomonadota > Gammaproteobacteria > Comchoanobacterales > Comchoanobacteraceae > UBA7916. The sequence goes on along the minus strand of JAZAFR010000033.1, from coordinate 109,968 downwards.
AAATTTCACTGCAGACATAGGTTCTTTCGTTGTGCTTCCAGATGACAGTGGCAATATTTCCACAGTCCTCTTTGGCTGGAGCCTCCAGGCTTCTATATGGCAATTTGCATCGATTGTTCAAGCACTTCCTGTGGCCATATACCAACTACAAAGCCAGATAGGCCAACTTGATGTCGCTGCCCTTGCTAAAATTTGGGGCCTTTGCTGCTATGAATTCACCCGTTACCGCTTAGCCAGAAAAAAAACCCCCTCATTGCTCATCTCCAACCTCACAAAAAAAAGTCAATTCTCTCTCAATATCCTTCTCAATGCCACCTATCAGGTTCGCAATTGGATCAATACACCTGCAGAAGATTTTGGCCCCATGGACCTAAGCGATATTTGTCATGCGCTTGCCAAACGCCATCAGGCCCATATTGAAGAAGTCGTAGGCGATGATCTCAAACAACAGAATTACCCCCTCATTCATCTCGTTGGCAGAGCCAGTAATCGCCCTCCTCGTATGATTTGTCTGCGCTGGGGAAACCCAGAAGATCCACTCATTGCACTTGTTGGCAAAGGTGTTTGTTTTGATACTGGTGGAATCCAAGTTAAGCCCCACAATGCTATGCAGTCTATGAAAAAAGACATGGGTGGAGCAGCGCATATGATTGCTCTGAGTGAAATGATCATGGCCTCTAAATTACCTGTTTCTATTGCACTGTGGATAGCCGCATGCGATAACTCTGTCTCAGCCTCATCTTTCTTACCCGGTGATGTTTATAAAGCCAGAAATGGTATGAGTGTTGAAATTGGCCATACCGACGCCGAAGGTAGACTCATTCTTGCAGACCTTCTCTCTGCTTGCAGCCAAGACAACCCCCAATGCATTATTGATTATGCGACACTGACCGGAGCGCAACGTGTTGCACTTGGTATGGATATCCCCTCTGTTTTTTCAAATAATACCCCTCTATCTGAATCTCTTTGTTCAATCTCCCAGGAAAAACATGACTGGATCTGGCCTTTGCCTCTGTATGAACCTTACAAAAAGCAACTCGATTCAGACATTGCAGATATCTGCTCAACCGGAAAAACACCCTATGGAGGATCCATTATAGCTGCATTGTTTTTGCAACACTTCATCTCCGACAATATCGATTGGCTGCATATTGATGGCTCTGCTTATAACGAAACTGCCAGACCAGGTAGAGATAAAGGCGGTGAAGCCATGGGCTTGGAAACGTTATTTTCTTTTGTACAACAACACTTTTGTGCCTAGAGCATCTTAAAACGCACTGACACTCAACGACGCTTCAACCGTTTAATTCATTTTTTGTTTGACATTGCCAATCCTCATTGTTATAATATCACAAAAACAATTTATTATTATGATTAGTCCTTTTTCTCTTTTAATCTCAGCTTTTTTCATGATGTATTTGTATTTAGGGTCTCTGAAGCATACGCTTCTGACGTCTTGCCTACTTTTTATCATGATTGTGCTTTCCCCTATCAATGCTTTTATATTGCCTTTTAGCCTTTTGTCTATGATTGGAAAAAATCTTGACCATATCATTTCTCGTTGGCGATATTCTCCACTGTATTTTCCCCAATCACTCAATTTAGATTTATCCCAGGGAGAGCATCATGCACATACTTTCGGGTATACGTTTTTAGGACATCTTCTGCGCTTTCCTCACTATATTTTATCTTCTGTTATCTCTCCACTGTATCTGGGTGATGATAAATTTTCAATTCGCTACTCTGATCACTCACTTTATCATTCAGTCCCAAATACGAAATTGGTTGTGATCTTTCGGGGCAATGGATGGCCTCTTGATTCCTGTCGTGATATAAGACCTAGCTCTGGAACCATTCTTCTAACCATGCCCCAACCTTGCTCACATCAAGAATCTTTATCCTTTCAAACTTCGCTCATCAAGAAAATTTTGCTAGAACATCCCAATATCAAAACCATTGACTTTCGTGCCCACTCTCTTGGTGTTGCCCAAGCACTTTCTGTCCTTGACTCAAAAGACATACAAGCACAACTGAATCAATCTCAAATACAATCAATTAATGTATCAATGTATGCTGGATTTAAATCTATGCTGTCTATGTTTAGCCCGTTTAACGCTTCTAACCCCCTATCTTTTATTGCGCTTTGTCTGTGGGGAGGCATTCCATTTGTTCTTTCTCAATGGAATTTTAGAAACCAAAAAAGTCTCTCTGGCATTTTGAATGCTTACGACCAAGGAAATTTTGGTAAAGCTCAACTTGCCATCAATGAACATTACTGCCCTAACAATCAAGATGCAGTTCTGGGCGCCAATACACATATTTTGTCCGACACACTTAAAAACCACTCTAGAGATGATAAGCCCCATACGACACCAATACTTCAAAGTTACCCCTCAATGAAACACCATTGTGACTTAGGCTGCTCGTTTTTTAACGGCATCTGATGTTTTATTTTGCTGCATCTACCATTTGGTGTGCGCATCATAGTCTATTATAAGGTTTATTACCCTAGAGTAGGCGCCAATAGCATCAGGAAAAATGTTCCGAAAAGTCTTTTTGGGAGTCTAAATTTTGTGGTTCTGCTAGTTATGTTTTCTTCTCCTTATGGTTTTTATATCATTTTCACCCGGCATACCCCTTCTCCAAAGTACTCTATTACTTCACGCCTCATTTCCTCTGGCAAATCATAAAATTGCAATTGACTATGTTCACTTTCACTTTCTGCTTTACTCTCTTTATGCACGTCCCCATTTTTGTCCTCTTTGTACTCTTTGTCCTCTAAATTAAAAAGGCTTTGCAGTTGTAAACTCAATACCTCCTCCTGATCCTGTGCACTACTTTCTTCTGTGCTTTCTCCTGCCCTTGTTCTTTTCTTAGGATGATCAGATTCTACATCAATATCCATTCTCCTTTTTTTTCTTTGTACTTCATCAACTGCCATGTCTTTTGGCCAAATTTGATGTACGCTAGGACGAATCAATTCTTGAATTGGCCCTATATCAGCAGGACTAAATCCATCTATAAACTCTGCACTCACTCCCTGATTTCCACCTATGACCACTTTTTGCATTTCTTTTCTCTCTTTACGAGTCAATAAGGACTCTCGTATCACATAATGATCTAAATTGCTTATTTCATTGTCTGTATTCCATTTTTGTAACCGCTCAAAAAAATGGCTCTCCAAACGGGAAGATCCAAACCTAACCTCAACAACCCTATTTTTTGCCCGCTGCAAACAACCTAATCCAGATAACACATATGCCGCCACTTTTTTGGTGATCCCCATTCCAGAAATGTCCAGATACTCAAGCGAGCCATTTCTTGTAATCAACCACATCAAACCGCCTAACCCATTTCTTAACTTGCCAATGCCTGTTTTTGAAAGATCAAGTTGCTTTAAGGTTCTTAGCTTGGCAAGTTGCACCAAATTACATAGCAACTCTTCAGTGAGCAGTTCTTGTTTTTTTTTACACTCTGCCTCTTTTTTACTGAGATCATTACCCGATAATAATAAAGTCTCAAGCCCACCACAATGGCTTGCTAGACTTTTAAAGTCCAATGCATCGTTATTCAAACCACAGTCAGAGATATCCAAAGCGGTCAGATGACTGCAGCTCAGCGAACCCCACAGAGAGTTTGTTATGCTAGAACAATCATTCATACTCAACTGGACATGCTTTATTTCCTCTGACTTATACCCTAAAAGATACTTTAATATCCATTCAACTTTTTCTCTCTCTTCGTTGTCCAATGCACCTTGCTCAAATTTGATAATAGACCATTGTCTCTCTATATTATCAAGTATGCCCTTTAATTGACTCTCATCTGCATAGATATCCAAAACACTTTTCAACCACTGCTTTGATATTTCCACTTCGTATTCCTCCATTCTTGTCTCTTAAGCATACCTTAAATTAAGACTCATCTAAACCTTTTATTCTCTGAACATATCGCTGCTATGTTCTTTGTTTAATTCAATGCTTGCGCTGTATTCCTTTTTCACGCCTTCTTGCCAATTCAATTCAAATACGCTAGCATTGTTTGTATCGTTCACCCTGGATACTTATGATTGCTGCTGTTGCCTCATGGGCTGATGCCATCGGCTCAGAAAAACAAAAAACTTATTTTAAAAATATACAAAACACTGTGGCCAATATGCGCCAAGCTGGCACCATTGTATACCCTCCACACCATCAAGTTTTTTCAGGACTTCAACATACACCGTTAGAAAAAGTCAAAGCTGTCATTATTGGACAAGACCCTTACCACGGACCAGGACAAGCCCATGGGCTGTGTTTTTCTGTTGCTGCAGGTACACCACCTCCTCCCTCCCTAAAAAATATTTTTAAAGCACTCAATGCCGACTTAGGCTGTCCCATACCCAACCATGGGTGCTTGTTGTCCTGGGCCTCTGAAGGGGTCCTTCTTCTAAATTCTGTTCTCACCGTTGAACACGGAAAAGCCCACTCTCATGCCCATCTTGGCTGGCAACAATTCACCGACTCTATCATCTCTGCCATCAACCAGCACATTGATAGGCCAGTTGTCTACCTTCTTTGGGGCGCTCAAGCCATCAAAAAATCTGCGTTGATCAACAATGAAAAACACCTTGTTCTCCAAGCTCCTCACCCCTCCCCCCTATCTGCACACCGAGGCTTTCTAACCTGTAAGCACTTTTCAAAAGCCAATGACTGGCTCAAAAAACATCAAACCTCCCCGATCTGTTGGGATATTCCCAATATCCAATCCTAACCATATTTTGCAGTTATTTTTGCAACGCCTTTCACCTGGCTTAACGTACTCAGCAATGTTTCGCTGACTATAATGGAAACACCATCATTCAATCTTAATGCCACTCTAAAGTCCTCCGTTTGATACCAAACAATGACCTCACTGTTCCCACTTTTCTGATTACGCAATATTGTTCCTATCTCTAACGCAGTGGTCTCAGAGGCTTCTTTTTTCCGAACCTCAATATGCAATGTTGGACTTTCCATCTGTCGGTATTGCTCCAATCCAATGATTCGGCTGGGACTGAATCGCATGCCATTTTTACCCTCCTGTACATGCCCCTCTATGACCACCACCTCATGACTCGCTAGGGCCAATTGCAACTCTTGCATTTTATCATCGAAACACGCTATCTCTAACTCCCCTGAATCATCTATCAACTCCACCAGCATAAATAAACGCCCAGATTTTGTGGTCATACGCTTCTGTTTACCTATCAAACCCACAAGCTTTACCAAGACCTTTCTTGAAGATGGCTTTAATTTTGCAATTTTATTGCCCCTTAACTGACGAACTTCTTCTCGGTAAGGATCCAATGGATGCCCTGAGAAATATAAACCAAGCACCTGAAACTCATGTGCCAACTGATTTTTCAAGCTCCAAAGAGGTACATCTTTTGCATACTGACATCCCACCGGCCCCTCATCTTGATTCAAACTGAACAAATCCCCCTGTCCAGAAGACTCATTGCGATTGTGCTGGTCTTTCTGTGATAACACCATCTCTATCGATGCCAATAACACTCCTCTATCTTGACCTAATGAGTCTAAAGCTCCGCTCCATACCAATGCTTCTAATACTTTTTTGTTCACCTTAGCATCAGACAGTCGAATACAAAAATCTAACATATTGGAAAACGAACCTTCCTCTTTTTGAGCTTTCTCAACTTCCAAGGCAAACCCTTCACCAACCCCTTTGATTGCACCCAAGCCAAAGCGAATTTCACCTCTTTTTTCCACATGGAAAAATGCCCTACTTTTATTCACACATGGCACTAATATTTTTAATCCTAAGGCTTTACAATCATTGATATAGTGCACAACCTTATCTGTATTATCCATATCAGATGTCAGTACAGAGGCCATAAAATAATCCAACCAGTGCGCTTTCAAATAGGCCGTCTGATAAGAAATCATTGCATAAGCTACCGAGTGAGACTTATTGAATCCATAGCCTGCAAACATCTCCATCAAATCAAAAACTTTTGTTGCAGTCTCTGTATCGATGTTGTTCTTCTGACTGCCTTTCAAAAAGATGTCTCTCTGCTTTGCCATCTCCTCTGGCTTTTTCTTACCCATGGCACGTCTCAATAAGTCCGCCGCTCCTAACGTGTAACCTGCCATCACCTGAGCAATTTGCATGACCTGCTCTTGATAAACAATCACACCGTAAGTCTCTTTTAAAATCTCCTCTAAACACGGATGCAAATGAACCACCTTGGCACGGCCATGTTTTCTGTCTATGAAATCATCCACCATGCCTGACTGCAATGGACCTGGTCGATACAAAGCAACCAATGCGACGATATCTGCAAAACAATCCGGTAACAATCTACCTATCAGCTCCTGAAAGCCCCTTGACTCCAACTGAAATACTGCCGTGGTTTTACAAGATCTTAATAGATTGAATGTTCTCTCATCTTGCAAAGGAATGTTATCAATATCAATCTTTTTCTGACATCCTCTATGTACTGACTTTACTGTTGTATCAATGATTGTTAGCGTCCTCAAACCTAAAAAATCAAATTTTACCAAACCTGCTTTTTCTATGTCTCCCATATCAAAATGCGTTGATTGATAGGCACTTCCTTCTTCTCTGTATAACGGACAAAAGTCTGAAATTTTTCCAGGCGAAATCACCACTCCTCCCGCGTGCCGTCCCACATTGCGTACGCGACCCTCTAGAGTGATTGCCATATCTAATAATTCTTTCACTTGAATGTCATCCTGGTAACGAGCTTGCAAATCAGGCGCTTGCTTAAGCGCTTCCGGCAAAGTTATCCCCAAATCCAAGGGAATCAATTTAGCAATTTTGTCTACAAACCCGTAAGGATGCGCCATCACACGCCCGACATCTCGCACAGATGCCTTTGCCGCCATTGATCCATGTGTACTGATCTGAGCAACACTTTCTTTACCATACCGTTCTGATACATAACTGATGACCTTATCTCGGTTAATCATACAAAAATCTATATCAAAATCTGGCATCGATACCCGCTCTGGATTTAAAAAACGCTCAAATAACAACCCATGTGGTAACGGATCAATGCCAGTAATCTCAAGTGCGTAGGCCACCAATGAACCAGCTCCTGATCCTCTTCCTGGCCCCACTGCAACATCATTGCTCTTTGCCCATCTGATGAAATCAGCCACAATGAGAAAATATCCGGGAAAACCCATATTTATGATTATTTCTAACTCCACTTCGAGTCTTTCTTGATAGTCTTTTCTTGAGTATGCCTGACCATGATTCTCTTCTGAGCTTTGCTCGTCTGTTACAGACAACTTCTCTAGGCGCTTGTCCAATCCTTCTTGGCTTAATCTCCTCAGATAAGTCGATAGACTTAAACCTTCATCTACAGGAAAATCAGGTAAGCATACCTGATCGAGCGTCATTTTAACATTACAACGCTTAGCAATTTCAATAGAATTTTGCAATGCTTGCGGCATATCTGAAAATAACCTGGCCATTTCTTCTTGTGTTTTCCAATACTGCTCAGGACTATACAAATCTCCATCACGAGCTTCTAACACCATTCCGGCCTGAATACACGCTCTCACCTCGTGTGCTTGGTGTGATTCTTTGTCTGCAAAACAGACCGCATTTAAAGCCACGATTGGTATTTTTTTCTGATATGACAACCGCCTCAACTGATCTTCCCACTTCTGACTTGCCTCCGTCTGCAATCGATGCAAACCAAAATAATAACGATTGGGAAAAATCTCAAACCAATGTGCCAGTTTTTCACTGTCTTCTATCTGCATTTGATGGCTATAACCTGATGACCCAGGCTCAATCGCAATCAATCCCTCTGCTTGGTTGATACCCAACCAGGTCTTGTCAATGTGAGGCATGCCCTGTCTATGTCCTTCTAAAAATGACCTAGTCATTAATTTAGACAAATTTAAATATCCCTGCCTATTCTGACACAACAACAATAAACGATAGGTCTTTTCTTTCCTGACCCCACTTCCTTTAGATGTCTGCTTGCCATCTTCACCCTCTTCGGCTTCTTTTATACGCACCTCAGCACCTATAATAGGCTTAACTTTATTCTTCACTGCTGCTTGATAAAACTTAACCAACGAAAATACATTGCCCACATCAGTGATTGCAACTGCAGGCATTTCATCTTTTTTTGCAAGTCCTGCAATGTCATTTACAGTCAACAAACTGTCTTCAATGCTGAACTCACTGTGTACTTGCAAATGAACGTATTGTACTTCTGTTGTCATTGTATTGACCCATGCTATGACCTTCCTAATTATCATACCGTCTTTACCAAGATAGCGCAAATTGAATCTGATAACTTTAAACGCTTTGACTGATTTCTTTGTACTGTTCTATCAGCTATACTTGAAATTTCTGCCCGCAGTCTCCTTATCTCATACCTTTCAAGTTGACTGCGTCTTCCTTGTTTCCTCTGACTATTACGTTACAAGCTGTAATACTGGCTTAAAACTTTTTCTGTGTATGACAGTTACTCCTTGTTTCTTTAATGCCTCCATATGCATCTTGGTTCCATACCCCATATGACGCTCTAGACCATAACCAGGAAACTCTCTTGCGTAAGCTTTCATCAAATCATCTCTGAATACTTTGGCCACAATACTTGCACACGAAATAATGGGCTCAATTGCATCGCCATTGATGATGGTTTCTGTCTCTATTTTCAACCCTGGGTCCTCTCTTCCATCGACCAAAGCCTTTGTAGCGGTCACTGGACAATTCTCAAAAGCACGACGCATTGCCAACAAACTTGCCTGCAAAATATTGATCGAATCAATTTCAGCCACAGACCCTATTCCAATACCCCACCCTCGACATAACCTAATAATCTCTTTTGACAGCTCGCGCCTTTTCTTGTCTGATAGTTTTTTAGAATCATCCACCAATATGTTCTCGAGATGACACTCATCTATAACGACCCCTGCTGCCACAACAGGTCCGGCCAAGCACCCTCGACCAACTTCATCTATCCCTATAATAAACTGCTGCACCATCCAATACTCCATTGTACCCACTACAGGCTTAATAATTTACACCCTATTGTCGAATGTCTCAAGACCATTATTGATCGCATGATCCAAAATTTCATCCATCTCGTTGTCTTTGTATGCCTTTTTCCTGGATAGCCTATTCTGAAACGACTCTTTTGCCATTACTTCTTCTAAATCATTGTATTACCTATTCACTTCTACTACAATAATTTTTATTTTTCTGTATTTATTGTGTATAAAACTATTATTTTTGACTTCGATGGCACATTGTGCTCCTCAATCACTACGATTGCGTCTGCTCTGCAACACACCTTCATCCATTTTGGATATCCTGCCCCCAGCATGGCGAGTATTTCTAAGATGTGCGCATCTGGCCCTAATCTACACGACACATTCACTCTTCTTGATCCGAGTTTAGAATCCTTAGACAAAAAAACCTTTGACGAGTGGTGTGTTTTTTATAGAACTGAATATAATAAGATGGCAGAGCATCAGTGTCATTTATACCCTCATGTTGAACAAATGCTTTTCCAGCTAAAAGAGCGAGGACTTGAGCTTTTGATTGTTAGCCAAAAAAATAAATCATCTATCGAACATGCACTCGAAAGATTTAAGATAACCCAATTTTTCTCAGAAATATTTGGGGAGATACTTGCACATCCTGGCAAACCCGATCCTTACCTCTTTGAACATGAAATTCTCCCCTCCCGCCCCTCTCACCGCCAATCTGATTTTCTCATGGTCGGGGATACCTCAGTTGACATTCAATTTGCAAAAAATTGTGGCATTGATGTGGCTTGGGCAGAATATGGCTATGGAGACATACCGAAAGATTTGCTCGAAAGTATCACTTTTCATCTTCATGCACCTATGGATCTTGTTAGCGAACTCAATAAAAAAACATCTTAACTATGCCATCTCAGCCTTTACACATCAGCATTCTTTCAGGAGAACACTCAGGGGATATGTATGCAGAGGATCTGATTCACCATATTAAAAAACTCAAACCAGATACTCAATTCAGTGGCATGGGCGGCCCTCTATCTTATCAACAGGGCCTACAGGCGTGGCCCGGCTGTCATACAAAGAGTGTTATGGGATTTACTCAAGTTTTAATGAACTTTTCTCACTATCGAAAACTCTTGAAGAACATTGAAAATCAACTTCAAAAAAACCGCCCTGATTTATTGATATTGATTGACTATGCTGGATTAAACTTAAAGGTTGCTAAAATCGCTCACTATTTAGACATTAAAGTCTTTTATTATATTCCCCCTAAAGTCTGGGCATGGGGCCGAGGTCGGCTCAAAAAAATTCAGAAGTTTGTTACCTGCGTAGGTCCTCTTTACCCTTTTGAATCAGACTACTTTTCGCGTCATGACGTGCAGACTTTCTTAATCCCTCATCCTTTTTTGAGAAAAATCCCTAAAAAACCATTAATGCCTGCCCCGCATGCCATTGCTCTACTCCCAGGTAGTCGCCTACAAGAAATCCATAAACTACTCCCTATTATGCTAGAGACTTGCTATTTATTACTACAAAATAACCCTGCTTACCAATTTAAAGTTTTTTGCTCCGAAGCCAACAAATCTTCTGTGATTTATCAATACCTTCATGGATGGAAATCAACACTGCCCGTACAACTGATTACCCATGATAAAACTGCACATCTGCAAGCTTGCCGCTTGGCCATTGTTTGCTCAGGCACCGCAACTTTTGAATGCGCCATGCTCAAAGTTCCTATGGTTGTTATCTACCGCACAAGCTGGATCAACTATCTGCTCATTAAGCTTCTCGTGCGTGTCCAATGGGCAAGTCTGCCAAATCTCATCTTGCAAAGACCTGCTTTTATTGAGCTACTGCAAGGTCAATGCCAACCTGAATCTATTTTTAAGTATGCACATGAGCTCATTCAAGATGGCATTGAACGACAAAAACAGTGCGCTGACCTCGATGTTATTTATGAGCGCATAGCAAACAACCCCAATGGCCTGTCTCTGTCAGCAACTCTGTCTAAAATATTTACCGAACACCTTGACATTGTGTAAAATTATATTTAATGTTTATTGTTGATATCGATGTTTTGGTGCTTGGTCATTATGTTTAAAAAGAGCCGATTTTTAAGACTGATCTCAAGCTTGTTTGCTTGTATTTTTCTTTTGCAGCTTACTTCTCTAACACTTTGTGCGCTCAGCAACAGTGACACCAACAATCGCGTTTATCTTATTGACATTGATGCAGCCATAGGCCCGGCTAGCAGTGATTATTTACAACAATCTATGCAATTCGCCCATCAAAAAAATGCGCATCTGGTCATCGTCAAACTCAACACCCCAGGTGGTTTAGCATCTAGTATGCGCGAAATGACTAAAACTATATTGTCTTCAAATATACCGGTTGCTGTTTATGTTTCGCCATCAGGCAGCTATGCTGCAAGTGCTGGGGCTTTTATTGTCTACTCAGCCCATATTGCTAGCATGGCACCGGGCACCAATATCGGCGCAGCCTCCCCAATTCCTCTTGGACAAGATGTCCCAATGCCAAAAGATACCCCCGTCCCAAATGGTGACAATACTCCTAAGGGAGAAACCACTCCGTTACAAGACACATCGAGCTCCACAGCGCAAACAAAAGCCATTGAAGATTTAACCGCCTACATGCGCTCCCTTGCTGAGCTCAACAATAGAAACTCCAAGCTTGGTGTTGAAATGATCACTAAAGGATCCTCGTTTACCGCGAAAGAGGCACTGGATCAAAGCATTATTAATTTCATCAGTACGGATATCAATGAGCTTCTAAAACAACTGGATGGCAAAACCATCACAATCAAACAGCGCCCTGTAACTTTGAGTTTAAAGAACGCAACCATTGTACCAATCAAGCCCAGCTGGCGCTATGAGTTTTTGAAGATCATCACAGACCCCAACGTTACCTATATACTCCTCATTGCAGGTATTTATGGCATTTTATTTGAATTATACAGTCCAGGCGTTCTATTCCCTGGGATTCTTGGTTTCATTTGTCTGATTTTATCTGGATACGGCCTACACCTGCTGCCCATCAACTATGCAGGGTTATTTTTGGTTGTCTTGGGGGTCATTTTAATTGCTACGGAGACTTTTGTCACCAGCTACGGAGTACTCGGTATTGGAGGTTTCATTGCGTTTATTATAGGCTCAGTCTTTTTACTTGATACACTTTACCCCGTTTATAGCATCAGTAAATCTGTGATTGGCGCTATGGCTGTCTTAACCGTCACCATCTTAACTGTCATTGCTAATTTCGTTTTTAGATCTCTCCGTAGCCCCCACATGACGGGCGGATCAGAAATGATAGGCAAGGAAGCCACCGTCATTGCATCTTTTTCTGGATCAGGACAGGTGGAGTGTGAAGGAGCTATTTACTTTGCAACCACACTGTCCCAACTCAAGGCAAAACAAAAAGTCATTGTGTCAGGTGTCAGAGGCATACGACTTATTGTTACACCAAAAACCAAACAACCCAAAGGAGCTTAATCATGGAATTTATGTTTTTTGCATTGATCATTATCTTGTTATTTTTATTGTCATTCATCAATGTACTTAAAGAGTATGAGCGTGGTGTTATTTTTACATTGGGACGATTCTGGAAAGTCAAAGGCCCAGGGCTAATCATCGTTATCAGAGGACTACAGGAGATTGTTCGTGTTGATCTTAGAACTGTGGTTATGGATGTCCCAACACAAGACATCATCACGAAGGACAATGTAACTACCAAGGTGAATGCCGTGGTCTATTTTCGTGTTATGGACCCTAGAAATGCCGTCATTCAGGTTGAGAACTACTATGACGCTACAAGCCAGCTTGCTCAGACCTCTTTGAGAGCCATTCTTGGCCAACATGACCTAGATCAAATTTTATCTGAAAGGGACAAACTGAATCATGAAATGCAGAAAACACTCGATGAACAAACAGATCCGTGGGGTGTGAAAGTCACTGCTGTGGAAATCAAAGATGTTGATTTAGACGAAACCATGGTCAGAGCAATGGCAAAACAAGCAGAGGCAGAAAGAACAAGACGAGCCAAAGTCATTCTGGCAGAAGGAGAACACCAAGCGGCTGAGAAAATAGCACAAGCAGCTACTGTTTTATCTAAACAACCTCAGGCAATCCAACTCAGGTATCTCCAAACCGTCAGTGAAATAACCGATCATAAATCATCGACTGTGCTCTTTCCAATTCCAATGAATTTCTTGGAAGGATTTCAACAAATCACCAACGCGATTACAAAAAAGACACCCAATAAAAAAGTAGATTCTTGATTATGTCTGTTTACGTTGATTCGATTGTTCAGAGTGGATTGAATATAGTTTTCGGTAATATTTTTTTTTTGATTTTCGTATTAAAACATTAAAAAAATTTTTGTTTCCATTTTTTTTATTTTCTACTTTTTCGTTGCTTCCCTTTTATGTATTTGCAGCCTCATTCCAGCCGGACTCAAAGCCTCTGTTGACAGCTCGGTCAACTGGCTGCGAGCCTGTTCCCTATTTCTTTTCGAATGTAACAATGCCACTTTCTGCAGATTATGTTTTTGATACTAAAACTGGAACCCCCCATCAATGTAACAATGTCTTTGGACATCTCAAGCCAACTACGTGGAGTGGAACCAAAATAATCTTTGTTCGAATTGATGACCTTCCTTTATTTGCAAGTACTTGGCTACCAAAAATAAGAAGCTCTTTTCTTTTGATTACTGCTGGCGATGACTATAGCTTTCCGACTGACTTTATGAGAGAGTGGAAACTCCCTCGTAAATGGTCATTAATTAATGGCCAACAGAACCTCATCACAACAAGTCGTGATGACTATACCATCCCAAAGAAATACTCTCAGCTACGAACAAAAAAATTCATAAAGCGCATGAGAATCAAAGATTATAACTTTAAGACCATTCTTGAAAACCCAAATCTCAAAGCCTGGTACACTCAAAATCTGGACAACACATTGTCTCATCCAAAGCTAAAACCTCTCCCTCTTGGCATTAACTTTAATAAGAGAGCAGCCTCTCAAAAAGAATATAACTCAGCACATGATCAAGATTATGTGCTGCAAAGGACAAATCAAAAGCTACTCCCCACTGGCAAAAGAAAGCTTCGTGTTTTTGCAGATACTCATCTGGTGAATTCCTCTACGAGACATCGCTCTGATGGTATATTGTCAAGATTTGAGGTTCATAAAATTCTTGAAAACAATCCCCTCATTGATCTTCAAGATGGTAGACTTTCTCGTCATGAACAATGGGCCAAAAGAGGCGAGTATGTCTTCAGTCTTAGCTTAGTTGGTAACGGCTATGATTGCCATAGAACATGGGAGTCATTGGCTTTAGGCAATATTGTCTTACTTCAATCATCTCCGTTAGATCCACTGTTTGAAGGTTTAGGTTTACCCGTTATCATTATTCATGACTGGACTCAGATAAATGAAAAAAACCTTCAACTTTGGGCTAAACGCTACGGAGACGCATTTGAAAACCCGAACTATAGAAAAAAACTGACCAGTGACTACTGGATTGAGGAGATTTATAATTCTGGAAGAGGGGATCTCAGACACTAAAATGGTACATTCTGAAAAGAACCTTCTATATTATAATACTGGACACTTCACTGATCATCCATTGTCACCTGTGTTTTTTCTCATTCCAATGCACTTTCCACTATATTTGAAGAGTAACAGTCTTATGGCAAAAGCCCTTTATCGACTAGTATTGAACTGAACCTGAAAATACAATACTATATCAAAAACGTATTAAGAGACTATGTGCCTATAGATACAGATCAAGACACCGTCAATTCATTGAATGCTTTTTTTTATTTTGATTGTCGTATCAGAATACTAAAAGAATTTTCATTTGCTCTTTTTTTATTCACTACTTTCTTGTCATTCCCTCTTCATCTATTTGCAGCCTCTTTTCAACCACACTCAAAGTATTTGCTAACATCTCGGCACACTGGCTGCGTGCCCATTCCTTATTTCTTCTCAAATGTCACACTACCGCTTTCTGCAGATTATTCTTTCAACACCATTACTAGGGCTGTTTTTTTTGATACTACAAATCAATGTAACAATGTCTATGGGCGCTTCAAGCCCAAAGAGTGGACTGGAACCAAGCTCATTTTTGTTCGGATTGACGACCTTCCCTTATTTGCAAGTACCTGGCTTCCAAGAATAAGGAGTGATTTTATTTTGGTTACTGCTGGCGATGACTATAGCTTTCCGATTGACTTTGTGAGAGAGTGGGAACTTCCACGTAGATGGTCATTAATCAACAGTAAACAAAAACTCATTACAACAAGTCTTGATGACTACACCATCCCAAAGAAACATACTCAGTTGCGTACAAATAGATTCATTAAACGTATGAGAATTAAAGATTATAACTTTAAGACGATTCTCGATAACCCAAACCTTAAAGCCTGGTATACTCAGAATCTTGACCAAACATTATCTCATCCTAAGCTTAAACATCTTCCGATTGGCATTAACTTTTTAGCCAATGCAGCGCATTCTCAAAAACGATATCCCGCATCTGAACAGGACTCTGTATTGCAATATACAATTCAAAAGCTACTACCCACTGACAAGAGAAAGCTTCGTGTTTTTGCAGACACTCATCTTGCTAATACCTCCACGAGACATCACCCGGATGGTATATTGTCAAGATTTGAAGTTCATAAAATCCTTGAAAACAACCCCCTTATTGACCTACAGGAGGGCAGACTTTCTCGTCATGAACAATGGGCCAAAAGAGGAGAATATGCCTTCAGTCTTAGCTTAGTGGGCAACGGCTATGACTGCCACAGAACATGGGAGTCATTGGCTTTGGGCAATATTGTCTTGCTTCAGTCATCTCCGTTAGATCCACTGTTTGAAGACTTAGATTTACCCGTTATCATTATTCATGACTGGTCACAGATAAATGAAAAGAACCTTCAACTGTGGGCCAAGCGTTACGGAGACGCATTCGAAAATCCGAACTACAGAAAAAAACTGACCAGTGACTACTGGATTGACAAGATTTACAATTCTGGAAGAAGTGATCACAGAACTGGCATACATGATGTTTCTAAAAACACTGAAGAAGGACATTTCTCAAGCTAATGTTGTAGCCCCATAGCGTTTGACCTATTGATTAACAGATCAACAACAGGCGCTTATCTAATCACGCCTCTCTCACTGTCTTCAATGCTGGCAATGAAAGTTTTTAAATCTGCGCTCTGACTGTCTTCCAGACGCTCTCCGAGCATGAGCAAGGCATCTTTCAGCGGATTTTTTTTCTGATATACTATTTGATAAGCTTCTTTGATCAATGCTTTTGCTTCTTTTGAAATGCCTGCCCTTTCCATACCTACCGTGTTTAGCCCTGCTGGCCGAGCAGGAGAAGGGGCTATTTTTAGATAAGCAGGCACATCTTTTGTAATGGTCGCATCTGCACAAATAAAGGCATAATCTCCTATTTTACAATACTGAGACACTTTTGAAAACCCACCAAAATTTACGTTATTTCCGACCTTTACGTGACCTGCTAAGCTCGCATTATTTGCAAATACTGTATTGTCTCCAACTTGACAATCGTGTGCAATGTGCACATAGGCCAAAAATAGATTATTATTTCCAATCACTGTCTTTGCTTCATCTTGTATTGTTCCAGTGTGAACAGTGACTGCCTCTCTAAATACGTTATTATCTCCAATTAACAGCTTGGTACATTCTCCTCCATACTTTTTATCTGGAGGGTTCTCTCCTATTGTTGCAAATTGATAAAAACGGTTATTCTTACCAATGGTGGTATCCCCTTTGATGACCACATGCGAGACCAACTCACAACCTTCTCCTATCACTACACCCTTTTCGACCAGGCAAAATGGACCAATGACAACAGACTCATGAATTTTTGCACCAGGATCTATCACTGCAGAATGGTGTATTTTGGAAGTTTTAATTTCTCTAATGCCAGACTCTGGACTGGTGACTAAACTCATCTGGCTTCCTCCACGCTAGACCTCACGGCACTTGTCAACACCAATGAACACACCAATTTATCCTCAACATATGCCTGGCAGTTAAAGCGCCACAATATTTGTTTTTGTGCTATGATTTGAGAATGAAGCTTTAATCTGTCTCCAGGTCGAACTGGATGTCGAAATTTTGCTTTATCCACACCAGATAGATACACGCTATAGCCGTCTTTTGGAGTCTTGTTATTTGCTTTGAATGCTAAAATTGCCGAGGCCTGTGCCAATGCCTCTGTGATCAACACACCGGGCATGATTGGATCGTCTGGAAAATGCCCAGTAAAATAATGCTCGTTCATAGAAACATTTTTTACGGCAATGATTGAGCTTTCTGATATATCTTCCACCTTATCTACAAACATAAAAGGGTATCTGTGTGGTAAATAATCCATTACTTTCAATTCAATTTCACTCATGCTGTTGACTTCTTTACGCTGGCCTTCTTAATCGCAATTGCCGAACGTGCCCAATCTTTTTGTTTTTGAGCTGGCATTACCCCTATATAAAACCCTGAGGAGTCAATGCTTTTCATAATGTTAGTCCCGCCCCCTATGACAACATTGTCTGTCACTGTTATCTGTCCATTTAGACCTGAGTTACCTCCCATACAAAAGTTTTTTCCGACTTTTGTAGACCCTGCTATACCGGAACAAGCTGCCATCGCTGCATTCTCTCCAATGACTACATTGTGAGCAATATGGATTAAATTGTCTAGCTTACTGCCACTGTGTATTTCGGTGTCGTCCAACATACCTCTGTCAATGCACGTATTGGCACCAATCTCAACATTGTCTCCAAGAATTACTCTTCCTATGTGTAAGATTTTCTTCCAGCCTTTTTCGTTGCGAACATACCCAAAACCATCTGAACCAATGACGCTTCCGCTGTGTATAATACAGTCTTTTCCTATGACGACATCGTGGTATATAGAAACGTTTGCATATAGAAAGCTGCCACTTGCAATTTTGCTATTTTTACCAACATGGGTATTTGGCCCTATATAGACATTATCTTCTATCTCAACTCTTTCTCCAATCACGGCATTGGCTGCTATGGTTGCCTTTTTTGATATTTTTGCGCTGGGATGACACACAGCGCGAGGATCAATTCCTGAATGATTCAGTTCTTCAACACAAAAGCTCTCTAACAATATTGCAAATGCATATCTGGGGTCTTTGTGTTCTACCAATCTTGCATTTCCTTGATACTGATCTGCAATAGACTTTTTGCAAATCAATACCGAAGCTTTACAACTGGGCAAACTCAATTTCATACGCTCTGTACAAAAAGTCACTGACCCAGGCTTGGCAGAACCTAAAGAAGAAAGGTTATTTATTTTAACCTGTTTGTCTTTAGAATCTGCCTCCAACCCTAGCAATCTCTTGATCTCAAAAAGATTTGTATCAATCTGATTCATTTTTAGCCGTAAAACTTAAAGCTTGTCTTTGCTTTCTAGATCTTTCTTTACTGAGCTAGTGAGGTCGTTTTTAGCTGTTGAAAACAAAGGTTCAGCTTGTATGACCAAGTCAAAACCATTTTTCTTGGCAATTTTTTCTGTTGATGCCTTGACTGCTGTATACAGCTTCTTCATGGATTCATCTTGTGTTTTCATGACTTCTTCTTGAAATGCTCTTTCTCTTTCAGCCAATTTGGTTTGTTTTTTATCCATAGCTTCTTGCTTCTTTTTGAATGTTGCTGCAGCCATTACTGCTTTTTGCTTCTTTAGTGCCTCTTGCTCTTTTGTCAGCTCAGTTCGTGCTAACATTAATTCTTCATGTTTTGCGCCAAGATTCTTCTGCATATTCGTTTGCATCTGCGCAAAATGCTTGGACCCTTCAACCACTGATCGCATATCAACAACCGCAACTTTACCGCTACTCCCGCTACCGTAACCAGCCATCGCACATACATTCGAACCTAAAACCAAACCCACTAATAACAGGCTTTTTACTTTACTTACTGACATGACATCTCCCTTTTGTGTTATATAACAAAGCTAATCTTACCAACAAACAGTATTAACCACAAGTCAGAACCTTGGTTTTTATTGTGTTTTTTAGCAGCAAAATCACCAAAATAGACTAATACAAGTTTGCCTGCATACTGAACTGTAAATACTTAAAGGAGTCTTTACCATATTCAGAAGTTTCTGTATCAATTTTTAGAGGATAACTGAATACAAGAACAACTGGGGCAATTGGTGTCATAACCCTCATCTGGAGGCCTGTACTGTACACCCACTTGTTAAAATCAAAATCATGCTTATTGTAGACATAACCTCCATCTATGAATACGCTCGGTATCACCTGATCGTTATTCATGGCCTTGAGAAATATATTCATTGATGCTGTTGTGATTAAGTCTCCACCAATTGCTCTGCCATTGACTTTTTCACCAAAAGTCATCACCCCACGCACAGGTGAGGCCGCTGCAGAATAAAATTTCTCATCAAATGGCAACTCAGTATTACAACTTTCATCATTGTTCTTGCCCAAGATACACCCTGTGACATGAGTGAAACCTCTGAAACCTTGACCAATACCAAATCTACCAGTTGGATTAAAAGTGATCGGCAAGAATTTCATCTTTTTAAACCACCCAAAACGTGTGTCTACAGTGATATAATTTGTAAAACTTTCATTCAAAGGCATTCCCAATTTAACAATTATTTCCTCTTTATTTCCGCTGGATGGAAGAACAGCTCTATCAAGGGTGCTTCTGACCCACTTCGCATCTACAATACTATTCCACAGATTATTTCCGTAACGGTCAATTGACTGAACAACTGAGTTTGGAATGTCTAAATTATCTGGATCATAACCATAGTTATTTTTGTTAATTTCAGCTGATACAGAAATATTTTGATATAGACTGACTGGCGCCTGCGCACTCATACTCAACCCTATTTTCTCAGAAGAATATGACTGCTGCCATGTATAGCGAGAAGCAGTTGTGGCATCTTTTGTTTCCTTTTGATTATTGTAATAAATCTTATATCCAACGCCTAAACCATTCCTAAACACAAATGGCACATCCCCCTTCAAAGAAACGGTTGTCCTCACCCGTGACTTTTCTAGCTTAACATCAACATTATTTCCTGTTCCAGCAAAATTTGGATGCACCAAACCTGCACTAAAAACCACATAATCTGACTGATTTGCACCCATCTCAAAATTTGCGGTGGCCTGTGGGGACTCTTCAAGTTCAAAAATAACGTCGACTTCTCTGGGTGAATACTCTAATGGAACTACCTGAGGCTTCACATTTTTAATATAGCCTAAGTTTGACAACCTTCGCACTGTTTCAGATACTGCAGTCTCGGAATACACCTCGCCCTCGGAGATAGCAGCCTCTCGACGCAATACTTGATCCATAGTCAAAGTGTTCCCCTTAAAGTCTACTCTTCTTACTGTTGTTGGTACACCTCTTTGTACCGTATAACGCAGATCTATTGTTGCCTCTTTTTCATTGACACTGACATCTGGCTTGATCATCTTAATTGAATACCCCTTTTTCTCTAACTCTTCTGTAATTTTTAAAGACAGCTTGTATACATCTTCTTTGGCAAACGGAAACTTTTGCCCCTCTTTAATGCCTTTTTGTAGGCTTTCAACTTGAGAAAATTTTGTATTCTTTACAATATCATCGCCATACACTCCGATATGAGAAAATGTGAATCTTGGCCCCTCATTGACAGTCAACTCAATGTCCATGAGCTTCTTGCCATCTACTTTTTTAACCACGGCATCTTCAATCACAAATTTTAAAAAACCTTGACTCATGTAATAATTGATTAAATCTTGCTTGCTCTTTTCAAATGCCTGTTTTGAGAAATAGTTACCTCCAAAAAAGTAAGCATAAATTGATGGCGTTCCCAGTGACATTTTAGACTGTATGACACGGTCTGAAAATGCTAAGTTTCCGTTCACTTTGACTCTTCTAACTTGATATTGTGGCCCTTTTATAATGGACAACTTGATATCCACAAGCCCCTCTCCAGATGCTTTAACTGATTCAACAATCTCTACATCAGGATAACCATTCAACCGGTACTCATGTATCAGTGCATATTTGAATTGCCTCATCTTCGCTGGATCAAATACCTCTCCTGATTCTAGGTTTGTTTTTTTCAGCATGTCATTTACTCCTTCTTCTGGAAGCAGCTTGTTTTTCTTGACATCTATTGATTTTATGATCGGCCTTTCTTTGACTATGATCACCAAAACCCTGCCTTGCATTTCTATTCTAACTTTTTCAAAATTGCCCCGTTTATAAATGGATCTAATGGCATCCTTAATGTCTGACTCGTTTATGTCGATTCCTACTGCCAATTGGGAAAATGCAATAATTGAGCTCTCAGGAACTCTCCTGTTTCCCTGAACCGTAATCTTGCTGACTACTTCTGCATTCGCTTGAAAAAAACATAGCGTACTGACTAATAATATTACTATCCATTGCCTTATGATACTATACATTTCTATCATCCTTCTTCTTCACCAGACATTAAAATATCTGATTCATAAAGCAATTTCAATATAATTTTTTTTTTACTTACCATTTCTTATTCATTGAAATATCATTACACTATGATCACAGCATGATGAAGACTGCCCTCTAACAAATAAATATTTACTTTGGTCTATGATTTTAGCACCTTGTTGACATATCTTGCCTTGACCAAGGCCCAATCAAACCACTGAAAATCCCTTATATTGAAAGAAAACATTGAATATTGCCTCTGAACATCATTGAGATTGAAACCAACTCAACTATTGTCCAATACCCATATACGAGAACCAGATTAAAGCCACTGTCATGGTCAACATGTGACTGTCAATTCTATCCAGCACCCCTCCATGCCCTGGCAGCAGAGCTCCTGTATCTTTGATGCATACTTGGCGCTTGATCTGACTCATCCATAAATCTCCGAGCAATGCCCCCACTCCGGAAAACACATACAACACCCCAAAAGGCTTCACAAACCTCCATAACAGTAGAGAAGCAACCATTGGAATTAGTACCATTGCCACTGTTCCAGATGTGGTTTTGTTCGGGCTTAATTCAGGAAAAACCTTCCTTCCTCCACATAATTTCCCAACGCAATAACCGCTGAAATCACTCAAACTCGTCATCACAACAATCCAAATTAACATCTTCTTGTTTTCCTGATGAAAATAATACACCCCATACAAAAAAATACTTAACATACATACCCATGTTACTTGTGTCAACAACGCCCCTATCTGTGAATCTAATATCTTTTTAGCATTCTTCCCTGACACTGAATATATCACCCAGATCACTGCACAAAACCCTATAGCCAATACCGTGAAACATACCTCCCCTCCCATCAGCAAACCCCAGGAAGCGACACCTATTCCAAATATTATTGCAAAACAACTCTCTATTTTTGACCGCCTCCATCCCTCTGGATTGACTTTAATTATAGATTTCACCGCACCCCGATACCATAGACGACAAAAAATTGTAGACATCTCATCTACTGCCAGTGAAGATAAGCCCAGCAATACCAGCATTACCATTGGACGCGGCATCATTAGAAAAGTAACGAACAATAGCACCAAAAAAAATGCTGTCATTAGTCTGACTTTTACTCCAGAGTTCATAGCATATTGTTCCATCATTTTTTATTTTAACATCAAAAAATCAGCTACGGCTAAACCGACCCAATTAAGCTATGCTGATGCACAAGCCTCTTCTGGGATTTGCCCATACCTTCTCTGCCTACCTTCAAATGCGTCGAGCGCTTTTTCTAATACCGACGTGCTGAAATCCGGCCACATCACATCTGAAAAAAACAACTCCGTGTATGCTAGATGCCAAAGCATAAAATTACTCAGCCGCATCTCTCCGCCTGTTCGGATTAACAAATCTGGGTCAGAATTTACATCTTGCGTTAAATATGACTCAAACCTTTTATAAAAAGACTCTGTGTTTTCATCTTTTCCATTCATCCTAGCATACTCAACAGCCTGCCTAATTTGCCAGCGCCCACTGTAATTAAATGCAATATTCAACTGTAATACCGCATTCTTCTGTGTGTGCGCTTCAACATGCTCTATCACCTGACACACATGCTTACCCAATGCATCTCTGTCCCCAATAACACGCACACGAACTCCATTCTTTCCCATCTCTTCCTTCTTATCAAGTAGCACCTTTGTGAACAAGCTAATGAGAAAAGATACTTCTTCGGGATCACGCGTCATGTTTTCAACACTCAATGCATATAGGGTGAGCTCTTTAATCTTTTTTTCTATACAAGTCTCTATCAATTCAATGGCAACATCTGCACCACGCTCATGCCCAAAAACCCTAGACATACCTCTCTTCTTTGCCCAACGCCCATTGCCGTCCATGATCACCGCTAAATGGTTTAAGTTCTTTTTCTGGACCATTTTACTACTTGACTTCTTCTAAGTCTTTTATTTTCTCATTGAGAATTACCTGTACAGCCTGTATGTACTTCTCTGTTGTTGAGTTCACACTCTCCTCAGCTACACGTTCTTCGTCCTCGCTGATCATCTTCTCTTTTTGTAGAGATTTCACATCCTGTAAGGCAGATCTTCGTATGTTTCGAATTGCGATCTTCCCTGTTTCAGCGACCTCTTTTGCCATTCTAACCATATCTTTCCGTCTTTCCTCTGTTAAAACAGGCAAGGGCACACGAATTAAAGGCCCTTGTGTAGATGGATTCAGACCCAAATCAGATGTCCGTATTGCCTTTTCGCATGCTGCAACTTGATTTTTGTCCCAAGGAGACACCGTTAAACTTCTGGCGCCCTCTACATTGATTGTTGCTACTTGTGGTAATGGCATTTTAGCTCCATAAGAATCAACCATAACATGATCCAACAAATTTGGATGGGCTCTGCCTGTACGTATCTTTCTAATTTCAATATCCAGACTCTCTTGGGCTTTTTTCATTTTGTTTTCCATGTCTGAATAAATATCACTTAGCATGCTAATCTCCCGTTTTTGCTATTCTGGTTCCTATTTCTCCTCCATTTGCGACTCTAATGATTACATCCGGTTCTTTGTAAGAAGCCACATGTATTGGGATACTAGTCATTCTACAATGATTGAATGCCGCAACATCCATAACCTCAATTTTGTTTGCTATACAATAATCATAATCTACATGTTTTTGATGTTGCGCATCCGCATGTTTATTAGGATCTTTATCATATACACCGTTTACATCTGTTAGCTTTATGATTGCATCTACTTCAGTTTGAGCACCACGCAAACTCGTTGCTGTGTCTGTTGTCACGAAAGGGTTCCCTGTGCCTCCACAGCAAATCACAACCCTGCCCTCTTTCAAATGGCGTATTGCTGCATGAGTCTCAAATGGCTGCATCATATGTGGAATCTCAAAAGCACTCAATAGCACACAATCAGCACCCATTTTAGTTAATTTTTCTCTGATGATTAGGCTGTTGATGACTGTAGCAAGCATACCGATATTGTCTGCAGTTGTTCTCTTTATACCCAAAGAATCGACCATACTTTTACCCCTACAAATATTGCCTCCTCCAAAAATGACAACAACCTCTATTCCCTGCTGTTGGCAATTTTTTATCTGTGTCAGCACACTTGTCAACACATCATCCGTTGCCTTCTCAACCGCTGCCCCATCAAAATCAAATAGAACATCTCCACTGACTTTCAAGGCAATTCTTTTGTATGGGCTCCCCACAACTCGCTCTCCTTAATGTTTCTATTAGGCCTAGAGACACCTCTAAGCTTCTTCGCCTAATGCGAACCTTACAAAATCTTTAACATGATTTGACTCTTTTTTCAAGATCTCTTCAATTGTTTCCTTAGGTTCTTTTACAAAAGGCTGCCCGTACAAACACATCCCGCTTGCAAACTTCTTGAGTTTTCCTGCTATGATCTTATTTTTTATCTCTTCAGGCTTATTCCCATCCTTGAGCTGAGCCTCATAAATGGACCTCTCTTCACTCATTATCTCTGCGGGAATATCATTTTCTGTAATTGCTGCAGGAGAGAGCGCAGCAATGTGCATTGCGATGTCTTTACCTAGCTGCTCATTTTCTTTCTCTAACACCACCAAAACACTGATTTTATTTCCATGCGAATATCCGTATATTGCCCCCTCTTCTGTGGACACATAACGACCTCTTCGTGCTTGAATATTCTCTCCAAGCGTCAGAACTGCAGCATGCCTTGCCTCTTCAAGAGACTTTCCTTCCACTTCAACTTGGGCAATTTCACTGGCCTCTTTGCACTGCTTATTCAACACGCCTTGTGCAAATGCTTTTGAAAACACTTGAAAAGCTTCTGACCGAGCAACAAAATCTGTCTCGCAATTTACCTCAACTATTGCCGCTTCTTTTTTATCAGCTGATATCAGAAAGCTTACCGCCCCGTCCCCGGCGGCCCTATCGCTTTTTTTCTCTGCTTTAGCCATACCCTTTTTTTTCAATATCTTCTCAGCCTCTGCTTTATCTCCTTTTGCTTCTATCAATGCCTTCTTACAATCCATAAAACCTGCGCCAACTTTGTCTCTTAACACTTTCACATCTGCTGCTTTAATTTCCACTGTTCACTCCTTAATTTATTCTGTTACCCTTTTCCATTCACTGAAGATTACTTAACTTTTTTCCTCTGATTTTCCTGACGCTTTCTTTGCTTTTCCTGCCGGCTTCTTTGCTTCACCACTCTTTGACTCAGCCTTGGCCTTTGATACAGGCTTTTTTGCTTCGTCTTTGGCTTTCGCCACCGGCTTCTTTGCTGACTCAGCCTTGGCCTTTGATGAAGATACTAGAATAATTTTTTTCTCAACCTTTTTGACTTTATCTGTTTTTCCCGTCTCAGTTGCTTTCTTCACCGTAGCTTGGCCACTATTTTCTTCACCTTCTTTTTTGACGTCCTTCACAGCGGCTGACTTTTTGACCACCTTCACCTTAGTCTTGCCCTCCATTTTCACTTCGGCAGCTTTGATCTTGGCTCTGATCTTCTCTCTAGCTGCATCAATTGTGTCAGCAGCAAGCCTTGCGTACAAATTAATGGCTTTTTGAGAATCATCATTTCCTGGAATCACATAATCAATATTTTCTGGTGTACAGTTTGTGTCAACAATACCTGCCACAGGTATTCCTAATTTCTTTGCCTCACGAACTGCAATGTGCTCATGCCCCACATCAATAATGAATAACATGTCTGGCAAACTTCCCATGTTTCTAATTCCATTGAAACTTGCTTGCAACTTACCTAACTCACGCGTCACACTCAATCTTTCTTTCTTTTTCATTGCAGCAAAAGCATCAGTCTCAACAAAGCCCTCTAAATCCTTCATCTTTTTAACGGACCGTAAAATTGTTTTAAAGTTTGTCAACATACCACCAGGCCAACGCTTATTCACTGAAGGCATCTCACAACGCGCGGCTGCCTTCTCCACTATCTCTTGAGCAACCCTTTTTGTTGAAACAAACAAAATCTTCCCATTATTGGCAGCTACTGCCTCCATCTCATTTAATGCTTTTTGCATTAGAGGCCTTGTCTTCAACAAGTTGTGAATATGCAAATCTTTTTTCTGCCCATAAATGTATGGGGCCATTTTTGGGTTCCAAGAACAAGTTCTGTGTCCAAAGTGAACGCCGTTTTCTATTAACTCTTTTAAGTCTACTGTTGCTGCCATTTTTATCTCTCCGGGTTGTTGATGACTTTACTGATAACAAGCGACAATCTTTTTGACACCCGATTGCTTGACCACTCAGCAAGTCGTTATTTGCTTTGCACACATACTCGCATGCTTTGATGTGCCCTTATTATACAGCTTTCACATCGCACTTTCAATGCACCCGGCACATTTCGTTGTGATTTTATCGACATAACCATAGACTTATTTATTTTTGCTTATTTCTAAAAAGAATCATCTTATAAATTAACCGCTCACCTCGACTCCAACTCGCCAATAATCTCCATGTATGCCCAATAATTAACACCTCCATGAGCAATGCCAAAATCAAATGCCCCCAAGATGCAATTTTAGCCAACCACTGACTGCCGCTTGGAACCACCCACAAAGACACTCCAAATAACACAGGCGCCTTACCCGACGCACACGACATCACCCATCCACTCACTGGCATTGCTACTAACCCTGCGTATAGCCAATTGTGTAACGCCTGACTAGACGAACACACCCTAACCGGATAATAGCGACTGAACGAACGAACCAAAACCACACAAAGCAGAATGACACCCACTTTTTTGTGTAAAGGATACCACGACACCCATTTAGCTGAAAACACATTGCCCGCCATCAAAAAACCCATCAATATCATGCCTGAAAAACCAATTGCAACCACCCAGTGCAAAATAATTGACAGCACCCCATACTGTGAGCGTGTATTCCAAAACAACCTTTCATTCATATCAAGACCAGCCACTTACTTGAGCGATTCCATCTTCTCTAAACATAAAGCGACCTCCGCCAACCTACGCCCTTGAGCAATACAAATTGCATGCTCATCGTCAGTCAATTCAGCATCTTTACCGCCCTCTCCTGACACATGAGTCGCCCCGTACGGAGTCCCTCCCCTCTGTGTCTTTGCGAGACCCTCTACCGTGTATGGGACCCCAACTATAATCATACCATGATGCAATAATGGAGTCATCATATTCATCAAAGTTGTTTCTTGACCTCCATGCAAACTTGCTGATGCACAAAAAACACTGACAGGCTTATTGACCAACCCTCCTGAAAACCACAATGATGTTGTTTGCTCCATCCAATACTGCAACCCACTTGCCATATTTCCAAAATGGGTTGGAGATCCCATGGCTAGCCCATGACATCCTTCAAGCTCTTCCCGAGTGACATACGCGACCCCTTGACTCTCATGCACTTCCTCTTCCTCATGCGACAAAATCTCTTCAATAGATGGCACTGTTCTTATTTTTGCCTCTATTCCTTCACACATATTGACGCCACGAGCCACGCTGTGCGCTAAATTTTTTGCCGACCCAGTCAAACTTGAAAATACAACCAGCACATACGGATTACTCACTTTCTCCCCCATAAAACAACTTACCATATTTATAAATAATACGTTAAAAAAAAAATATTTCCATAAATTTCTGACAAATTGCCTTTTATTGTCTATACATGCCGTGAACTTTAACCGTGGCGTCAAATATGAAAACACTTAAAAACATGATTACTCTCTTTATTATCACAACAATTGCCTGCCTATCTTGCCAAGCACGAACTTACAATTACAACGGAAAAGGTAAGATGATTGGAAACCTAGAGTTTGCCGTTGTTGACAAAAACTGCAACAGCCTCCATGACCTTGCAAGACAGTATAATACTGGTTATGACGCATTACTGGACGCCAACCCTCACCTTTCCTCAGATGAGGACTTAAAACCAGGCCTGGTTGTATATATCCCAAATAAAATCATTCTACCTAAGAAAATCAAACCCAATACCATCCTAATTAATACCGCAGAAAAACGATTATTCTACTACCAATCAAGTACCAATACTCTCTACACCTTCCCAGTAGGTGTTGGCAGACTTGATTTCCCTACGCCCACAGGAAAAATGCACATCACACAAAAACGCTACAAGCCCACCTGGAATGTCCCGCCCGGTGTTCTTGCTGAAGCACACAGAAATGGATTCATGGATCACCCCACCACTATGCCATACGGACCTAAAAACCCACTTGGAAAATATGCCATTCACCTATCTGCGCATAGCTACCTTATCCACTCTACTCACAACCCAGACCTGATAGGCACTAGAAACACTTCTGGCTGCGTAAACTTATACCCTGAGCATATCGCCATACTCTACAATATGATTTCTGTGAAAACTCCTGTTGAAATTGTGAATATACCATTCAAATATGCCCTCACCTCTCAAACCCTCTATCTTGAAAGATACCCAACACTTTACGACACATCCAAAGCACAAGACCAAGCCAATGATTCAGAAGACATCCAATCTCAAATTTCCCGTATCCAACAGTACGCCCACGTTGAGACTGATTACGACCTAACAAAAAATAAACTTGACAATCTGACTAATATGCTTCAAAATCCTGTTGGTTATCCGGTGGCAATAGTTCCTTCATGACAGAACAAACTCTTAACAGCATACAAGTTAAAATTCTCGACAAACGACTCGGCTCTTCTTGGCCACTACCTCAATATCAGACCCCTGGATCTGCTGCAATGGATTTGCTTGCTTGCATTGAAGAAACAACCGTCATTAAACCAAAAGAGTGTATCCTTATCCCTACTGGCATTTCAATCTTTATCAACCACAACCACTACTGTGCAAAAATACTACCCAGATCAGGACTTGGCCACAAGCACGGTATTGTTCTTGGCAATGGCACAGGCCTTATCGATGCTGACTATCAAGGCCCTCTCATGATTTCCTGTCTCAATCGCTCCTGTGACGACTACCCAATTGCCCCAGGTGATCGCATTGCTCAACTTATTTTCATACCCATTGTCAAACCAGCACTCTGTGTTGTTGATGCCTTTGACGAAAACTCCTCAGAACGAGGTGAAGGTGGCTTCGGTAGCACCGGGCAATAACCGCCCCCATAAACAACCATTTTCATTTGTACCTTTCATACCCATATTTTGATTGCACATGGCATATCATGCGACTCAGGACCGATACTGATGACTCTATTACAGCGGTAGGCAACTGCCACAAATGCACATGCAATACGCCCATGCTTTTTTAAAAAATCATCGTAATACCCTTTCCCCATTCCCAAACGATAGCCCTTTTCATCAAGGCCACATGCAGGTACTATAAAGCAATCACACTCCATCGAACCGTCCTCGCCATCATCAGCCCCTCGTGGTTGCTCAATCCCATACGCTCCTTTCTCTAACTCATCTGACTCTTGATACCTCACAAATCGCATTGCACGACTGCTTTTTTCCACCACAGGCACATACACACACTTACCCTGACTCCACGCCAGATCCATTAGTTTTTGCGTTCTTAGCTCATTTTTGTGCGCGATATAACACCCGATATTCTGACTTTTTTTCCAAAAATCCATACAGGCGATACGCTCAACCAAATCTTGACCTGCTTGCTCTTTTTGCTGCTCAGTCAGCTCTCTTTGCTTTTTTTGCATTGCCAATCTGAGCCTTTTCTTTTTATCTGACATCTGCAATCTCCATCAAAAAAATATAACATAGCCCGCTCGAATATCGATGCTGCACCCTGTAAAAGAGTCAATACAGCTCTTTAATCTCCTCTAGATTCATGGACATAATTGCTATAAAGAAAACATGAAAACCATCTAATAAAAATGTCTAGGATAATGCTGATTTCGCTTGAACCCTTTGGTTCATTTTGGGCAGCATAATCGACATCAGGTTCCCTACTCATGGCAGGCTTACTCAACAGTCAAGGTAAACACCGTCCCATTGCGATTTGTATAGATCCAAAAGAAATCTCAACATTCATCCCAGACATTTTGTATTATAGTACACTTTTTAAGTTTGTGCCATTTTTTTATATTTTTATTATCGCCCACAATCAAAACACTTTCCTTTTTTAATCTGACTTTCATCTTGACACCGAAGCCCTTAATGCTATACCTTAACTACACATAATAAGCTTCTAAACACATGTTTCGCTCATTGTATTCATATTTCACTGATGCTGTTTCTCTCACGAAGACCCATTATTGGTCACTTCTTCCATTTGCACTGCTTACTTATTTTTTACCTGCAACGGCCCTGTCAATTCTTGAAAGCCTCCCCTCTTTTTTTGCCTTCACAGTTTATCTAGTGATATTTTTACTTGGCATCTTTCCTGCTTTCCAGATTGGCTACCTTAGGCTCACACTTTCTGTTGTTAGAAAACAGCCGATGACTCTCCTCAAAGCGCTGAGCTTTGGTTTCGGGAGGAAAATTTGGCTCAGGATGGCCCTTTTTTATATTCTTTGTATCGCAATTTTTTTATTTGGACCACTATTCATGTTTGCACCTCTCCTGCTATTTGACACAGCTAGCCCATCAGTTCAACTTATTGCTGGAGTATTGTATGTATTCTCTCTTTTTTGGACACTGTTTGTATTTCTGTACCTTGCTCCTAGATTAATCTTTACTTCCCTTCACTTAATTGACTCTGACCAATCACCGTTAAAGTCGGCTTTTCAATCTATGCGCACCATTAGACAATTGGGTTACTGGAAAATAGTTTTCTTGCTCCTACTCAGTATGATCTTCTATGTTCCTGTTTTAATAATTCCATCGACATGGGGCTCGGTGCTAATGTTTTTGATTGTTTGTCCATTTTTCAATATGCCGATTGCAGTTGCCTATGTTCACGCAACAACCCCTACCTCAAGGGCTTTCTTATCTTCATTGAGTGCTTGCCGCTGACGGTAAGACCTTCTGAGCTCACTGGTGATTCTGTATAGCTAAAGTTTGGGATCATACTTAGCAACTGCTTAAAAAGCCCTTCTGCAACCTCCCGAGCGAACCACAAAAATACATTTTACGTAAACATACCTATTACGATCTTTGCATTGTCCGACACTTTCCAGATTTTTTTCTGCTCTTATGGGCCCTCATATATACTTCTGCATTGAGTTTTTCCCATTTTGGACAGCCTCCTGTTTTAAATTTCACCTCAGGCGCTTTCTTTCCATTCCGAGTGGCATTCTCTGAAATGGCAAACAACTCCATAACACTGACCCCTCCCGCTTTGGCCTGAATCAAGTCTGCTTTTTTATACAAAACTGCCATTAGCTCTGGCTTTATCATAGGCAAAATATTGACTATCGTGCTCCCTCCCTCCTTCCTGTTCAACACAAACTGCAATCCCGACTTTTTACTTTTGCAAGCGCTCCCAAATCTAACTTTCTTCCATTTCCACTGTCTCCGTACTTTCTCTTAATTTCTTGAACAGTCTTTTCGTAACCCCTTGCAGCCAGAACGGTGATTGTCTGTGCCGACATAGATTCATTGATTAAGTGAAAAATATCTTTTAACTTACCCTGACTACCCAAAGTTATGACTGTGTTTTTTCCTTTATCCATTTGAAGTCCTTTTGGTAGTTTTATTTCTTTATTGAATTTGAATGCATCACTGACCGGTAATTTTTTTATGGGCTTGGGTGTCATTATAAAACCACTGATCCTTTTTTTCTTTTTGTTTTTGAGACATCAGCACACCCACTTTTAATGGCTCTTTTTATAGAGCCTTTTGATGAATTGAGTCCTTGCATGCTCCTTGAGGCATATATCCTACTTCGATTTCTTCTTTTGTCAATGGCTCATTTATTATACTTGTTAAGATGCCTTTCAACCCATCTTCGACTTCCACTGCAGGGAACTCAATACTTACCTTTGTTGGGGTGTCGCATTTATTATCGCTGACATACCCAAAAATACTTTCGCAAATTTTGAAATAAATACTCTGGACCAGATCAAATATCGTCTTAAAAAAACCCTTCTCCTCTGTGTTATATTTTTGATCAATATACAACATGGCTTGTGTAATTCCTTCCATATAACCATTTCGATAACTCAATAGGTCTGTTATGTGAATGTGAACTTTGATAGGGTCTATTTGGATATCCTGCCCCCTCCCCTGATCAATCATCTTCACACACTCTGCACCAAGCTTATCTCCTAATAACTCTTGTATCCTTTAATATTCTTTTTTAGTCAACTCTTCTTTTCCTTTTATCTTCTTCGCCAATTGCTCTCTTGAATAATTCTCTCTTTCTATGGCACGGAGTATACCCAGTATCCCATTGACTTCAGTAACGTGAACTTCTTTTATATGCCCATGCTCTTCAAGCAACTTTGTAACGGAAGACTGAACATTTGCGTTTTTAATGCCATCAAGCAAAGGCTGATCCATAACAAGCCCTTCTATTTTCTGGCTATCGCCCTCCTTGATGGCACTATTAAAATCTTCTATTCCTCTTTCTATTTTACTTTTCCCAACAAACCAACTTATCATTTCTACTGGCCCTCGAGTAAAAATCCCTCTCATTATTTCTAACCATCCTGCTCGGGGCAATAAGTCTACATACTGTACTGTCTTGACTGATCCTTCTCCATCTCTAGTCCGCAGAATTTCACTGACCTTATTAAAAAAAGTGATGTGTCCTCCACCCCCCTTACTGGTAATGATAAGACTGCTTATTTTTCTCTTTGCACATTCTTTAGATACCGAATCTATCATAACACCTTTCCTTTCTGAGTTTCTGATATCATTTTTGTAGTATACTTCTGTGGTTTTGTTTTATTTTTTTGATATTTACTCATGCTGAGTTCATCAAGCTTCCTTTGGCATTTTAACCATTGCTTTCTTGGTAAGCACTATTATCTGAACACTCTGGGCATCATCTGCACAATACGATCTTTTATAGAAGGCCTATCAACTTTCTCTCTACTCTCCGACTTTTGTTTTTTACTCTTCGAGAAATACCCAGAGTCAAATGGCATATACTTTCCCATGTCTACATCAAGCCTTTTACTTAACCTCAACTCCGGAACACCCTCTAACAAGACCAAGCCCCCCAATCCCAAAGCTGAATACATCATAGGAAAACTGATCACACCCAGTGTAGTAGCTGCAGTATTTGCGATCCCAATCAATGGCACTTGATGACTCAATAATGCACAGAACACACATAACGCCAACTGACAAAATTCTTGCTGCAGGAAATCAACCATACGACTTGGTAGCTGAGGTGAAATTAAAGCAAAACCAGGACTACCAGGCAGAGGGGCCATGGAGATCAAAGCACAAGCCAACTGCATACTGGCGTACCATGTGAATATCACTGTACTATGAGGCCAATATATTGCGCACTGTAGTAATAATTTGGCAATGCCGATATTAACCAGAACTCCAAAGAACACGGACTTTATTAAATGTGACTGGGCATCTCTGCTCATATTTGCACTGGAAATCCCATCCCCTTGGCTCCTTGAGATGAAAAGCCTCCCTCTACTTAGCCATAACACCAAAAAACTATTAAAGCTAAAAGGATTTTTCAAGCCATTTTCTCTGCGCCAGCCTTTTTTCTGCCCCTGAAGCCAAAAACACAAACTTTGGGCAAAAGAAAAACACACAACAGCACTATATATTGCCATGGCACTGGGATATACAATATATACCACTGCTCCAAAAATCACTGCGTGCGCCACAAAATCCTTCATACTAACCTCATTATTTAGACTCAGTGCTATGATTATAGCCTTCTACTCAATAAAGACAACTCACTCTCATTTTATTTTGTACACATTATAAATAAATAACGACTTGTCTGACTACTGAAAAAATCTCTCTGCCCTCAAAACAATATTAATATTGGTTTAAAAACTTTAATTTCTCATTGAATGCTTTAATTTTTCTTGACTAAAAACCATCTCATGCACCCCATCAAGTTATTGTATTTTTTTTAATGTACACAGCCAGGATAAAACAACGCCTATTGATAATGATATATCTCAATACAACACCCATTAAAACTTTTTATTAAGCAGTATATTTAATATTTATTGTGTATTATATTTTTTACTGTATTGTATATTCTCAATATTAAATTAATATTACATGACACCAAACATTTTTTCATTATGCACTATTGGCAAATTATCATTGACGAGGTGGCTTCCTATGAACAAAAAGGGTTCAGATGTCGCTACTCAAATTTACAAGAAACCGATATCTTTACAGAGAAACTTGACAACGACTGCTCACCAAAGCCTCCAAA
Organism: Pseudomonadota bacterium; assembly: GCA_036121365.1. GTDB lineage: Bacteria > Pseudomonadota > Gammaproteobacteria > Comchoanobacterales > Comchoanobacteraceae > UBA7916. Next base: position 75,125 of record JAZAFR010000033.1, on the reverse strand, counting down.
ACGACAAAAAATAACCTATCCCCTTCCCCCGCCTTACGACCGTCTATACCTCACTGAACGTGAGGCAGAATGTATTTTCTGCCTGCAACAAAATCAGACCATCAAGTCCACAGGGACTTTGCTCAACCTCTCTGCGCGTACAGTGGAATTTTATCTGAAGAATATCAAGACTAAAACAGGCATGAGAACCAAATCTGAAATCCTGCAGTTGTTGCAAAACCATCGATTTGATCAATATGAAAACATCCATGATGAACTCCTGGACTTAATTAAAATCTTTCATCTTCCCTCTCGTCCTACCACTACTCATAACCCCACCCCAACTTACTATTGTTAGAACCATCATGTGCCTTTTTTAATGTGATAAGCGGATCCCGATCATTTTTAAGAACTATGACGCCTGTACCCATACTTCTTCATTCATCAACTCGTATCACACCTGACTCAACCATTTTTAAATGATATTTTTTCCGTAAGACCCTTTAATTGTGACTTTATTTACCTGAATTTATCCTTTCATCACTCTACAAGTCTTTTAACTTTCTCCTAACTGGCACATATACTATGTTATGTATGCCGCATTAATAATACCACGATGGCCCCTGTTAAATGGTTTTGTAAATGGCAATTCAACGCACCGAGAATCATCATATCATTGCCCATTACTTGCCCTGATCTATATATTTGGCCATTTTAAAACGTATGCTTGTTGCATTTTTGATGCCTTATTGATTATAGTGTCTCTACACACTCATTCAGTCAAACATGCCAGACAGTATTGGAAAAAAAATCACCACTTGGCAACAATCGTTTGGTAGGAACAATCTACCGTGGCAACAAAATATTACACCCTACCGTGTTTGGGTATCGGAAATCATGTTACAACAAACACAAGTTTCTACAGCAATCCCATATTATAACCGGTTCATGCATACTTTTCCTACTGTTGACTCGCTTGCCAAAGCTCATGAAGCAACCGTGATTGAACACTGGGCCGGTCTTGGATACTATCAACGTGCAAGAAACCTTCATAAAACCAGCCAAATAGTCCACAACGAATACCAATCTATCTTCCCAAAAACACCAGAAAGCCTTATCCAGCTTCCTGGCATTGGCAAATCAACTGCTCATGCCATTTTAAGCATCTGTCATGACGCACAATACCCCATACTGGATGGCAACGTAAAAAGAGTCCTCTCTCGATATTATGGAATCCAAGAAGCCGTAGATAAAGCAGATACCATCAAACACCTTTGGCACCTTGCTTCACAAGCAATGCCTCAACAAAACTGTCGCATATACACCCAAGGAATCATGGATCTAGGAGCAACCATTTGTCATAAAAAACCACAATGTCCGTCTTGCCCCCTACAAGATTCATGTATGGCCTATCAAAAAAACATACAAACTCAAATCCCCGTGAAAAAACCAAAAAACAAAAAACGCAAGCAAGACCTATACTGTCTCTGTTACTTCCATAAAGGAAAGCTTTTGATGCAGCAAAGAGATGAAACAGGCATTTGGCCCAAACTTTGGTGCCCTCCTATACAAAAATTACTTTCAAGTATAGAAAACAATCATTCTGTCATTAGACTACCCCACTATAAACACATTTTAACCCACATTGAAATGACCATTCATCCTCTCATTGTCTTGACACGCCCAGAGAATCAATTGCCTACCGGTAAATGGCTTGACGAAAAACAAGCGCTGACAATCGGCATTCCTTCTGCCATTAAAAAACTTATCCTCAACCAAAGTCTGTTTAAAATTGCAAAAAACCATCTGTCTACTAGAAAAACACCTGTAAAGGCTCTTTAAACTGGAGCTGTATATATTCCTTCGTATGACTCAAATCCATCTAATTATATTAGAGCCAAAGAAGAAAAAATAGCCATTTCCAGACAGTCATCAAATTGTTACTTCATATTGAATCTTCACCCAATGCTTGTTACTATGATGGTTTGGTTCAATTAAGGAACAAAAGATGGTTACAAGCATATCAAAAGTTGATATGGCTATAGAAAAGTTGCAGATAAGCAATAGATGGACCGATTGATATCATTTTAATCAATGATCTTAAGCTCTAGGCCGATCATATAAATATGAAAGTGGAATGTCAAATTTCATATTGGCTAGCTAACTTATGACACTGAGAGATTTTAACAATTGCATCTGTCTAAATTCTTATATTACAGTGATCTATCATAAGTATTAGAGCGGATCCATATTATAGATCTAAAATAAATAAAAAAAGATTGATTCATATGAAGCTACGAGGACCACTGCAACTTTTTTTGAATACCATTATTTTTTGTTAGTATAGGCTGAAAAAAAAAGAGCATCTAAATAGATGCTCTTTTTTTGATGATGGCTTATCTTAGTCATTAAAATAAGCTATCTCACCATGAGCCTTCTCATCAAGACCTTCTTTTTCTGTCTCTGGCTTTACTCTGAGTTCAGTAAAGACCTTGGTGATCATTAGAGCAATTAGTGTAAAAATAACTGTCCATACTACTGTAACAATAACACCGAAGAATTGTGTCATTAGTTGAGCTTGATATGTCACACCTTCTGCAAGACCTACTCCTGAAAAAGCATCCGTTGCTAAAAAGGATACACAAATGGTTCCAATGATCCCACCAACTCCGTGAACAGCAAATACGTCAAGGCTGTCATCAACTTTGATTTTCCCTTTCAAGAAATCAGCGACCACATAACATATAACACCACCAACTAGTCCAAGAATGATTCCACCCGGCACACCAATGAAACCTGAAGCTGGAGTAACAGTAGCTAGGCCAGCGACCATACCAGTTGTAATACCCACTAGTGAAGATTTTCCTTTACGAGATTTTTCAATCAACATCCAGACAATCGAAGCCACAGCAGCAGATATATGAGTCACTAAAATAGCCATTCCAGCATTTGCCCCTGCAGACAAAGCAGAACCACCATTGAAGCCAAACCATCCAACCCAAAGCATTGAAGCACCAATCATAGTCAAAATTGGACTATGTGGACGTTTCTCAACTTTGCCAAAGTGCTTTCTTGATCCAATCACAATCGCAGTGATTAAAGCGCCGACACCAGCAGTCGTATGTACAACGAGTCCTCCTGCAAAATCCATGATTCCCATAGATGAAAGAATTCCTCCACCCCACACCATGTGTGTCACAGGTGCATAAACTAATACGATCCATATTGACAGAAAAATAGTCACGGCAGTGAACTTCATTCTCTCAACAAAGGCACCGATCATTAGAGCTGGAGTAATAATTGCAAATGTCATCTGAAACGTAACAAAAATACTTTCTGGTATCGATCCGTTGACATCGTTGTACAACATTTTTGACAGAAAAGCATTGGATAGACCACCTACCCATTCGTTACCCTCTGAAAAAGCCAAGCTATAACCCACAACGACCCAAATCACAGATGCCAAACAAGCAATAGCAAAATGGTGAATCATCACAGACACAGCATTTTTTGACTGTACAAGACCTGTATAAAAGAGAGCAAGACCTGGAAGAGTCATAAAAAGTACAAGCGCCGTTGATGTTGAAATCCAAGCTGTATCTCCAGAGTCGACACCTGCTTGAGCCATAGTTGGTAATAAAACTGCTATACCTAAGTATAGAAATTTTAAAATATTAAAGTTCATATTTCCTCCTTGATTTAAGTTAAATTTAATACCTGGAAGTGGTATAGGGTAGAAAATTTAATTTGTCAGTTTTTTTTTAAAAAAAATTTTAAAAAATACAAAATCCAATATTATCATATTCTTAAACTGAATGAATTCATGATATTTATACGCATTTTTTATTATTTCAAAAGCACATACGGTAAGCATTATCCAGAAGACTACTCAAATTTCTTCAAAATCTCGGATACCTCGTCTCTATTTTCTCGCTTAGCTTCATCTAATGGTGTTGCACCCCATCTATCGCGGACAAAAATAGGATGTCCGTGTGAAATTAAATAGTCAACTGATTCAATGTTCCCCTCTGCTGCTGCCAAATGCAACGCCGTTCTAGAATCATAGTCTCTTGAATTGATAGGCACTCCCCTTGCTAAAAGCGTTTGTAATCCATTTACATCATTATTAGTAGCAGACCAGAGAAGCTCTATGACCAATAGCTCATCTTCAAAAAAAACAGACTCGTCAGTTTTTCCATCTGCATCTTCAACAAGATGGCATGGCTCTGTATAAGCAATTGGGATGGTATTAAAAAGATTTATGATATCATAATGATTATTTTCTTTGGCATCCGATATTGGATACCCTCCCCATCTATCTGGTTTTGGTTTTATACCAAGATCTATGAGAAACTTGCAGGCATCAAGATGCCCTTCTGCGGCAGCAAGGTGTAGTGGCGTCCTGCCATCATAGTCTCCAATGGATAGATCTCTTTGTTGACTTGAAAGTCGCTCTAAAGCCATTATGTCTCCAATACTTGCTGCTAGAATTGATTCAGAACAACTGTTAGATTTCCATTTTGAAATCGAGATTCGAGGATCAAGTCTATCATCGTCTGTCATGAATCCATCAAATGCGTGAACAAGATATTTTGAAGTGATTTTCCTTGCCATTTCAATTCCCCTGACACTATTCCCATAAATATCTAGTTTCGGAGAAAAAATACAAATACCCATTAGCTGTGGAACAACAAGAAAAACACCTCCACCAACTCCGCTTTTTGCAGGGACCCCAATATCTTGAAAAAATTTCCCGCTACCATTGTACATTCCGCACATTTGAGTCACAGGCAAACAGTTTTTGATTGTGATTTGATTGAGTACTCTATCTTGCGTTAGTGGGCATACGCCTCCGTTAGCGAGTGTAGCAGCTGCCATTGCAACGTCCAAAGCGGACATCTCTAAAGAGCAAATGCTAAAATAAATTTTTAGAGCATCAACCACAGATGGTTCAATATAAAAATCAAATTCATCTGTACTTTCTGGGTATGCATCGTCTGGAATATCATTATTTTTATGAGGTAGCTTTCCTGTTCCCATTAAAAGATACCCCAAAGCCAAGTTATTATATCCTTTATAATTTTCTTGTCGCGCCATTTCTTTATTAAATCTTGGTATTTCAACGCCGGAACTACCATCTGGCATCCAGCCAATTAATCTACCAAGCTGCTGTCTCACATAGTATAGACGCTGGCTATTAGATAGATCATTATTGATTAGACTTGCCGTCATAATGGCACCTGCATTAATCATGGGATTAAATGGAACTTTTCCTTCATCTTGCTCCGTATCTTTGTCGTTTTCTTGGCTTAGCAATGATAAGTCATTAAAAAATCTCCCAGAGGGTTCCTGTCCCACATGTCTGTGAACTTCCTCAAGCCCTAATTTTTCTATTGCAAAGCAGTAGTTAAAAGGCTTGCACATGGATTGAATAGAGAAATCAACGTTTGAGTCGCCACGTTGATAAACTTGTCCATCAGTGGTTACAATTGCGATACCAAATTGTTCCGGATTGACTTTTGCAAGTGGAGGAATGTAAGATGCCAACTCACCCGATCTATTATTTTTCACTTCATCAAAGATGGCATCTACCGTATCAGAAAAGTGCTTAAAATCTGGAATGATTAAATCACCTCTCAGTGCTTTTTCCACAAGCAACCCTGATGATCTAATAATATGGCAAAAAGAATCAAATGAGAGATCATCGTCTTTGCTCTGTTCAATCAGCTGAAATATATTTTTGATTCGATAATCAGATTCTCTTAATCCGGAATTCAATAAAGATTTTTTCAGCTTGGATTTTTTAACAATTTTTTGACCTGATTCGCTCAAAGCAGTGAATAGATGCTCTTCCCTGTTTGCAGCTGAATTTGACCATTTTAACATTTTTTTTAATTTTCTTTTATCGTGTCTGAGCATGCCTTTCTCCTATAAGAAGTTTTCTACTTAAAGTGATATATAGTACAAAATACAAAAAACATAATATTTTTTTAAAAATTCCTGCAAAACTTTAAAAAGTGGTCTATTAGGATATTAGTTACCAATATTGAGAGGATTTGTTAATATGAAAACGTTTGAATATATATGGCTAGATGGTTATACGCCCGAGCCAAACTTAAGAAGCAAAGTGAAGACAAGAGATAATGATAATGCCCCAGAATGGTCTTTTGATGGATCTTCAACCAAACAAGCTGAGACTAAGGGATCAGACTGTTTGCTCATACCAGTGCAAAAATATAAAAATCCAACAAGTTTGGATTTTTTAGTTATGTGTCAGGTGCTTGATTCAAATAGAAAACCTCTTGTGTCAAACACTCGTGTACTGGCTGATGCAGTCGTCAGTAATGAATGGTGGTTTGGATTTGAACAAGAGTATTACCTAACTCACCCAGATGGCGTTATCCTTGGATGGGAAAATGGAACACCTAGAGCACAGGGAGAATACTATTGTGGTGTTGGCTCAAAAAATATTGTTGGAAGAGACATCTCTGAAAAGCACATGTTAGCATGTATCGATGCAGGAATTGCTATCACAGGCACTAATGCAGAAGTTGCGCTTGGGCAATGGGAGTATCAGTGTTTTGGAAAAGGAATTAAGGCTGCCGATGATCTATGGGTAAGTCGATACCTTCTAAATAAGATTGCTGAAGAACATGGGTTATGTGTTAACTATCATCCAAAGCCAAAGAAAGGCGACTGGAATGGATCTGGCATGCACACAAACTTTTCTAACCACGCTATGAGAACAGAAGGATCGGAAGATATTTTTATTGATATTTGTAAAAAACTAGGCAAAGGTCATAAAGAAGGTATTTCTGCATATGGATCTGACAACGACATGAGGTTGACAGGCAAACACGAAACTCAGGAGATTTCTAAGTTTTCATACGGAATTAGCGACAGAGGAGCAAGCATTCGAATTCCGATATATACTGTCCAAAATGAATGGAAAGGATATTTGGAGGATAGAAGACCCTCCTCTAACGCAGATCCATATAGAATAATAGAGCATATTGTAACAACACTGTCGCAAAAACAGGTATAAGTTAAGTCTAAAACCGCAACAAAAAAAACCATTTTTCAAAAAAATGGTTTTTTTTGTTGTATTTTCATCAGAAAACAGGTTATATGTTGTTAGTCCTTTAAATTAATTTTAACCAAGGTGGAAATTATGTGTTGTAAATTTTTAAAAAAATCTGTATCCTCTTTTTATTTATTATCTACATTGGCGATGGTAGCCAGTGCAGCGTCGCCGATTACAACCTCTAAGCCAAAGACGCTAACCCCCTCTGCTAATATATCATATGTTAGTCAGTATCTTTTCCGAGGGATTCAACAGTCCAATGAGAATATGGCCATACAAGGTGGTTTTGACGTAAGCCACTCAAGTGGGCTGTACTTAGGAACATGGTCATCTAATGTTTTGTTCGCAGATGCCATTGGAGCAGGCACTACAAGCTCAACTTCGATAGAAAATAACCTTTATGGTGGCTTTGCAAAGGACATAGGAAAGTTTTCTCTTGATATGGGCGGTATTTACTATTTATACCCTGATGCAACGAGTAGTCTAGACTATAATTTTGGAGAACTTTATGCAAGCTTAAGCACTGAGATTAGCACTGTTAGCCTATCTACTGGAATAAACGTTTCTAATGAGTTTTATGCAAAAAGTGGTCGAGCGGTGTATGGTAACGCCAGTATCAGTGTCCCAGTAGCAGATAGCCTAACACTGTCAGCAGCAATTGGTCGCCAGTATATTGAAAGGCCATCTGTTTACGGTGTTGATTCAAACTATTATGATTACAGTGCTGGCTTAGAGTACGCGTTTAATGATACTTATGCTGCTGGTCTATCTTTTGTTGATAATAGCTTCAGTGAAGATGAAGCTGGTTATGTAGATGGTTGGCGTGTAGTTGCAAGTCTTTCAGCCTCAATATAAGATCAACCATTTAGTGCTTTAAAAGCAGAAAAAAGACCCTGTGCTATCCGTTAACTCTAAGACTAAGGAAGTATCTGTTGGTCTTTTTTCTGTTTTTTTATTTTGATGATTTTTAATTCAGTCTATTAGTATCTGTGTGCTTAAAATTATATTCTTCTAGTTTTTCCGGTAAACTAAACTGGCAAGAAGGATATCCATATACACGCTTGAGTTCATATCTTTAGTTATTGGTTTAGAGACCCCTAGCTTTCACTTTTGATGCGGCTAACTCATGACTGCATGCTTGTATTTGCACCCTGCATATCTTGTTCTAAAATACGCTCCAAGCCGATATGTACTCCACTGCCCAAGCTTCTAACAGCTTTCACGCTCATAATAACCCCTGGCATAAATGCCTGTCTGTCAATTTGAGATAGACTGAGCGTCAATGTTTCCCCTTTTTGTGCAAAAACCACATCCTGTCTTGCCAACATCCCTGACGATCTTACACTGTGGATGGGTATCCCATTTTGCACCATACCTACCGTGTCTGCCATTTTCTTTTCCTGATCGCAATGACCTACGCTGTGACTGATCTCCTTTGCTGTGTATATGCTTGTTGCGGAGGGTGCATCTTTTTTGTTTGTATGGTGATACTCTATGATCTCACAATCAGATAAATATGGAGCTATTTTCTTTGCTGCCTGTACCATCAATACCGCAGCCAGAGAAAAATTAGGGACCACCAATGCTGGGATCTTGTTTTCACGACATCTGTGATCTAAACGTTCAATGTCTTTTTGACTTAAACCACTTGCGCCAACCACCATGGGGATGCTGTGTTCAGCAGCAATCATACAGTTAGCCATTACCGAATCTTTGTCAGTCATCTCAATAATGACATCTGGATTGGTTTCTATAACTGAATCGGCTAGACAGTCACTTCGAGTCACCCCGACCACAGTTTTGATATCACCCTGCTCTCTCAGTACTTGGCATGCCAAAGAACCCATTTTTCCTTTGCTGCCAATGACCACCACTTTCATAGCCTATCTCTCAACTTTAATCACTGTAAGGCCTTTTATTTCTAACCTTGGGCAATCACACAACTGTTACTTCTGAGCATCACTTTAAAGTCTAACTTTCCACTCATTCCAGCGCCTTTTGGTAAGAAGTAATTGCATTCTGTGTTGTGGCTTCTCATTTTCAACGAGACAGTTTTTACACTATTTTTAAAAGCGCCTGTTGGCACAAAACAACTCATGACTTCTTTGTCGACTGTTTTGCGAATTTCAAATTTTCCGTCTGAGGCTAATTTTGCTGCGCCAGTTAACTCTGCTTTTAACTCTCCATCCACCACCATGGCTTGTAGCTCACCAGTTTCCTTTCTTGTTTCATTGAGTAATCTGAGTGTCATACAGTCTTTGTTAGGGCACTGAGCAACGCCCTCCACACAGTTTAAGTTATATGGTATTGCTTGAGCAACTGCCGCACCGAGTGCCAAAACTAATATTGCCTTTCGCATTACTGATCTCCTTTAAGTTATGTTTTGCAGTGTACACAATTTTTTTTAAACTTGCAAAGTTTTTATATCGCATGATCTCGAGTCTTCATTTTTTGGCTAGAGCATCATATTTCTTGAACTTGGTCTTTCACTGTACCGATATCTGCTACCCGTACATCAGACTTGTGTCTATTTCTGATAAATACTTTTTTATCTTGACTCTTTTCAATAATTGTTATATCGTACCAAAATTATTAACCAATTAAACTTATTATGATACCTTTTATTTTATTGTTGCTTGCATCTTCTCTTGTCTTAACTTTTCTCATCCTTCCTATCTTGGCAATTGGAATTTGCTCTCTGTTAGTCACTGCTTCTGCTTTTTCTTTTACAGGCGGCCTTTTGTTAGCCCTTATCAATCCTAGATTACTCGATGACACTCCTCTACTCCCTTTCATGGCTGTATCGGCAATGATTGGTACTTCTGCTTACATCCCTTTAGCAACTGCAGGCCTTGGTCTTGCCGTTGGCATTACCTTAGCATTGTGCCTTATCCCTGTAGCCGCAACGGCTCTTTCTGTTGGATTTTTATCTTTACTTTGTAACAACATATCTTTGTCATTTGGGTCACAGCCCTATCGCTCTCATTCATCAGAGTTTGTGTGTTGCTCAAAGCATAGAAGAGAAGCACCTCTTTTCAACCATGGCGGAATTGGTTGTTCTTTTTTCTTTAATCGTCCTGATCGTTATGATCATGGAATTAATCACTCTAACTCATTTTGGGATTAACTCTCACTGGTCAGGCACATAGGGACAAACTTGTGGACATGGCTTGCTCGTATGTATCATACATCTCATTTAGAAAACATATAGTGTGATGACATCCTTTATTCTGATGTCTGATCAACTCGTCCTTTAACCATTTACATCACAATACCTCAGCCATACAATTATCCTTTGCTCCGCATTTATGACTCGGCTTGTACGTGATCTGAGTGCATGCTATCGCTCAGCCAATCCATAGATAGAGATTAGCTGCCAACACGTAGTTCTGATCAGTTACATATGATTGCCACATTCATACTCTCATTAAATTCTATGGACATTTTCAGCTCCAGATGTAGCCCAAATTGAAATCTGATCATTCACTTTTTTCACCTATTCACATTCTAGGCCCATCTTCAGCAGCAGCTTGCCTGGGATCTCGCTGAACTTCACTGAATAAGTTGAGAGAAATCATACTCCTTTCTGAAGTAGTCTCTGTCTGACCCTTCTCACAATCTTCTGATTTCTTATTTTTTTCTGCTTCCATTCTAGCTCTAACCAACTTTCCTCTTATGAGACTTTGTATCTCAACGGCCCAGAGCTCTTTCTCTCTCGATGTCGTGTGATCACGACAATTTGGCAAATTCAATCTTAGATTTTTGACACAAGATACTGATCCTTTGCTTCTCCAAAAATTCTGTATTATTCTCGCTGCATGCGACGCTTTATCACTTTCAATCGATAAGCGAACTAAAAGATCAACCATTCTATCATCGGATCGTCTATCTGCTAATATGAATAAATCCTTGTTATTTGGATTCAATCCGTACTCTCTAACCAAATGCTGAACCATTTTATGTCTTGAGTTTACGCAGGCCATCTCTAATGCTCGATCTGTCGGTATTAATTTGTTTTCTTTGCATATCCTCTCAAAATTCCCAATATCTCCACACGCTGCCGCGAAGTCTAGTATACCCATCCATTCCTGTTCAGATAGTTCCTGGGACTCTCTTACTTTCGTTAAAAGTTTTTCGAAGAGCTCTATTTTTCCTGACAAAATTGCAAACTTAATACTTTCTCCATTCAGAAGATCATTACCATAATTCGTTACCAAGAGGTCGATAACTGGTTCTTCCCCCATTGCCATGGCATACTCAAACCAATTTTGAATTTTATGCTGTTTGATACTTGTACATATTTTTGTATCTGTTTTTTTCAATGGTAGAGCATACTTGCTTAGTTCATCTAGCTCTTGGATTTTATTTTGTAATCTCTCAACAAATTCTGAGGGGTTATGCAATAATGCATCGTCTTCACATGCCGGATCCTCATACTTAAACCCCATATGTCTATGGATCAGTTCTTGACAGATTGACTGTAGTGATAAGATGGACGTATTACTTTGCGGAGCTCTTTCTCTCCCTGGTAGATTTTTTCTGACTTTGCGCCCTCTTTCTAATTTTTGTATCATCGTTGCTGCGACCTGTTGCTGTATTTCCTCTCTAATCTCTGCCTTTATTTCATCAATCCCTTGTGTGCTGAGTGTGTTCTTTCTCATTTGTTCAAGGTAGTAATTTTCACTTTTTCCTTCGTAATACTCTAAGTCTCTAGGCCTTAGTTTTTGAAAGCAAAAATTAAAACTTCTATCCCAATAATCTATTGGAGGATGATTCAGATAAGGTGAGCGAATATCGCAATCATATTGCATAAATATCTTGTCTACCAGCGTATCAAGCCAATCTATTCCCACTCTTTTATCTACGAGATCTACTCTACATGTAACTTTTAGAGTGCTTATGATTTTACCATCTTCTGTTACACAAGGGGACCAATAAAAAAGAAATTGATCTGGATCAAAACATCGTAAATCGCTTTTTAAATAAGACTGTTGTTCGTGGCCTCTTCTTTTTCTTCTTTTATCTTTTGTCATGGTGACTATCTTATCAACTTGCTTTTTTAAACCTACTAAAAATCTTGTCTCAATATAAGCCTTAACAACATCTCTCACTTCAATTTCATCAAATGAAGGACTATATATTCCATTTCTCACTGTAAAGCGGAAAAGTTTCAACGACTCTCTTTGCTTTGAGTCAATTTTTTCATATTCTTCATCAGTTAGACGCTTTAGGTTAATTTCATCATGATTTGAGGGCTCCCTCAATCTTTTCAACTCTTCATGATTTGCTGCCTCTTCTACTGATCTCACTTTTAATACCTCATTTTTATTTGTGAATCATAAATCACACGACTCTATCTGTCAAGCCCCCCATAAACACATCAAGAAACCACATGAAATAATATTTTAACCTGCATGTTGGTATATAATGGATATGTCATGGACATCTGCCTAAGCTACTCAATAAGATTGACATCTTATATGGCTGCGACACGCCTACTCTCAGTATCTTCTGTGGATATTTTAATCTCCCGACATACTCCAGGTTAAAATCTGATCATTCACCTTTTTGCACCCACTTACATTCTGATCCTATCTGTTGCAGCAGATTTTGTAGAATCCCTCTGACTTCCACTGAACAAATTGAGAGAAGTTATACTGCTTTCTGAAACAGTCTCTGCCTGACTCTTCTCCGAACCGTCTGATTCCTTCTTTTTTTCTGTCTCCATTCTAACTCTAGCCAACTTTCCTCTCATGATTTTTTGTATTTCTTTCGCTGCTTTTCGTTTTTTCTCTTTTGATGTCAAATACTCTTGGTTATCTGGCAAATCTAATTTGAGCCTGGTGACACAGGACTCGATCCCTTTATTATTCCTCCAGAAATTCTGTATGACTCTGGCTGCATAGTCTCTTTCAATCGCCAAGCGTACCAAAAGATTGACCATTCTATCATCAGATTGTCTTTTTGCTAATATGAATAAATCATTGTTATTTGGATTCAATCCATATTTACTCACCAAATGCTGAACCATTCTGTATTGAGAGTTTATACAGGCAATCTCTAACGCCCGCTTTGTTGGTGTTACATTGGCTTCTCTGTATATCTTATCAAAATTCTTAATACTTCCAGATGCTGCTGCATAGTCAAGCACATCTACCCATTCCTGTTCTGATAGGTCCTGGGACTCTCTTACTTTCGTTAAAAGTTTTTCGAAGAGATCTATTCCCCCTGATAACATTGCAAACTTAATGCTTTCTCCATTCAGAAGTTTATCACCATACTTATTTTCCAAAAGATCGACAACTGTCTCTTTGCCTACTGCCATAGCGTACTCAAACCATTTTTTTATTTCATTTTGCTTGATGCTTGCCAATATTTTTTCATCTGTTTTTTTCAATACCGATTTCTTCAATACCGACGGAACTGATTCTAGCACTTGGATTCTACTTTCATACAACTCCTGAAATTTGTTGGGGTCTTTCAACAACGCATCCTCCTCCTCTACAGGAGCCTCATACTTAAAACTTAAGAGTCTATTGATTCGTTCTTTACAGATCGATTGTAATGATAAAATAGGCGTATTGCTTTGCGTAAACTTTTCTCTCTCTGGCAGGTTTTTTCTGACTTTACGTCCTCTTGCTATTTTTTGTATTTTCGTTGCTGCAAGCTTTTGTATTCCTTCCATCTGCTGCTGTATTTTTTCTCTAATCTCTGCCTTTATTTCATCAATCTGTTGTGCATTGAATGTTTTATCATTCATTTGCAAAAAGTAGTAATATTCACTTTTTCCATTGTGCAGCTTTAAGTCTTCAGGCTTTAATTTTTCAAAGTAAAAATTAAAACTTCTACGCGAATAAAGTATGGGATCATGATTTCCATAAGGGGTAGGAACATCACAATTATGCTGCATAAATATAATCTCTACTAGCTTATCTAGCCAGTCTTTTCCTGCTCTTTTATCTGATAGATCTACTCTATTTGTAATCTTTAGAGTACTTATGATTTTATCACCTTGTGTTACACGAGGAGACCAATAGAAAAGAAATTGATCTGGATCAAAACATCGTAGATCAGTTTTTAGATAAGATTGTGGATGGTCGTCGCTTATTTGCCTTTTTTGATCTTGTGTCATAGTTACCATTGCATCAACTTGCTGCTTTAAACCTTTTAGAAATCTTGTCTCGATATATGCTTTCACGATATCTCTGATTTTAACTTCATCAAATGAGGGGCTGTATCGACTATTTTTCACACTTGCGTGGAAACGTTTCAGTGAATTTCTTTGCTCTGTGTCAATTTTTTTGTATTCTTCATCTGTTAGATCCTCTACGTTAACTTTATAAGAATTCAAGAATTTCGTCAATCTTTCTTCTTTTGCTGCTTCTTTTGCTGCTTCTTTTTTCAGCCTCATTGTTGTACCTTATGTTATTTCCGAGTTATCATAAAATACTCAATTCAATCTGTCAATTGTCCAGCCCACCAATAACAAAAAAAAACCTTATAAAACAATTTCTTAATTCACATGTCGGCATATAAAGCATGTGAAATAAACATCCGCCTCAACCACCCAACATGATTGACTGCCGATACCCCCCACCCCATAAAATAATACCCAATTTTTGCAGAACTCAATAACCGACACTGAACAAAGAACTTTCGTGACAACGCATTAAAACCCTCACACTTGGACGAATACCTGCGTAGATAATATTCATCCGCTAAACTCGTGTGCGCACGCTGAGCTTGCTTGAATGTCTCTGCCAAGATCCCAACCGATCGCAACCCTAAATTTAGCCCCTGGCCAGCCAAAGGGTGGACACTGGTCGCAGCATCACCGATTAAAACCACATTTCCTTTGTGATGGCATTTTGCCCCCTGACTTTGTATCCCATGCACAATCAAATCACTTTCAATCTCAAAACTACCCATATCTGTAAAAAACTGCCTTAGTTTTTCCTCCACTGACTTGCTCATATCGTGAATTTCTCTGCCATTGTGATCACCTCTACCTTGCGACCACACCATGACACTCTCTCTTGGATTGGCCATCGGCAATAAACCAACCACACCGCCTGTAAAAAACTTCTGTCTTGCAATGTCCCTATGCGCCTTTTCATGCCGCAGCACACCTACCCATGCTTGATCATTGATTTTGCTATCTTCATCTATCTCAATTCCTGCCATTTTTCTTGCCCATGAATTGGCACCATCTGCCCCAATCAAAAGCTCTGCTCGTATAGCTTGACCTTTTTTGGTCAGCAATTGCCCCGACTCAATACACCAATCTTCTGGCTCATCACAGACCATCTGTATGTTCTTTTCATGTAAACAACCATTCCATAATGCCTCTTTGATGTGAAAATTATTGACAATATGGCCTAAATTTTCTTCCCCAACATCCATGCAAGAGAAATTCAAAATACTGCCTTCATGCATTTCAACTTGCATTTCCTTGTAAGCACAGGCGCCTTTCTCAAGCTTGTCCCACACCCCCAAGTCTCTCAATACTTTCTGCGCTGGCCTAGCAATTGCACTCACCCAAGCCTTCTGGCTTGCACTCAAAACGCCAAACTCTGCCCCTTTGCACTCTGGGAAACGACGGTCTATCAAACACACCTTCAGCCCCGCTCTTGCCGCCATTAAACTCATGGCAAGCCCTGTGATACCAGCCCCCACAATCACAACATCATGGTCACTTTTTTTTATGCCCTCATCATATAGACTCATCTCACCGACACCCCTTACCCATCGCTGCTAAACCAGTTTGAAACTGACTGTCTATGCCCAATAAGCCCCAAGCCATTTTTTCTTTCAATAATGCCAATGCGCCCCCTTCTGCTAACTGTAACATCACCCTCTCCATCAATGTATACCATCTATCTTGACGAGGCTGACATAAGCCAGCAAACTGCATCTGCCATATATCAGGACATGTCTCATGCCATTGTTGCCTCTTTTGTAATTGATAAAGCACCTTGCAATTTTCTATCGCCACATTCAAACCTTGAGCTCCAATTGGAGGCATCTGTAAACTGGCATTGCCCATACTGATCACCCCTGACTGCACTGAAATATCCCTTGATTGCAACACACCGTCTCTCTTTGTGAGCATTTCTAGATGCGATATAGACCCCAAATGCGTTTCTAAAGCCCTCTGTAAATCCTCTGCCAAAGCATCATCTCCCTCCTTAATCTGCCTTTTTGCTCTCAGCGGCATGGTGGCAATCACCCATCCTTGATTGCCTTTATGCGGAATCACGCCATAAATCACCGCACCCTTCTGCCTAATCCAAGCACATTGCTCAGTAAAATGATCTGCTTTCACATAAAAAATGACACTTCGAAACGCTTTGACACAGCGTTTGACTTCTGCTCCTAAATACTCAGACAATGGCGATTTTGCCCCGTCTGCAATCACAACACGTCTCGCCTGTATCGGCTTTTGGCCTTCTATCTCAAGTGATGTTGACTCTTTGTCTTGATGACAACCCCTCACCCTTCCATCAACCACCCTTGTTGACTTATCTTCTCTCAAGATTGACTCTTTCACATAATCTAACCATTTTTTTGCACTCACCACATGAGCCAACGGTCTTTCTTCTTGTATTTTAACAACACCAAAATGTCCAGCTGCTGATAAATGCAGTCGCTGTATCACAGATTCAGCCCCATGCCATAACCCAATGTCTGTTAAAAAATCTTTATTGGCACTGCGTATTGAAATGGGAATGTCCATGCCTCCAAATGCCTTTGACTTCTCCGCTTCTATTATCACAACCTTTTGACCACACAAAGCAAAACAGCGCGCAATGATACTGCCTACTATGCCACCTCCAACAATGGCTATGTCATACCCCTTTTCCATATCCATTACCCGCTAGCCATACTTTCAACTGTCTGTGGATCTACTTCTGCAGCAGCCGTTAAATTTTTATTTCCCCCTTCTCTTAACCAGATATTATCCTCTATCCTAACGCCAATGCCTTGGAATCGTTTGTCTTTCAATAATGTGCTGTCTCTTAAATATACACCTGGTTCAATTGTAATCACCATATCTTTTTCTAAGATAAAATCACTCTTTGCTGGACTGGGATCATGCACATCTAAACCCAAGGAGTGCCCAATTCCATGTCCATAACACTCACTGAATAATGCCTCTTTGTCTGCCTTCGTATCCACAATGCCCATCTGCATCAAACCATCCAATAATTGATCGCGGCTCTGCTGTTGTAGCGCTTTCATGCTCGTACCTGGAAGACTATTTTTGATGATGTCCCTTTGTACTGCCAATACCAGCTCATACACAGCCTTTTGCTCACTGGTGAACTTACCAAAAACTGGCCAAGTTCTTGATACATCTGCGCAGTAATGTGACACAGAACAGCCTGCATCAATCAATACACATACATCCTTTTCTATCTTTGCTCTGTTTTTTGTATAATGTAAAATGCACGCATTCTGCCCCCCAGCAACAATAGACTCATATGCAAGACCAGTTGCCCCTTGTATCATGCACTGATAATGAAAACTGGCAGCAATTTCGTACTCGTACTCAAACTGCTTTCTGGCATTCATTTTTATTATTTCATTGTGTGCATTGGCTGTGATTTGACATGCTTTCTTTATATGGGACAGCTCTTGCTCATCTTTTTTAATGCGCATACGCATTAACTGCTGTGGCAACCACTTTTGATCAATTTTATTTTCACCTAACGCAACTTGCCACTTTCTATTAGAATCTTCTTCCATCATAAAGACCCTTTGATAACGCTCTTGATTATTTTCTAACCACTGCAAAAATACCTCTGTTGATAAGGCTTGCTCAAAATGATATTCATCTTCCGCTTTTTGGTGCGAGATATTTTCACCATGCCACTTACTGTCTAACGCGTCATGTCCTTTGTGAAATAGTAGACTTTGCTGCTTCTTTTTATCTTTTGCTAGTACCATGACCGCATTGGGCTCCTCCCATCCAGTCAAATAATAAAAATCTCCTGCTTGCC
The DNA here is from genome assembly GCA_036121365.1 of Pseudomonadota bacterium. Lineage (GTDB taxonomy): Bacteria > Pseudomonadota > Gammaproteobacteria > Comchoanobacterales > Comchoanobacteraceae > UBA7916. Next base: position 57,059 of record JAZAFR010000033.1, on the reverse strand, counting down.
AAAATGGAAAATACTGATCTGCAGAACGCTTTTTTTGAATCTCTCCGACCATGATCACCAATGACTGCTCTGGTAAAGCGTCAATTAACCTTTGTCTTCTTTTCTCATATTGTCTACCCATTATCACCCTTCACCCGTCAATACACCCTGCTATTGTAAACAGATGACACTTTATTTAGCAATGAAAATATAAAAATCTGCTCTTTTTCCTTACATTAATGATGGATGCATGGCTCCTCCCATCGTTTTCTTAAAGTCAGCTTCTTTATAACCATTAGACAATCTCTCAGCATAACCCAAAAAACTCACATCACTCTCATCATAGAGTCACACCACTCTTTCCCTTTTTTCTTCTAACAGATTTTATTCTATTTTTTAATGTTTCATGCAGTAGAAATTAATTGTATACACTGCCGAACACCTGAATTCACGCGATTAATTGCCTTTCTAGTTTATCCAACAATAACTCTTCCCCTGGCTCTGCCTGCAATAATACTCGTAATACTGGCTCTGTTCCCGATTTTCTGATATTACTCTTCACGCCAACAGCCTGCGATAAAATTGTCTGCACTTTGTCTTGCAACTGTTGACACTCCTCCGTGCAGTCATATGACAATGCCAATAACTTCTGAGGAAACTTGACCAAAGAATCATGCCACTCTGCCAATGAACGAGCACTCATTACTGACTCATTCATGCACATCAGCGCGGATAATGGCCCATCTCCCCCTTGACACCAAGGTGTTATAATCATATGCCCATTGGGCTCTGCTCCAATATTGATTTTGTGTTTCTGCATGGCCTGATAGACATGCTGGTCCCCTACTTCTGTAACAACAACACCCACTCGCTTTTGCTGAAAATATGATAACAACCCTGGGTTGGCCATTTTTGTTGTCACTACTCGATCGGAAGACAATGCTGAATTTGCAATGATACACAACATATTATCACCATCTAATATTCTGCCTTGATTATCTACCAAAACACATCTGTCGCCATCTCCGTCAAAAGCAACCCCCATATCTGCTCCATTTTCCAATACAGCCGCTTGTAATCGCTGTGGATTTGTAGACCCAGAATTCTGATTGATGTTGTAACCATCCGCTTGATCATGAATCATTTTTACCTCAATACCAAATGACTCAAATAAAGGTTTGGCAATCTGTGAACAAGCACCATATGCAGGATCTATTACCACTTTGAGACCACCTAAATGGTTTGATCTTAATGCCTTCCCTATATGCTCAATATAGGCTTGCTTCCCTTCATTAGCACAGTCTTTACTGCTGCCCATGCGCTTGGATATCATTTGTTTATTGTTTATCAAATGTTCTTCTAGTTGCAACTTCTGTTCTTGCGTTATTTTTTCACCTCTGGAGTTGAATATCTTAACTCCATTGTCCCTTGCATCATTATGAGATGCTGTGATCATAATTCCTGCCTGTAATCTGTTCTTCTTGACCCAGTTAGCAACTAGGGGCGTTGGCACGACGCCTAAAATCTCAACCATGACGCCCGATGCAGTGAGACCTGAAATCAAAGCATGTTGTAATACCTCTCCAGAAGCCCTTCCATCATATCCCAAACACACTCTTCCTGTGAACAACTGTCCCAATGCAAACCCCAGACGTAAAAACGCTTCGGGGGTGATCAGGCCTTGCCCCAATCTACCCCGAATTCCATCAGTTCCAAATAACTGTTGCTTTTCTGTCTGTTTCTTTGTCACGGCGCTTACGAGGAACTGTCCCCGTCAATGATTAAGTTCTCTTCATCAGTGCTTTGCGGCTTTTTCTTTCTTGGCTTGGCCTCCGGCTTTTTGGTTTTTTTTGCTTGCTTCTCTTTTTCCTCTACGAGCTTCTGCTTGCCGTCAACCCAATTTTCTGGCTCTCTGACTGTCTTACCTGCCATGATGTCTGATATTTGTGTCCTGTCTATGGTTTCATATTTCATCAATGCTTTGGCCATTGCATGCAATTGATCCATATGCTCATCAAGAACCTTTCTGGCTCGTTCGTAGTTTCTGTCAATCACCTTTCTAACTTCTTGATCAATCTGGTAAACGGTTTGCTCTGAACACTCTCTGTCTTTACCTACTGACTTACCAAGAAATACCTCACCCTGTTCTGATGTGTAATTGATGGGGCCAAGTGAGTCCGTTAAACCAAATACAGTCACAATGCTTCTGGCTAGCTCTGTCGCTCTCTCGATATCATTTGACGCTCCAGTTGTCACTTTTTGTAGCCCAAAAATCATTTCTTCTGCTAACCTTCCTCCGTACAAAGCTGAAATACGCCCTTCTAGCTTTTGCAATGATTGACTGTACTGATCTCTCTCAGGCAAAAATACAGTCACGCCCAATGCTCTGCCTCTTGGAATGATGGTTACCTTATGCACTGGATCATGATCAGGCATGTTTAATCCGACAATGGCATGTCCTGCTTCATGATAGGCTGTCAGTAGCTTCTCTTCATCGTTCATCACCATTGTGTGGCGTTCTGCCCCCATAATGATTTTGTCTTTTGCCATCTCTAACTCATGCATACTGACTTTCTTTTTATTCTCTCTTGCCGCAAACAGCGCAGCCTCGTTGACTAGATTTGCCAGATCTGCCCCAGAAAAACCTGGTGTCCCTTGAGCTATTGAAGTTGGATCTACATCTTTTGCTGTCACCACTTTACCCAAATGGACTGATATGATTTTCTGCCTTCCATTGATATCCGGCAATGGTACTACGACCTGCCTGTCAAAACGACCAGGTCTAAGTAAAGCAGGATCCAGTACATCAGGCCGGTTGGTTGCAGCCATGACGATTACCCCTTCATTGCCTTCAAAGCCATCCATCTCTACCAGTAGCTGATTGAGCGTTTGTTCTCTTTCATCATGTCCGCCTCCAAGGCCTGCACCTCTCTGCCGCCCAACAGCGTCTATCTCATCAATAAAAATGATACACGGGGCTTGCTTTTTAGCCTGCTCAAACATGTCGCGAACACGTGATGCCCCAACACCCACAAACATTTCAACAAAATCAGACCCGGAGATACTGAAAAACGGCACATCAGCTTCACCTGCAACTGCCTTTGCCAGCAGTGTCTTACCTGTTCCAGGAGGCCCTACTAACAAAGCTCCACATGGGATACTGGCTCCTAACTTTTGAAACTTACTGGGATCTTTGAGAAAGTCAACAAACTCCTGAACATCAACTTTGGCCTCTTCAACACCAGCGACATCATCAAATGTCACCGGCTTCTGCGTATCTGATAATAATCGAGCTCGGCTACGTCCAAATGACATTGGTCCACCTTTGCCGCTAGATCCGCCACCCTGTAACTGTCGCATTGCCCAAAACCACAATCCTATTAATAAGATAAATGGTGTCCAGTGGACGAATATGGTCAACAATACGCTTTGCTGCTCTGGCTCTTTACCTGCTGTCTGCACACCGTTTTCGCGTAAAATCGACAGTAATGTCCCATCGTTCATCGGCATGTAGGTTGTAAACTCTGTATTGTCAGACAACCGCCCAGATATGCTCTGATCACTGATTTCAACAGACTCAATATCACCCTGCTCAACTCTTTGAATGAATTCAGAATATTTCAAATTGTCAACCTGATCCTTTGTAGGAGAAAAGCTTGTAAAGATACTCATCAGCATCAAAATTATGACTGCCCATAAAGCTAAATTTTTTGTTTTTTCACTCATTGCCTCTATCTCCTTTTTTCCATCTTTCTGATTGAGTTTAGCAGCCCCTCAATCACACCTCTATAACTTTTGAATACCAAGCACATACACCTCTCCCGAAGACTGTCTTGATGCATCTGGTTTTATAACCTTAACCTGTTTGAAAGTCAAACGCAATTCTTTCAAGAGGACATTAAAGCCACCTCCATGAAAGGCCTTGACTAGAAAATGTCCCCCTTGTGCCAAATAACTTTTTGTAATTTCATAGACTGTTTCGACCAATCGCTCACTTCTTAACTGATCTGTGCGCTGATGCCCACACATATTTGGAGCCATGTCTGACACAATCATATCAAACCCTCTGTCAGAGATACTTTTACACCACTGCCAAAACACTTCTGTTTCTATGTCCTCTTGTATAAACTCAACACCCTCTATTGGCGACATCTCTAATAAGTCTACTGCATACACCTTGCCATCTCTTCCTACCCACTTTGCAATCAACTGAGTCCAACTCCCGGGAGCACTTCCTAACTCTAAAACCCTCATGTCAGGTAGAAACACTCTATACTTTTCTTGGATCTGTAACAACTTATAAGCAGCCCTTGAGCGATAACCCTCTAGTTTGGCCTGCTGCACATAAGGATCTTTTTTTTGTCTTTCTAGCCACCGTCGACTGCTGTTTGTTGCACTCATAAAATTATTACTTTTCCCTTCTCTCTCTTATTTAAGGTCTGCTTTTACTGCTTTCAACCTCTTCATGCAAAAAACTGCTTCTTTTTTAATACAAAAATAGCCCAATTGATAAGAAACAACACCTTAAGTTAATGTCTACAAGCTGACACTCTATGAAGACATGACCTTAAAATATGAATTCTATAATCACCATTTAGCGTGTTACGGCGCCCTCTTTTGCTTGACAACGGCATACAAACACATCTCTTTATGATAAACAGAGCATCTCCGGTCTTGAAACAGCCTTGAGCTGCTGTATCAGACCTATTTTAATCTAATCTTTCAGCCCTGCTGCTTGCTGATTTTTATGTCTTTGAATTTAAAAGCTACAGTGCATCGGCCTTTTCTGTTAAAAATTCACTGATTCCCTTTTGATTAGCCTGGAAGCCATCAGCACCTTCTTGCCAGCCCGCTTGACAGACTTGTCCATGCTTCTCAACATACTGTAAAGCCTGAACACTTCGAACCAACTCATCTATATTTCTTCCAACTGGCAAATCATTAACATGCTTAATTCTCACCGTTTTACTCTTATCAATGATGATACTTGCCCTATATGCCACTGCCTCTTTAGCATGCTCAACTCCATAAGCTTTGCATATCTCATGACTGACATCCGCTGCCATTGTATATTGAACAGGACCAATGCCACCATCATTGATGTCTGTTTGCCTCCAACGCAAATGCGTGAATTGAGAATCTACAGAAACTGTGATCACCTTGGTATTTAGCTTGGCAAACGCCTCCATTCTCTTGTTCAAAGCAATCATCTCGGTTGGACACACAAAAGTAAAATCCAGCGGATAAAAAAACAGCAACGCATGCTTTCCCTCTATCTCATTAAATAAATTGAATTGATCAACTATTTCTCCGGATGCGCTCACGGCACTACATGTAAAATCATGCGCCATACTTCCAACTTCAATGCTCACTATCTTCCCCTTGTGTCTAAAAAATTCAGATAATGATAACACACTTTGCCTTATAATCAAAATAGTTCCTCCTGATACTTGCATATCCGCACAAATTCTAATACGCTTTTTTTATTGATCAAGGAAATTATTATGCACAAACAACCTGAACTACCTTACCCAAAAGACGCACTGGCCCCATATATCTCAGAAACCACCATGGCATATCACTATGACAAGCACCATAAAGGCTATTTTGATAAACTCAACACCTTGATTTCCGGCACTGACCTAGAATCCCAGACGCTCGTTGAATTGGTTCAGTCAACACAGGGTGCCGTTTTTAACAATGCAGCACAAGCCTGGAATCACATACTGTATTGGGACAGCATGAGCCCAAAAACTCAACAATCTCCCTCTGGAGAGCTGCTCAATGCCATCATTCGTGACTTTGGCTCAGTAGACACCTTAAAAAACCAGTTTAGCCAAGCTGCAATCAATACTTTTGGCTCAGGATGGGCTTGGCTGATTCTCAATCATGAAAGCAAACTAGAAGTCATCAGCACTTCCAATGCCAACAACCCCTTAACCATCACTGGAGCCAAAGCACTTCTTGCCTGTGACGTTTGGGAGCACGCCTACTACCTAGACACGCAAAACAACAGGGCTTCCTACCTTGAACATTTCTGGAATGTTTGCAACTGGGAAAATGTCGGAAAGCTTCTTATTGAAAAGGCCTAACCGCCCCTCTTTACTCTACCAAGTAGGATTATTTTGGAAATGTGATGCTTATTTAGGTCTAGGTGCGCCCTGCACCTGGATATATCACATAAAGAATAACTGACAAAAATACACTGCGGCAACAACCCCACACAACTCACCAATTAAGCTTGCTGCAATGGCATGCCGAACTCGACTGATATTCACCGCCCCAAATAAAATGGCCACCAAGTAAAAAGTGGTCTCAGTTGCCCCCATAATGGTTGCCGCTGTTAAGGCAATGATATTGTCCGGACCAAACTGCTCAATCAAATCAAACATCACCGCATTCGATGCCGCTCCAGAAAAAGGCCGCAGCAATGCCAAAGGCACTAAATCCTGACTAAACCCCATCTTTTCTAACTGCGGCCCGATCAACGACGTTACCATGTTAATGGCACCTGAATCTCTCAACATCCCAACAGCCACTATCATTCCAACCAAATACGGCATCAACTTCAATGCAATATGAATGGCATCTCCAGCTCCCTCCAAAAAAGATTCGAAAACAGCCACTCTTTTTAAACCACCCACCACAGGAATCAACACAATAACACCAAGCAAGATGTAACTTGATATGGAACTGACAGATGTTGCAATAGCCATAACTACCTCCCCCTTACAAACCCTAACTCATTCCTTACACCGCATCATGCCACACGATCTCTTCTTTGCAAAAGTAGACAGGCAACAACCGAGCCAACGGTTGAGCACATGGTTGCCAATAAAGTAGTCAAAATAATCTTGGTTGGATTTAAGCTGCCTGCATTTGCCAATGCTGCAATGGCTGTTGTTGGTAGCAACTGCACACTTGAACTCGTGATCACTAAAAATAAACACATGGCATTGCTTGCAGTGGAAGGATCTGGATTGATCTTTTGCAAAGCCTGCATGGCTCGAATGCTGATTGGGACACTCGCATTATTTAAGCCCAACATTCCACTCACTATGCTAAATGTAATCGCACCCATCGCCGGATGATCCTTTGGAATATCCGGAAATAAACGCCGCATGACTGGTTGCAAAATTCTCGCCAATGCTCCGACTGCCCCACTGTCTTCTGCCACCTTCATCAACCCCAACCAAAAAGCCATGACCCCAATGAGTGATATTGATATCTCTATGGCGCGATTGGCATTGACCGGGATATGACTGACCATATACTCAACTTTACCATTCATAATGGCAGCCACCGCCGATAGAGCAATCATAAGCGCCCAAATAATATTCAACATCTCTATTGCTATGATTTTTTGCTTGATATACAATACCATGCATTATTCTAAATGGCAATTCTCTGTGACCAATGATTTAGACGCCACTGACAACACAATACTTTTTCAAGAGGACTTTTTCAGATATAGCTCCCTATTAGGAACAACACCTACCCTTAATGAGAAACTCACTGCATGCACATCCGTATTCCTGAATAGACCCTACCAGTACGACCCTCTTGGTGACGGAGAATTTGGAGACATTGACAGACGCCCTCTCATCAATACAAAGCAGTTTGACTGCTTCAGTTTTTGCAATATTGTCCTTGCTATGATTAATGGAGAAACTCCTGAAGACGCCTTAGAAAACCTTAAAATTATTCGCTATGGCAGCTCTCCCACACGCTACTTTAATCGATTTCACTTCGTAGAATCCCAATGGAATACAGCCAACCGCAAAGAAGGATTCATCAAGAATGTCACCGCCTCTGTATTCGACGCATCACAGTTACATTCATTCAACCTTCGCATCAATCTCCCCAAATGGGCCACCTTCCAAAACAAATACCTGACCAAAAAATTCTCCGCTCGATCGCCTCATCAACCCTTACCTATCCCGCCATACTTCAGCCGGCCAGTTGATGTCAATATCGACTATGTTTCTTTGGATACTCTCCTTGCTGGCTCACCCTACATCATCGAAAAAATCCCGGAAGGAACGATATGCCAGCTGGTTTGCAAAGACTGGGACCTTGCAACAAAAATAGGCACTCAAATTGCCATATGCCATCTAGGTATTATCACAAAATCTAACCAAACCCTTTATTTCAACCAAGCTGAAATCAATGCACATGTGATGCGCGTTCCGCTTGATCAATATCTACACCTTTCAAGAAAACACCACCCTCATATCACAGGAATACGACTAGAAAGTATTCAACCAAACACCCGGCCAATCGACAACACACAGAAAGTCTTTTAATGAGAACCTCAAGCAACAAGCACTGAAGATCCCAGAATGGCGGGCCTAACTGCTCCGGTAATATTGGTTAAATCAAGCGCTATTTTTTGCACATGGCAATATGCCAACCAAGCAAACAAGCCTGCCTCTAACCAATCGGCACTCACTCCCAATCCATCACAACTTTTTATTTCATATGCAGGCATGAGCGCTTTTAGCCGCTCCAGCAAAAAACCATTGGCCACGCCCTTCCCATATAAGAATAGCGCTTTTTTTGCCTGCTTATCTGCATGCTTTTTCAAATCAATACTAACAGTCCGTGCGGTTAACTCACAACATGTGGCCATCACATCTATAAGAGATATCTTGTCCAAATCAACTCCTTCTAGCATATTTCTAGAAAAGTAATCCCTCCCTGTGCTTTTTGGACACTCTTTCTGAAAATAAGGGTCTGCCAACCAGTCATCTAACAACGACTCAATCACTTGACCTGACCGTGCAATTTCTCCATTCTCATCATAAGGCCGCTGAAACTTGTCTTGAGCCCATAAGTCCATCAATGCATTTGCGGGGCCAATATCCCAGCCATGTAAACTTTCTCTCCCCACGACTGTCACATTGGCGATGCCTCCTAAGTTAAGAAAGACACCCTCATCATATGGAGTCCCTTTTAACAAATATTGATGATACACTGGAATCAAAGGCGCTCCCTGCCCTCCCAGTGCAATGTCAATCTCTCTAAATCGATCAACTACCTCTATTCCCACTTGGTTTGCCATCTTGCATGCGCAGCCCAACTGTATCGTATACGGATATTCAATATCTGGCTTGTGATGTATGGTCTGTCCATGCAAACCAATTGCTCGTACTTGATGTGGTTGCCACTGTTTTTTTTTCAATAACCCATTAACAGCTTGAACATACACCCCTGTTAATTGATGCTTCAAACACTCTATTTTATCAACATCAATAATATCAGACTCGACTAATTCTATGATGTTGCTTCGTATTTTTTTTGGCATTTCTATGTTGAAGGCATCAATAAATTGCTGCCCGTCTTGGCTGATCTCGAAGGCCGCACAATCTACTGCATCAGCGCTTGTTCCTGTATTCACACCTAAATAAATCATGGCACTCTAATCCTTTATTTGTTCCTTTTATTTATTATCATACGGACTTTTTCAGATGTGCCCGATACCGTTCAAATGCGTTTAACATACTACCTGTTAACGTTGCTTTCTTAGGAAGCCTTACTCGCATTGGGTCATATGGAACCCCTTTCTTTCTCCACTCATAATGCAAATGCGGCCCTGTTGCATGGCCTGTATTACCCACATATGCTATGACTTGCTTTTGCTTCACTATGTCTCCGACTTTCAACCCCTTCTTATAACCTGATAAATGCGCATAAACAGTCTGATATTGACTACCATGCTTTATGATCACAGTTTTACCGTACCCACCTTTACCTCCTACAAAAATCACTTTACCCTGAGCTGTTGCCCATACAGGTGTCCCCTTAGGAGCCGCTAAGTCAACACCATAATGTGGGCGTCTGTAGTGATGAATTGGATGCATACGACTTGTGGAGAAAGGGGAGCTTATCCGAAAACTTTTTAAGGGATACTTTAAAAAGCTCACCTCTGCTGTTGACCCGTCATTGTGATAGAAGCTGTTACCGTAACGGTTATTAAACCGAGTTACTCCCCAATGTCTCTTTCCATTTACCAGATCAACTGCAATCACTTTCTTTGTGCTGTCTTTACTCCCTCCTTCAAGAATGACATCAACTTTTGTTCCTCTCAAAAGTTTTTTTGAGTCCACAGCTGGATCACTTCCCATGACTTTGTCAATCTCTGCAATATTAGCAAAACTCAACCCAGCCCGCTTGCCATCTACATATAGAGACTTATTAACCGAAAACCGAATCTTTTTATAAAAGCCAGTGTTTTTTTCATTTTTTTCAGTCAAATGATACTTTCCACTTTTCAAGCTGACTCTTATCACATCTTTACTTGAACGAAATATTCGCATTTCCTTCAGCTTTTTCTTATTTAAGTCGAAATGAATCAACTGACCAGGAACAATCTTCTCCAATTTTCTACCATCGACTTCAGACAACATTTCATATAAGTCTTTTTGATTCAGACCATAACGTTTAAAAATTGACTGCAAGGTATCTTTTTTTGACACAATGACGTCAAACGATTGATTAACTGCTCCTAAGACAGGTGAACATGCGGCAACCATTTGTAGTAAAAAAAATGCACCTCTGTTCAAAAAAAATTTTTGCATCTGTAACCTATTATACCTTTCTTTCTGTAATGACAATACTGCCGCCTTAAAACCGATCTTTGCATAAATTACCTTCAATAAAAATACCAGAGCATGGCTCAGGCTTCAAGCATATGATAAATTTCCTCACTTTTTTCTATGATGGGCATGATTAGATAGACTATTTATTTCTTTTCCCTCATCCCCATCCAATCAACACATCTTTGCTCTTATTCATTCCAAATACACCTTGATTGAATCGCTGTGCCACTTACTTTTATCTTTACCTCCTTCCTATATCACACATCCATCTCTGACAAACCGACCACAGCAAACACCTGTGTAACTACAGGTCTTTTAGACTTAAACGTACTTTACCAATCTATGCAAGCAGTGAGTATGACCTTAACTGTTTACATCTGTCTGGTTTTCATTATAATGTTTCATAATTTCTCTATTTTATTTATGGATTTACCCCCTTCTCGTTACTCTCCTCGAACACCTCCTGAAACAGTTTCAGTGAGCCAACTCAACCAAATGGTTAAAAACACCCTTGAGCTCAATTTTGATAAAATTTCTGTTGTCGGAGAAATAGCTAACTATGCTCGTCCTCTGTCAGGTCATATTTACTTCACGCTGAAAGACAGTACTTGCCAGCTGCGATGCGTCTTGTTTCGCACACGACAAATTCACGATTACATCCACCTTTTGAAAGATGGATTGGCAGTTGAACTGTCCGGACAAATAACCCTTTACACCCAAAATGGCCAATATCAAATGATTGTCTCCAGCCTTAAGCTTCAAGGAGACGGTCTTCTCAAGCAGCAATTCCTTGCTCTCAAATCTCGTTTAGAATCGCAGGGACTTTTCAATCCATTACACAAAAAAACACTGCCTCGCTACCCAACAACGATTGGTATCATTTCATCACCAAGCGCTGCTGGCCTACAAGACTTTATCATCACCTTGAGGAAACGCTTTCCCCTCTGTCATGTGCGCTTATTCTCCTCTCCAGTACAAGGGACTCATGCGGCAGAAAACCTCATTCATGCACTTCAGTATGCTCAGAAAGACCCTGATGTTGATGTGATTGTTTTTTGTAGAGGCGGCGGTTCTATGGAGGACTTGTGGTGCTTCAACAGCGAGTCTCTTGCCCATGCTATTTTTCAATGCCATAAGCCCATTATCAGTGCCATTGGCCATGAAAAAGACTTTACCATTTGTGACCTTACAGCGGATCTGCGCGCTGCGACTCCAACTGGGGCAGCCATGCTTATCGCACCAGACATCAGTGATCTCAAAGAGAAAATCGACCACCTTACAAAGCAAATTCATAGACTCACTACAAACCTCATTGCTAAAAAAAACCTATCTTTGTATCAACTTTCCTCAAAAATTTGCCATCCAAGAACCCTCATTCATAGATACCTTTTCCAACTTCAGAATATTAAAAAAAACCTTTTACTTTCAGTTACTAAAACACAAAACAGCGCTCAAAATGAATATCAAAGTATCCAGTCTCACATTACCCCATCTCTATTGTCTAATGTAATTCAACATGCCGACCTCACTTTACACAACACACAACAACGTTTGTATAGGATTGTGACCACTTATATCACCCAGAAAAAAACAGCGATTCACGCACTCCAATCTCAACTGGCGGCACTGAACCCTGCCAACGTACTTAAGAGAGGCTATAGCATCATTAAACATAATGGAAAAATACTGAACTCCGCTCGAATAACTCAACCAAAAGACTCTCTATCTATCACCCTTCATGAAGGCAAGTTATCTGCCCTAATTGTTGATTTAGAATAGTTCTTTTTTCTTTATATTTCACGTGGACATTCATCCGGTCAGTTGATATCATTAATGATGTGTAGTGATTTATATGACTCATATGCTTTTACAGTTTTTTTTAGCCTTAACTTTCATGACTTCAGGCCTAGGGCTTGCTGATACGGACGATAACGTAGCATCAGATAGTGCAGAGTCATGCTATCTACCTATTCCTGATGCATACATGTGCCCTCAACCCTCCGAGTTAAAAAAAGACCCCAAAACGAACACCTGGACTACTGACAGCGGATGGATAAGCGACTCCAGCTCTTTCTCTTCTTCTATTGTCAAATTTCTGGGCGCCCAATGGAAAGGCGTTCAGCTTGGCCAAATACTCTGCCTGTATCTTGGCCCTAACCCCAATGACTTCCCCGTTGGAGTCCACAAAAATTTGATTGTTGAAACCCCCGAACAGCTTCTTAAGGGCGTAAGTAACACTGCCTATAAGTCTCCATGGACTATCAAAACCAAGTCGACTCAAATAACGATGAATTGCTACTCAACCACAGGCGTTACTTGCGACTGCCCATTTCGTATATATCAAGAGAAAAAAGAAAGCGTTGCTGAAACAATTAATTCTATCCAGCAACCTGGAAACTACCCTGCCTGGGGAGGATATTAGCAGCTTATTTGTCTGCACAGAATATTAAAACCCATCTTCATACGACATTGACTCTATTCACCTCTACCTACAGACTATCTGTGTAGAACCATTTTCCATTGATTTTTTTAAATACACTGTGCTCATCCATTGCCTGCCTTTTACCCATAGCATCTTTTTTTTGCTTGTAATAGGCGGTAAAAACCACTTCTCCGTAACAATCCTCTTCTTGACCTTGAACCACCCTATGAATCTGAAGCCCTATCCATTTTATATCTGAATCAATGATTGAGCTTTTATCAAATCCTTTTGCAGCGTTATCGGCAACTGTAGACATCAAATACGCTGCTTTCTTCTTCACAAATGCCGTATACCTAGACTGCATCAATTCTTTTGCCGTCCTTGCCTGCTTCTTTCCTGCAATTAGCCGTTGACAACACTGCATGTATGTTTTCTTATTCCCACATGGGCACGACTCTCTCACTCTCTTCCTCTTTCAAAACATTATGCCTGCCATTATTGTAGCATAATTGCTCCATATATGCCCATTATTCTGCTATAATCCCACAATAATTAACCATATTGAATATCAAATCCTAAGAGTCAGAAACCCAGCCCCAAGATAACCAGCCATTCTAGAATGAAATTCAAATGATTCATAGCACTGAAAAAGCAAACTCTCTACTGAACTATCTGGTAGTGCTGTATTTTCGCTAGCAATTCACATATTAAAGCATTGCTGTGAAATAAACATACATATATCTCAATAATATACTTTACGTTCTACACCTAAGCTTTAGTTTTCACCACAACCAACACTAGAGTCCTGTATTGCTCTCTTTTCCCTACTCCACCAATGGCAAGTACTTATTCTTGATAAAACATTTTCTCGTATGCTTTTTTTTCTTGCTGACTGTCCTTTCTGTAGATTTTAACAACAGGTCAACCATCTTAGACCAGTGCGACTTCCAGCGCTTATCTAGATCTGGCTGCACAGAAACCCCGTAACCTACCCATGTTTTATCTATATATAAAAATAGCACTTCCATCATATCAAACCCCAAACCCTGACATAGACTCTTTATCTTAGCCGCTAGATCGTCAGGCAATGCAATTTCATCATTTACATCTGTCCTTTTGACAAACAATCTCCCAAACACATACAAACACACCACCCATAGCCCTTCCTTACGCCCAAGTAACAAACACCCCTCTGTCAATTGAGATCTGAAATCACACGCCTGCCATATATGGTGACGAGACTCATCTTCTTTTACTTTTGATGCCGCCTGGCTGTCAAACCTCCATTTTGGCACTATTATCCCTACTTTTTTCATTTCTTCGTAGACTCTAGGCAAACACATACTGCTTACACTCAACATTTTGTGATCGATCCGATTGATCACTCTACCGACTATTTGTTGTCCAAATAACCAGAAGGCAAGCCATGCCATATATTCATATGAATTACCATTGTCACATACCCCCTGATAATTCCATGGCTGCACACTTAAATACACGATCAGTGCAATGCTATCACCCAAAACCGTAATCCCGTTTTTAACTTCTATTTCCAGTCTTACCCCCTGGGCGCCTATGTGACAAAACACTTTTCTGTTTGTGATCATCTCATCGGACAATAAAAATACTTCAAACCCAGCTTTAACCAATCTTTTTTTAAGATATATCGCAAAATGACTTTTCCTTTCATGGACTATGATGACATTTGTTTGCGCTATCACTGCTGCCCCCTTAGGTCAAATTCCTTTTCTACACAAAATTCTGGATAGATCTACATTCATTTACGCACTTTTTTATATTTTATCTTTTTATTTTCATCTCGACACTACCGTTTTTTTGATTGCAAACATCCATGTGTTCAGAACAACTCTCTCATCTCAACCTTACCCATTGCCTATACTTTAAATAATAAAAAATCCCGCTTAAAGCGGGATTTTTTATTGTTTAAAGCTCTCAATCTGATTCTATAGTGCTGCGCTTGCCCCTTCCAATGATTCAATAACAGATGCTCCTTGATTTTCTATATTCCTGTCATTTTTCTTTCTATTTTTTAAACAGGCTGGCATGGCTTTTTGAAAAGGGTTAAGCATATAACTACAAACTTCTCCAACTTCTGAATCATTCACTCGAAATTTTTCCCTCTCTGGGTGCTTTAAATCATAGACTACATATGCTACCGTCGCTATTGCAACCGATACTATTGATACGCATGGTACAGCCGCTAAAATGTATGCCAATGGCTTCAGTATTAGCATAGGTGATAATAGGACAGCAACCACAGAAACACCCGCCCCAGTCATCAATAACTCCCTCGATTTCATTTTAGATACCACACTCATTAGACTGATATACATACGGAGATATATAATGTATGTTACGTAGACTGAATGGAATGTACACAATAAGACACTAGTAACCACAGTCTCTACCGCTAGTTGCAATTTGCCCGGTATATTTTTAATTTTCATTTTTTTTTGCCTTTAATTAATTGATGGACCATTTTAACAGTTCTATTACATCATATCAACCCTCGCCCCCTTTTTTCTTGACCTAAAGGCGATAAATTGGAGCCAGCTTAACCCCCCAACCCCAACATAATCAAACCAACCCAGTTGGTAAGCGAAGAGACTCATAACATTCTTTTGCTATCTGCCTACGCTTTTATGTCATTGTTCTATCCACGGTTTAAACCGCCTAAAAAATTGGACCTTGATCTTATTTTTAAAAAACAGAGCGCTACCTACTTCCATACTCCCAATAGAAGGTACCGCCGCCATATTCCTCTGACCTTTCACCAGAGCTACTTCCTTTTTTAGAATCTTGTATGTTCAGTGGTTGAGAGCCACCCAGCTCTGAGCTTTTTGCAGGATGTCTACCTGGCTTATTTTTTTCTAAAGGCTTGAATAAATTTAACCATAGAGGTGAAGATCCTATCGTAGAATTCCAAAGAGTACCAATTTCTATTTCCTTGGGATCTGCGTTATTGCAGAGAACATCTGAACACTTCTCAACAACTTTGCTCAGAGCAAACCCAACCATTATCATCTCACAGGACATAAAACACACCATTGTGAGAAAATGGAGGCATGCCACGGAACATTGAAGCATTATCGAAACTGCACACCAATATAGGATTGCCATTGTTATGGATGAGAATATCAATATTGCTTTAGGATAACGTCTTAACACATTTAAGAACTCAAGCAGAGGCCCAAAATGAGCACACAAAAGGCTATTGTAAAGGCTTCAACTGCAAAGGCTACTGTTCTGACTAATTTAATAAATTTCTTTTTTATTTCCATTAAACCGAATTCATGCTGCATTCAGCCCTGTAATTATCTTTATCGTCAAAATATTGATCTACTTCCTGATCGATATCATCTCCCTTGTTCTGTACCCGTCTCTTCTCAATGCGACGGTGAACCTCGGGATAAACTTTTGCTATATTAAGGATTGAACATTCATTGGCCCCCGTGTCAGAAGTTTCTATCTCAATGAATGTCACTTTAATGGTGACTGCCACCGTCATCAGACAAAAAATCAATGGATTCTGCATAAATAGTGTTTTTATTGTAACAAGGGCAATTGCAGCCACCGAAAAAAGTCCCAGGCAGTACAATAAATTGCCATTTTCCTCTTGCCGACCGGCCATCCAATTCGAAACTTTGCGGGCTGACTGCCTCAAAATTTGTTCCGCACACACAAACAGTGTGACTCCACATAAAGCGCAGGAGAAAAGAGTCCTGTCTACGAGTTTAACAAAGTTTGGTATTAATTTTTTGAAGTTTGTTGTTAGTCTTTTAATGATGCTAATGAAGTGAGCTACTGATTTTTTGAAGCCTGTTATCAATTCTTTAAATTCTCTTTTAATAATATATGCTTGTACAATTGATTTCATTTTTTAATCCCGTTGATTTTACTTTATACTACAACAGCAAGTCTCTTTAAAATCAACTATCTGACCACTTTTTCGTCTCCTAAATACCGGATCGTTAAAATAAGCTTCAATTTATGAGTCATTACCTCAATGCTCGCTGCTGCACCTGCTATCTATGTCCACAACATGAACAACCTCTGTGATGTTCATGCCTCATCGTTGCCTTCTCTTCACATGTTATATGATCTTCTTTGTGTTTTCCTTTCGGCAGCATTGGTGGCTGATATGTAAAATCATTACTGACCGATCTGGGGCTATATTGCTTCTGTCCGAAAGGTCCACTGTAGTCCTCATCTCTTGAAAACTTTGCCCAAAATGACTTCCCTGCCTCAAATAATGAATTACCAACGACGAAAACCTCACTGGCAACTAACGCGAAAAGTAGTAGATCTCCTGGCATTGCACCACCCGAAGCCGCACATTGCATCACACAAGCCATTACAACACCTATCTGCCAACATAAAAATGTCTGAAAGAACACCTCTGTGGCGTTGAATGAAGACTCCCCAAATTTAACCAACCAATCTTTTATTGAACTCATAATCAATCCCTTTTTTATTTTTGTTACATTGTATCAATTTTTCATTCTTTTGTCAAGATCATCTGTCTCTGTAAAAATAAGTGACCTCTTTTGAAAAAACGTATTGACCTTTTTTCAATTTTATCTCATTATCTCATTGTTCGTATTTGTAAGACTGCAGTGCCACACCGTAAAGTGCCAAAACATACATTATTTTCATCAATTTTCAGACTGGCACTGGTTGTTGTCTTTAGTCAGTGCTTTTCTGTCTATTCAGAGAGCCACTCTACTATAGATAGGCCGAATATGATTGATATTAAGACAGGATCGGGCCCTTCACTAAAAGCTGGCGATTTTGTCAGTGCCCGCATCTCTCGCCAAACAATGTCGGAAAATGCACAAGTTCAAAAGTCCCTCAGTGATGGATATGAGCTCATCATCGTCGGAAAACATAGCATCCCAGCTGTGAATGAAGCAATGCTAGGGAAAGGTTTCCCCAAAGGTCCTATGTGTAGCAGAGATTCTGTAAGACGTATCAATGACTCATCAAAAACCCCCATTGAAAGCTTTCTTATAGAGGTTTCGAATATGATGTACCACCTACCTGTCCCTCAATAATTAAGTAAATCATCAGGACCTTTTCATGCCATTGCTGAATATCACATTAAAAAAAGGCAAAGATGCTGACTATATTTGTATACTCAGTCAAACCATTCATCATGTTTTAATCAATGCTTGGAATATCCCTGAAAACGACTATTTTCACATTGTACACCAAATGGATGAACACGCGTTCATGATTAACCAGACCATGTGGGACATGCAACGTAGCGACGACGTTATTGTTATCCATATCACGTCCATGCCAAGGACCACCCAAATGAAGCTTGACTTCTACCAACAGCTGCCTCAGGCACTGGAAGAAAAACTCGGCATCAAACCCGATGATGTTTTTATCAGTATCGTCACTAACCAACCTGAAGATTGGTCATTTGGCAAAGGTAAAGCACAGCTTTTGAAGAAGGTTGAATAATTGTCTATGCCTTTGGATACTCATATATCCATAACTTGCTTTTATTTTGGGCTCCCCCATTAATTTATTGTGTGCTTGACTCTAACATACATCAACTTTCCACGTTTTTTGCAAATGAGTCTCCATAGTTAGACATTTTATGATGCCATCATATCTTCAAAATACTTGTGTAATTCTCTTGATATACATAAATCTATGTCAAAATAGGCGTAGCCTGGCGCAGGATTGACCTCTAGGATGAAATACTCACCTCTTCTAAAGATTAAATCAATCCCTGCAAACCCAAATCCCATCTGCCTAGCCACATCAATACACTCAGCCTTCAACCATAGTGGTAAATTTACCCTCTCTATTCGCATGGCCTTTGCATACCGATAATCAATTTCTCGAGCAGTGCAACAACAAGCAATCACACTGTCTTTGATCACGTGCACTCTAATATTATCCCCATGAATCAATTCTTGGAATAATACCGGCTCCTTCACCCATCTCTCTCTGTCTTGCTTTGCCACCTTCTTTACAATGGACCTTACCCCACTAATAGACTTATAAATTAGCTTTCTGCCTACGATATCCGCTCTTATCATGCTACCTGAAAAGATATATCCTTCTATTTTTTTTAACCGCTTTAAGAGCAATTTCTCAATTTGATACGGTTTTGAGAAATTACTCATACCTTCTTTTGGCCGATTCAGTACACCTTGGTATACCTCATCCATTAAATACATTGCATACACTTCAATGCTTTTGTGGATAAACCCTCCTCCCCCCATCACCAAACGATTCCAGACGCCTCCAACCTCACCATGCTTGACTGCCACATCTCCCGATATAAACCACCCCTCATCATTAACATCCACTCCTTTTGAGAAATTATCACTATTAATGAAACAATATCCACCTCTACCAATACCCATACGCATCAAAAAACGTTTATAAAAAATAATCACAGGGTCCCTACTTGATCCTATTACCACTATTTTTTTCAATTCAATAACTCCCTATCTCACAACTTTGTCTTACATGTCTAATTCCTACTGATTTTCATCAACCATTAATCTTCCTCCGAGAATACCAAATCCCACACCACTGACATCATCTTTTCCGTCTTTTCCATCTTTACTCATCGTCTTTTCGCACTCCCCTGATCCACCAGTTCTATTCAAACATTCTAAATGCTCTCTATTTTCAACCAACTCAAACATATTTTTCTCCCTATAACTTCTTTCCATTCACAATCTTCCCCAACACTCTTGACCCTTTCATCATCTCAACACGACCTTCTTCTCCCTTGAAAATAATATTTCCATTGACTGTGGTCTGATCTGACAAAATAACCCGCGGACCACCCTCCTCTGAGGCTATAATGATATCTGTAAAACTTGATCTACTTGCATGCATCATATTCGACCACACTGTAACAGGCTGCTTAAATTGCGTTTTTTGACTGTTTAGATGACCATACACCTCTGACTTACCGGACACTGTTGTGTCAAACAATATCGCCTCTCCAAACACCTTCATCTCATTCATCTGGGTGTTTCTCAGTACTGCCTGCCCTTTTACTGTCACCCTCTTGTTAATTTTCGTCCTGTTTGTCTGCAACAAACCATTTGTCTTTATCAAATCCACTTCTCCCTCCTGACAGATTGTCTGCCCAGATTTTTTTTTACACACCCCATCTTCTCCCAATGCCGTATGACTCAACATAGACAAAAATATGACCACAACACCTACCACTACTTTCTTTTCTCGCATTCTG
Organism: Pseudomonadota bacterium; assembly: GCA_036121365.1. Classification (GTDB taxonomy): domain Bacteria; phylum Pseudomonadota; class Gammaproteobacteria; order Comchoanobacterales; family Comchoanobacteraceae; genus UBA7916. Next base: position 36,805 of record JAZAFR010000033.1, on the reverse strand, counting down.
CTTCTCCTCACTTATTGCTTTTTCAGCATAAATATTTTTTTCTCGGCTTCAATACCGTTTTATCTTGCTGATAATCACTGGGAAAGCACTGTATTGCTTTTATTTTAATTTTTACTATGCTAGTATTGTTTGTTTTACGGGAGGTAAGTCAGTATGCGTAAAGTGCCAATGACAAAAACAGGAGAGTCTGCTCTAAAAGCAGAACTACAGACGTTGATTGATGATAGACCCGTTCTTGCACGGGCCATTTCAGAAGCCAGAGAACACGGCGACCTAAAAGAAAATGCAGAGTATCACGCAGCCAAAGACAAACAGGGGTTGTCTGAAGCCCGCGTTCGCTTCATTCAAGATAGACTTAAAAATGCGCAAGTCATCGATGTATCTAAAATTGGCAACCGAGAAAACATCGTCTTTGGCGCTACCATAACCATCTATAATGATGCTGAGGAAAGAACCATAACCGCCCAGATTGTAGGAGAAGAGGAAGCAAACCTAGGTCAAGGTAAAATTTCCATCACCTCTCCCATTGCCCGTTCGTGCATAGGTAAGATGGTGGGAGATGAAATCGAAGTCAATACCCCTAATGGCATACAAAGCTATGAAATTGTCTCGATTGAATACCTATGAGTATCTCATCTTCAATTGATGCTATGATCGTTCATGATTGAATCCTGGATTTTAAGCCTTAGAACTCCGTTAATGGACACGCTCTTTCTGTTTTTTCCTTTGCTGGCAAATGATTATTTTTCATGATTACCATTACGGCTTCTGAACCCCTCTCTTTTTATCTCACTGGCCTTTTTAATCCCTTTTTCTACACTGACCAATTGCTTTCTTAAACAGATATTTCAATTTTCTCGTCCTAATGCACACTTTTATTTGATAGCAGTTCTGGACCCCTTTGGCTTTCCTAGTGGCGATGCCCAAGTTGCAACTGTATTTTGGTTGATGCTGTTTTTCAGTACACGTCATCGCTCGCGCTACTCTACCTTCTCATCATCATCGGCGTTTCTTTATCTAGAGTTTATTTAGGCGTGCATAGCCTTTATGACGTTCTGGCTGGCACCTTGCTTGGAGTGGCCACTGTATTTTTCTGGCGCCATCAGATAAAAAATGGCAATGACCTATTAGACCTTTTAAAACACTGGATGCTCTTTACCATCCCCATGTTTTTGTATCTGTTTTTTGAGTTACAATTTGATATGCCTCCAGTGATCAGCAAGGCAGCAGGATTTTTAATGAGCCTGGCTGTTATTTTACACACTCAAGGGCCTAAAATTTGTGACATTCATATAAAACTCTCACACGCTAATATCTATTTAACCGTGACTTTATGCCTGTTTGCTCTTCTTCCTCAATTTAAAACCCATCTATTCTTACACCATTTCTCCAATGTGCTTAGATTTTCTTTTGTCGTCGGCATGATCTTTTTTTCTGTTCCAAAGATTGACTCGATTATCAGAAAAGAAAACAGTCAAAAACACCTTCTTAATACTTAACTTTAATTGCCCACCTTTATTCTCAAGGATGCCTCACTGCCAGAGAGTGTCTTTTACCTCAACTAATGTTTTTACTCCTTCAATCATCTTTATTATTTGCTTGTTTTTTTTGATCAAAAGCTTTTTTTAATTGAGTTAAATAAACTTTGGTCTGAGGCAGATAATCAAAAACCAAAAAAGAGTGAAATGAATTATCCACTGAGTTATCCACAACCTCAATATCCAAACGTCTAAACTTCCTGATTACCTGCCTAATGGCAATGGACAGTACTTCATCATTTTGGTAGGTCATATGTATGGGCGGAAATTTTTTCAGTATTTTATCCTCAACATCCAACATCTCAGGCACCTCGTCTCCCCCTAACAAAGCCACCGCTTTCTTCCTGGCACTTTCATTATTCATTAAATAATGATACGTTTTACCTAAAATTTCATCTGTTTTACATTTCTCCAAAATCTCAAGCTTATCTCCACTGAAGCAATGTTGCAATGAAGGTGATACAAGATATAAACAACGTGGTAAAGTCTGGTTTTCCTTTATTAATTGAATCACAGTTTGGCAGGCCAGCCCTCCTCCTGCTGAATGCCCACATAGAGTATAATCTACCGTCTTTGATTGATTTAAAAGCAATAAAATACTCTCGACACATGCTTCTATGGTCTGTTTTATCTTTGATTCTGGCACCAAAGCGTATTCTATTAAACAGACTTGGCGACCCAGTGTTGCTGAAATATTACTGGCAATTGACCCATGTGTGCTATTACCTCCAACAATAAACCCTCCTCCAGGAAAAAAAATGACAAGGTCCTCACTGATTTTTTCTTCAGGCTCATAAATATATATTGAGCACTGTCCCAACTTCGTTCTTCTTACTTTTTTTACACGCGAGTTTATTTTTAGCATTGATTTGGACCTATTTGCATTTTTCCGACCTTCTTCTGCTATTTTAACCTGATCTTTATAATCTTTTGCCTGCGTGATTGACTCCATCAGTGATTTTAAAGCAAACCCTGAATACAGGCTCAACATTTTTGTCCATAAATGACGATAACTTAGCACCAGACACCTCTCACACTTTTTAGAATTTTTTACTCAGAGCTTCTATTTTGCATCCACTGCTTAAAACTTTCAAGTACTTTTTCTTGCGCTCTATCTAATTCCATTGTCGACTCTATCTGTGAGACCTCTTGGTTGGCCACAAATATGCCCCTTTTTTGCTCACCTCTGTAATCAAAAATGCCAGTCTCTACCTCTGACTGTAGAATTTTCTTGATGTAAGGCTCGATTGACTCTAGAGCCTCCTTGGAATTCAGCTCTCCACTGTCTCGCCATAACGCCCTCAAAGCCTGTTCGTGCAAATTGGAGTTTTTCATCCCATCCAGTAACGCCTGCCTTGCCTTTGGCGGACTTAAATGAAATTGCCGACAAAAAGCTTGCTCTTCGTGTGTTAGAAAGCCATTGTCATACAAACCTGCATCCACATCAATATTCTCAACAGACTCATACATAAACTCCCTTGCTTGTCTTTGTATGTCTTCAATGCCTGAAAAATCCTCACTGATCTTTGCTAGATTCTTTTCGACTATCTTCATTCTATCTAAGCTCATCTGAACCGTGTAATTTTCCGATGGCGGCAACATAAAGCCAGGTTCTGCATATTTCTTTCGTATGATAAACCCCGATGCATTTATCTTTTCAAAGTCAAACTCTTCAAACTCTTCTTTATCCAACCGTAGCCATACCGTCTGGTTTTTGTAATGATTGTGATTGCCCAGTGCCAACACCATGGCAGAATAGGCATAGCTAGCCCCGAATTTAGAATGAATCATCACACCAAATCGAAAATCTATGTGATTATTAAACGCTTTGGGCAACGCTGCAATTCGATCAGAATCTATCCCCTTATCGAAATATCCAATTAAATAATTCCACATCGCTGGATTGCCTTTCCTTAAATGCGATGCCAACTTTATTGTGGCGTCGACATCATTCATGGCATGATGCGCCCGGCCCTGAAACCAATTGTTTTCAGTCACAATATGCTCTAATTTTAATGTTGGCTTACCGTCTATTTGTGGCCACTTAAGCACTGACTTCTCAAATAAAAAATAAAAAACAGTCAAAGGAAATATATCATACCGCTTGCAGCCATTGGCATATTGGTGTGTATACGGTGACAACAAGTTTCTATAAAATGCGAACCGTAAAAATTCGTCATCAAACCCCAATGTGTTATAGCCGAGACTGATTGTCGCTGGCTCATTCATCATTGCATGAATTTGTGTTGTCGCTTGAAATTCACTCATCCGCCCACTATCTTCCCCCATGCATATTTGATGAGTGATGACTGCATAAGGAGAAGGAATGACATCAGGAGAAATTCGGGCCTCAAGAAAACTGCTTTCAACCTCTTCCCAATTTTCGTTGAGACGCTTGCCTGCAAATTGTTGTATTTGATCGAACGGCTTACTCAAACCAGATGTTTCTAGATCATAAAATAAATATGTTGTCTTCACTTATGCATTCCCACCTTGTATAAAACCAACAACTTCATACACTTTTCTCAGCGTTTCTTTTGCCACACTTTGTGCTTTTTTAGCCCCTTTCTCAAGCTCTGTCTGCAAATACTGCTCATCGTGCCTAATTTTCTCATAACTGTCTCTGATGGGCTCAAAAGCTGATACAATACAATCTGCCAAATCCGTCTTGAACTTGGCATACCCCTCTCCTTCATACTGCGCAACAACACTGTCTATGGCGCTATTTGTGAGCGCTGCATAAATGGCCACCAAATTACTAATTCCTGGTCTTTTCTCGTTGTATTCTATTGTTGTGCCTGAGTCAGTAACCGCCCGTTTTATCTTTTTGACGATTACCTCTGGCTTATCCAGTAAATAGACTGTGTTATTCACACTGACGTCTGATTTAGACATTTTCTTTTCTGGATCACCGAGTGCCATTACCCGAGCAGCAACCTTAGGGATGACTGGATCAGGCACTGAAAACACCTCTTCTTTGAATTGATGATTGAAACGCTGTGCAATGTTTCTGGCCAATTCTAAATGTTGTTTCTGATCTTCTCCCACAGGCACATACTGCGGATTATATAGCAAAATATCTGCTGCCATTAAACAAGGATAGGCAAATAAACCCAACGTCTCTTTCTGTTTTTGGTTGGCTGATTTTTCCTTGTACTGTGTCATGCGTTGTAACTCTCCCATCGCACTGATGCACGACAACACCCAGCATAGCTCGGCATGCTGCGGTACCTGCGACTGATTGAACAACACTGAACTCTCAAGACAGACCCCTGAACTCATAAACAATGCAGCCATATCTAAACTGCGTTTTCGCATTAGCTTTGGGTCTTGTGGTATGGTGATTGCATGCATATCTGCAATAAAAAAGTAACAGTCATGGTCTTTTGAATACCGCTCCCACTGCTTCATTGTGCCTAAGTACGAACCCAAGTGTAAATCGCCTGTTGCAGTTAGCCCTGTTACCAAAGTGGTCTTTTTGTGTGTGGATGCCATTTAATTTCTCGCTCTCAACGAAGCATTATTACAACACATTCCCCCTCTCAGCACAAGGAAATCGTTGTCTTTGCATGATCTTTGGATTTTTAGATCATAAATACTGCGCTTCTCTCTAGAGTGTGCTAACAATACTCAGACTTAAATTCTCTTACTTTGTCATTATGAAATCTAAGCAGATACTTCTGGCTTCAAGCTCACAAGAAAGAAAACGTTTACTTTCTATGCTCAATACGCCCTTTGAATGCGTCAGTCCCGATATTGATGAAACCCCTTTTCCCAATGAGCCGCCCGCAGATCTGGCATACCGCCTCTCACTTACCAAAGCCAAAGCTCTGGAAACAAAAAATGGCATTATCATTGCTGGAGATCAGATCATTTCTGTAGATAACACCATTTTGGGAAAACCACTCAACCACGCCAATGCCGTCAAACAACTACAACTGTGTAGCCGACAAAAAGCCATTTCCTATAGCGGCGTTTGTATTTTATCTTCTCAAAACAACTTTTGCCACATAGAAGTGATTGAAACCCATATTCAGTACCGCACTCTCAACGATTCATTGATCACTGCCTACCTCCAATACGATAAACCCTATGAGTGCGCTGGTAGCATTAGACTTGAAGGAAGAGGACACCTGCTAATCAATAGCCTATCTAGCACAGATCCCTATGCCATTTACGGACTGCCGCTTTTTTCTGTTACACAAGCTCTGATAGCATTAGGCTTTGACCTTTGTGACTTTCTTGAAAAGGCTTAATAATAAGGCCTGCTACCTCTCCTAAAATTGCTGTCCATTTCTACCAGGGCAATATTTCTCCTTGAGCATGCACGAAGCTTCCTGTGTTCTCTAAAGTCAACGCTTCTATTCTCTTTGCCAGTCCTACAGCTGCCTCTTCTGGCGTATACTGACCTTGATAGCCAGTTATCTTCGTCTTCACCATGCCTGGATGCAATATGGCCACTGTAATATTTTTTGGCTTCAAGTCAACCGCCAATGACTTGCCGAGCGCGTTTAACGCTGCCTTACTCATGCGATAACCGTAAAATCCACCTGATGTATTATCAGTAATTGAGCCCATTCGCGATGATATCAATGCCACTTTTGATCCACTGCCTAAATGATTCAGAGCTGTTTGGATTAACGTCAATGGCGCCAATGTATTGACTGTCATATGATCCTGTATACTCTCTATATCTATATTACCAATGCCTCCCTCATCTCTGTGAAAAACACCAGCATTGCTGATTAGTAAATCAATTCTTCCTGTGCACTTCTGTACAGCCTTGTTTATAGACTCTTGGCTTCTTAGATCTACATCTTCTATCACAGTCACCCCTTTCAATCCGTCTAACTCATCTGACCGTTGACGACATAATGCAAAAACTTTAGCTTCTTTTGCATAAATTTTCACAAGCTCAAGGCCAATCCCTCTGTTTGCACCTGTGATTATCACATTTTTCACTACTCTTCCTCCCTTAGTTCCTTGGTATTGATCATAAATGTCTGTACTTTCTTTTGCAACCTCATTCAATCTACGAACTGCTTTTAACTGATATCTACATCTATAACAATTTATCCGTTACACTTCCTTGCTTGATTTTGCTACTATCTTCCCTTTTGCTTATTGCCATGAATGATGAAATTCATGATGGCCTTTTTAGCTTCATCACTATACCCAGCACGCGCTTGACTAATGCTTTCTGCCTGTATCTGCTCTTTAAATGTTCTATCCATTCCTTCTCTGAGCAATGACTTAGTTTCTTGGTTGGCCACTTTTGAATGCTGAGACATGCGCATTGCCAACTCTATGGCTTTTCTCATGAGTATGTCTTTACCATATAACTGATAAACCAAACCACAGCTTTTTGCCTCTATGGCAGTCATTTTTTCTGCCAATAAGATATGCGCAGCTGCGGTATGGTACCCCATGAACCTTGGCAACATAAAACTCATAGCTCCATCGGGGACCAGCCCTATTTCTGCAAAGTTTGCCCAAAAATAAGCATCTTCAGATGCAATGATGATGTCTGCATGCAATGCAAATGAAAACCCCACCCCAACGGCAAGCCCATTGACCACACTGATGACCGGGAAAGGCAACTTCTGTATGGCTAAAATTAACGGATTGTAGTAAGCACTCAGAATGCTCCCCAAATCGCCGTTGTGCTCTTTGGCCACCTTCATGGTTGCACGAATGTCTGCACCAGATGAAAATGCCCGACCCGCACCTGTCACCAACAAGCACCTAGGCGCCTTGCTTGAATCTTCTAGCTGCTCTAATATCTCTCGCCACTGTTGCAACATCTCAACGTTAATTGCATTGAGCTTATCTGGCCGATTGAGCGTGATCAACGCAATTGACTCTTCAGGCCAACTCAACGTGCAAAACTCTTCTGTCATATTTCCTCCTATAATCCAGTAATTTCACCCAAATTGTGAACGACTTACTAAGTTTATAGCTTATTTTTTAAAAAATATTGTTATTTTATTTTTATTCTTGTATAATCATCCACCTAATGAAGTTATAAAAGAGGTCGTTATGGCAAAAATTTGTGCAGTCACAGGAAAAAAGCCCATGCACGGACACAATGTCTCTCATGCAAACAACAAGACCAAGCGTCGTTTTGAGGTCAACTTGCACACAAAACGCTTTTGGGTAGACAGTCAAGGACGCTATGTGCGCCTCAAAGTCTCTGCTAAAGGCATGAGAATCATTGATAAGCTTGGGATTGATAAGGTTTTGACTCAGATTTCTGAGCGAGCGGCAGATACGAAAAAAGTGATTGAGGGGTAATTGTTATGGCAATGCACGGAAAACGAATACTGATTAAATTGGTCAATAAGAAAACAGGCACCTACTACGTGACTGTTAAGAACCCTAAAACCACAACTGATAAGCTGCGCTTAAAAAAGTATGATAAAAAAACAAGAAAGCACGAAGAGTTTGTCGAAGATAAAGTCAAATAGCGCACCAAGCATATTTTTCGATGCGTGCCAATCAGCACAAAGAACAAGCACACAAACAGCCTAGATTTATGAGACTTGAATTGTTTTATTTATTTTTGGAGGAGGTCCCATCAAGCGTTGACAACTGCTTTTAGAGACCCAAGAAAGATTCATCTAACGATTCAGGCGTGATAAAATGGATTACACATCCATAACCGCATGAACCCCAGATTTGGCAAAGGAAGCCCAACTAAAATCGTTGCTAAGCAACGCCTTGCACTTCCTTCGACATTCTTCGAGCAAACTGCACACACACTACCTGCCAGATTTGTAAATAATGACACTCTTTTATTGTATGACCACACTTCTTATCCATATTGATGGTATATAAACTTACCTGTCTTCTCCGTGGGACTATTTGCTTGATATACCTAAGAACCCTTTCGCCTCCTTCTAACTGCACGATGCAAAGACAATTCACCAAACTGCTTTGCGCCTGTCCGTCCTCCTTTAACACACCGATGAATAAATCCCCTGGCGCATAAAAAGGAGCCATCCTTTCATCTTGCAATTCATATACAATGCTTTTCTTATACAACTTCTTGAGATTACTCATTTCTTTTTCAATTTGGTCAGAATCTAATGCCTTTTCTACTTTACCAAAACTTCTTCTTGTGGACGTCCCTGCAATCTGAGGACCATTGCCTACTCCTAGCATAAGCCACTCATGGCTCACATAGACCCCTTCGCAGGCCAAACATTGAATCATTTTTCGTGCACCTCGTTCAGACAACCCTCCAAAACGTGGAGCCTCCCAGTTTTGCATGGTTGCAATGGGAATTTGATATTTTTGAGAAAAAGACTTTCTATTCAAACCTGACATTCCCCTCACTTTTTTGAGCCTTTCAGCCCTCTCAATGCTAGTCCTTTGCATACTTTTCATCGACTTTATTCCTCTAAATCACCAGTCTGCTCTACCACAACATTGCGTCCTGATTGGGCACCCTTATTCTACTTATAACATTAAGATGCCTTATTTTCAATTTACACCCTTTCTCTTATCGCTTTTTCGTGCAACAAGACCCATAAATGAAGATTTTGTTATAAACCGACTTGACTGTGTGCGAAATCACTTCACTCCTTTTTGGCTTTTCTCCCATTGCCAAACCAGCCCCATATGATTAAAAATAAAAGCGCTTATTTTACATTTTTAATTCTTTATGCCGTCCTGCCAATACTACCTCTATACCATGCTGACTAAAATTCTTGAATGGAATGACTTTGATATTTACTATCTTGCAAAAAGACTCGGAATGCCTTCCTCTACCCTTTTGCACGTGCTTAAAAAAAAGCCAATCAGCCAAGACAATGCCAATAAAATCATTTGCTACTATCTTTCCTACCGCCACTTATTCCCTTCTTCATATCCAATCTAACCTCTCTACTATATTGAAAACTCTACAAATATTGACAAACTCCCCTAAAAACATTATACTGTAAGAAAAGAATACTTGATATGCAACTAAAAAACACTCTAATATTCTTGCACGCAACCATAAAAAACATCAGCCATTTGGTACTGGGGCTTTCTCTTTTATCACTGCTCCCAAGACCCATCATTGCTATCCTCACTCTGAATCAATTTCTCTCTCCTGCTGCGATTACCATTTTAACAATTTCTTATTCTGCATATTTGGCGCACACCTCTGAACAGGAAACAAAACCTTTTGACTACCCAGGGAAGCAATTGATCAAAAAAATATCAAATTTTCTCAAAAAAAATATCGTACCAGATCTTTATTTTGGCATCTGCAAAGGACTTCAATCTCTCACTGTTATCAGCTACATTCGCGCCAGCTTGCATCTTCCAAAGACAATCATAACCCCCTCTGTCTCATTCGTTATTGGATCAGTCTCAGCTACGCTTTCTTCTTACTCCAAAGAAAAAAGTAAATCTCATAGCTTTCATCTTTCTAAAAATGCCATTGACTTTTTTCTCAACACCATTACCTCTTGTGGATTTCTGTACCTCCTCAATACCACAAGTTCCCTCTCCGTGACGTCTCTATCTGTCCTATTTTTCTGCTTAATTTCTCTTAGCATTTTTGTGGAAAGTGAAAACATCAAAAACACCTTATCTGTATCTAAACACAATAGCAACCAGCAACACCCCTCTTCAGCAAGCTTATTTAGCCTAAAATCCGTATATACCTGCCTGAAAACACCATCCTCATCACGACATGAACACCGCAACAAACCCTCCAATTTAGGACTCAAAAAATAAACTCAAGAGGATTTTTCCTTAGCGGGAAAAAGATCATGATTTATATTGTGATCATAATGTTAGTGAATTAACAGACGAGTCATCCGCCAAACGCACTTTAAGAACACTAGATGGTATTTGTTCTAAGAACCCCAAACACATACAGGATCTTGTAGAAAACAATTATATGGGCAAAGGAGAACTGAGACACCAAATAATGAGCCTGAAAGAAAGATTAGATGCTAATGAGGAAGAATAACCTGGCAGTTCCAGAACCCAGGAACAGAAAATAAAAATTCAAGTCAACCGAGACTTTGATGATTTTACCAATTCACATCCTCCTTTATTCTCATCTTGATCAAACAATATCTACATGACCAACCGGCCTAAAGACGGCGCAGTGTACTCTTCTAATACGTTCTCAAAAAACTGATAGGTGCAGCTGATGCATTGACTTTGGTAATTTCTCATACGCATCAAGATCGTTTTAGAATATAGCCAGAACAAGGGAGTTAGTGTGATAGGTGATTTGACTGGAGATGTTATTCATGTCTATGAAGGTGCTTATTAAATATTGTAGGTGTTGGCTATGAGGTATGGGATCATACCGTAACTGAAGCTGAGATATTTTCTCAAAAACATGTGTCATTGTATACTCATCATGCAGTAAGAGAGGATATATAAATTTTATATGGTTTTAATGAGATGCGTAAAAGGGATTTTATTTAGAACCTTTTTAATGGCGCCTGGTGTTGGCCCTAAGCTTGCTTAGGTTATTGATACTATCCAGTTTGCCAGAGCATGTTTTGCTATCGGCAATTGAAAATACAGATACAATAATGCTAAAAAAAGTAAACGATGCAGGGGAAAGACTTGCAGAGAACATGGCTTTAGATCTTGCTTCAAGTTTTAAAGGCTGGCGTAGTTGCTATGCTCCTGAAGATTAGGAAAAAAGTTCTCAAAGAGGGATTGTGTATGATGTTAAAAGTGCCTTGAAATCCTGGGGATACTCTTCTTCTCAAGTTACAGATAAGGTTGATGGTTTGTATTTTCCTGATATGATAATAGATCAATTGTTGAGTAAAGCCTTGCAAGCGCTGATGTAAAGTTTTGGTAGTTTTTTATTTATTTTAAATCTAATTTAGTTATCACTTTATAAGAATAAGATTATTTAAATTTCGGCTAAATAGTGTGTTAACCTTTTAAATGAACAACAACTATAATGCTCTTTTTTATCGTATAATACCTTTACTTTTTATTTACCTTATAGCAACCATGTTAACAAATACATAAAAAACACAATTAAAATTAAAAAGGTATAATAATGAAAGAGCTTATACAGAAACTTGGTCATACTCAAGGAGACATTAGCGATGGATTTTGCGATGGTATAATGAATGCTGTATTGCACGATTTTGCTCAAAAAAAAGCACAATCTCAAGCTGGGTTAAAAAGAGATGATTTATTAGAGATAGATGGAGAAAATACCGCTATCGAGTCTATGCTTTTTCTTAGTCAAATATTAGATACCCTTGAAATAAAAGATATCGTTTTTGTATTTGATCATATCCAAAGTGCACTAAAGAAAAAGCTTGATGCAGAAGACATCATTGAAGATTTTCGCCCATTTTTTTTATATTACTATGCTCGTCCCAATGATTTTGAAACTTGGAAGGACTTGCCTTCTGATGAAAAAATTGCGTATGTTCGTCGAAACGTTAGCCAGAGCCCAAATTCTAAAAAGTTTGAGAAAATTTTGAATCTTATTGATTTAAAACTGATGAAACTGGATGAAACTGGATGAAAATCATTTGGACAAGAAAAATATTTTACAGCAACGTGCTGTCGTGTTATTACAAAAAAAATTAATGGAGGAAAGAATAGCTAAACAAGTTATATATTCATATGATACAGTTAGAAAATATATGAATGCTCGTAGTGTTATTGATATTTGTTTTTTATTTCAAGATGGTTTGTATAGTTGTGCAAATGAAGATCTAGATGTTGAGCGCGCAGAAAAAGAAACACTTTATAATTTAAAACCGGGAGAGCTAGGTAAGAATAGAATAAAAGAATCAGTTGCACGCGACTGAACTATTAGGCCATAGGCTTCCAGCTGCTGAGTGTATGCTTTTATCGGTAAATTTTAAAAAAAGCAAGTTGAAAAGCATTGTTGATTACATTGCTGGTTGTGGAGATGATGCCATTATAAGAATTTCAACTCCATTGCATGTTTCTGGGATTGTAATAAAGAAAAATGGCATTGCATATATTATTAATGAAACTAGTTAGACAAGACAGATACTACAAATATCAATTTAGATCAGGTCTTAGATGGTCATGATGCTGGATATAATGAGAATGGTACACCTCATATACCTCTTGTACATATTCAGGTACGTAGTGTAAAAGGATCTATGGCGAAAGATGTATATGATAAATTTTTAACTATGCAGGGTGCGGATATTAAAGAAGTAGAATGCACTGAGGATAACAATGATAATCTTCGAATGATGGGATATGATTTAGAATGCGAGCTAGCAGCAAAATCTTTCTTTGAATATACTCAAGAGTGTGGAAATCTTAAACGTAGTGGTGCTAATCACCCTAAGCTTGCATTAATCAATGAATTTTTGAAAACAGCAGGGGTTATTGTTTCTAAATATCGAAGCTATGTGGATAATAGTAGTTATTTAGAAAAAAACAAACGAAGAAAAGGTCAAAAAATAGCAGAGATTGAGCAACGATTTGGTACAATAGGAGATCCTCCTTACCAACCAAAAAAAGAAGAAAAATTACAGGACAGCAAGACGGAAAGGTTAGTGGTGAAACAGATGAGGGACATCTCCCCCCTAACCCATAAATAACTTTTAATATATTTCTTACTTCACCCTTAATCATATATCATATGTTTTGACCAATACCCCTCCTTCTTAAACACGTTGAGAGCATCCATGACCTTTTGCACACTCAGTACTTAAAACTGTGTCAAATCAATCTAAACCACTTAGGTTTGACCTGTATAGCCATGAGCCAGCCTCAAATGACTGGCATTCATCACACTTACCCCCTGACAATCACCAATGGTTCTTGCCACTGTCATGGTTTTTTGCCATTTTCTTCCTTGCAATCCCATTGACTTCTCTAGTGCCGCAAACCCCTTATCTTTGGCTCTTGCTGCCTCAACCAAGACCTGACAACCCTGCCAACTCAAATCACAGTTCAATACCCCCTGCCTGGCTATCTGCCTTTTTCTTATCTCAATTACCGCCCTCTTGATAGCCTTACTGGTGTTCAGATCTGCATACTTATCATACATTTCACCTGATGTTTTTGCCAATTCACGTCCTCCTTTCTCTTCATCTTGATCAAATAATATCTGCATGTCCAATCGGTCTAGAAAAGGCGTAGAAATACTTCTCTGATGCTTCTTAACCTCTAAATGGCCACACATACACTTGTCATCATCACCATAAAACCCACACGGACACGGGTTCATTGCCACCAATAATTGAAACTTTGTTTTTAATGTCATCTTTTTATTTACCCTGGAAATATTCACCTCTCGACTGACCAATGCCTCCCTTAACTGATCCAATAATCCCTTCGCATACTCTGTTATCTCATCTAAAAATAACACACCTTGATGCGACAAACTCACTTCTCCAGGCATCAATGGACTCCCTCCCCCCAATAACCCAGCAGGTGTGATGTGATGATGAGGACTGCGTAAAGGCCTTAGATGAGACAAACGACTCTCCCCCAACCAACTGTATATCAATGCCACTTCCAACATTTCATCCTGACTCAAGTCAGGTAGAATTCCCGAAAAACACTGTGCCAATAATGTTTTCCCAACACCCGGAGGACCTTGAAATAATAAATGATGACCACCAGCAGCTGCAATGATACACGCCACTTTTTCCCATACACGGCCTGTGACCATTGAAAAATCAACTCTTCTCAGATCTTCTCTATCTTTAATGATCCTTGGATCAGAGAATGCCTTCCGACCGTCAGACACAAAAAGATCAGCAGCCTGCCTTAAATTTTCAACCTGATACAAGGATACTCCCCGTAAGGCCTCAGGCAAACCCATTGTACTTGGCAACACAATGGTTTTTTTATGTCTATATGCCTGAACCACAAAACCAAGTAATTGATGCCCTGCAACATTCCCATTTAATCTTAACTCCCCTACCCAAATTGCCTGCGCCATGGCCTCCCTATACGGGATTTGATCCGATGCCATCAAAATAGCCAGAGCAATGGGCAAATCAAAACTTCCCCCATGCTTTGGTAAGTCTGCTGGGGTTAAATTCACCAATACTTTTTTAATTGGAAACGTAAAACCGCTATTTAAAATGGCAGCCCTCACCCTCTCTCTACTCTCTTTCACCGCTTTTTCAGGCAATCCTACGATTTGAAAGCTTGGAATCTGAGACACCAAGCAAACTTCAACCTCAACTTCCTGTACAGCCAAGTCGTCTCTTGTGTATGTACGCAATATGGCATTTTTTATTTTTGGACGCCTTGCGCACTTTGTCTTGATCTCTTCACTTTCCTGCTGTCTTATTGCCTTTTTGTCTATGTAATCAACACTCATTTGAACCCCCATTCACTTACTCTATGGGAGACTCCACGCACCCGCTCCCTTTGTCCCTCTCTTTATATCAACTAGGTCCACCACCTGAAACTGTCGCATTTTATACAAAAAACCACCAGATATGGCTTGACCGATTGCCTAGACAACCTGAATAACCGCAGGGCCTGAAAATAACATTCACTCTCGTTCAACTCTTTTTAAATCCAAAGTGTGTATGTGTATTGCTATTTGACCTGATAGATGATCTGGCCCTTACTTTTTGTCTTTACTGCTTTTTTTCTTTGTATTTTCTGATGATTTTTTCTTTGCTGCTTCAGATAATGTCGTAATTCTCTCTTCAAGAGATAATAGCTTTTCTTGTGAGCGTCTCAGTAACAATACCTGAGCATCAAACTCTTCTCGACTGACAAGGTCCATTTTGTGAATCATACTCTCACATGCTGACCTTGCATGCTCCCCAATCACCTCTTTTAACTCATACAGCGCTGGAGGTATATTTTTTTGGAACTCTTCCATAAACCCATTGATTATTTTTTCCATCTTGACTCGCTCGACCATTTACCTTTTGCCAGCATAAGCGATTTATGCTCTTGACTCAATACCGTCATTTTAAATTATTGCTGATTCAAATTGCTCATATTGACCTTGTATCTCTTCTTCTACCGACTATTTTCCGTCCTTCTTTTTCCTACTCTGTGTTTTTTCTGTCTCTTGTTCTCTGGGTCCTTTTACAGATCTCTTTGCATGTAATGACTGCGGCTCTTCCAAAAACATTGATACCCTTCCAGAACTTTTCTTCATTTCATCTGATTTTACTTTCTCTCTATCTTCCATGGTAATTGTCATATCTTGCTTTTGATGCTCTTTTTCTTTTCTATATCTGGCTTTTTTTTGATATTTAGCCAATGCGAATATACCTCCCACACATAGAGTGGATGCCAATATCACTGCCATCCCAACTGGATTTAACACCAAAGGAGTAAACACGATTCCAATACCCAATTTAAATGCCACATCTGCTAGTACTCCGACTGCCACTGCACTGCATAAAAACGCAGCAACTTTTACTCCAATATTAACTGATAACCAGGGAATGTCTTTCTTCCAAACATGGTCCACCTCTTCTGATACCTCTTTTATCTTTTTACTCATCTCTTCTTTTATCATTGACAACCCCGAAGACGAATCATCGTCAACATCTTTTTGTATCTCTCTGATTTCAAGGATCCTTGATCTTTTTTCAATTGGATTTTTCACCGTTCTTAACAAGTTTTCAAAATCATCCAAATCATAACACATCATGTCATAGGCGACTTTTAACTCCTTGATATCCATTATTAGATCCTCCTTATTTTTTAATGCGGCTGAGCTTAAAATGGCTTTATTCAATTTATCGAAATCTCCAGTCAACACAAACTCCTTGATCATTTCTTCCAGATGAATCCCTCTATCTTGTTGCCCCAAGTCCTTACCTTTTTCTTTTTTATCATCAACTTTAGTTGTTTTGATTACATTTAAATGCTTTATGTTGTTTGCTATTTTCTCCCTCAAACCCTTAACTCTCTTGATGAACATTCTGGCCCTGGGCAAACAGATTGTTTCTGCCTTCTTTTGACGCCTTCTTCCTCTTTCCATTGCGGTTAAAAATAATAACACTCCCCCCGAAACCACCAATATAGGTACAACTATAGGGTTGAATACGGCAATCCCTGCTAAAATGACAATCCCAATGGCAACGGCACCTGCTTGCATTAGTGTAGAAATCCCAAAATAGATATTCAAACTACTGCTTATTCCTTTTATATATAAATTGCTCAAGAAAAATGCACCTGAAAACAACAATGCTACGACTGGACCAACAACAATGGACAGTGCGGCCACACCAAATAAACCTAAAGCAGGCACAACACCAACAAACGGAAAGATCAATTCTTTAAAATTATCTAGACTTTCATCTCTCATCTTTTTTTGTATCTTCCTCAATCGTTCGATATCCTGTTGTAATCTATTAAGCTCCTCTATACTCATACCAACTGGGACTGTGTATGCTCTATTGTCTGTATCTTCTTCATTGTCTTCCTTGGATTTCAGTTCTTTTTCTTGCAATAATTCCCCATGAATCCTCTCTTCTTCATCCTTGAATCTCTTAAATAATTCAGCATCTAAAAAGTAAAACCTCTTATCCAATCGTTTCTCATCAGCATCTTCTAAATGCGATTCTTTGTGATTTTTTTTGCTCATACTCGATTCCATTTTGATTTCATACTTTCTCCTAACCTCTTATATAGGGTAAAAAAACAGTTTTATCCGTTTTTTTTCTATTTTTTCCTCTATTATTGTTGCTTATGGTGATTTTTGTTCGATCTTGCCACCCCAGAACTTCTACCGACTCCCTCATCACTCACTTTTTTACTGTTGACTTCAGACGCTTCTAATTTACTGGTTGCATCACCGATAATTTTTTTGTTTACGCAGGTTTTAACCATGAAAAACTGACTTGAGATCCAAATTCGATATATTATGATGAATCGTTGAACTCTGAGGTCAGTTGGACTGAAGCAAGGGGCGGATTTTACCTAAGAAAGCCATGTAAGAAGGATATTTTCATGGATATGGTTTTTTAGGAAACTACTCTTGGCATTCTTCTCACTCTTGGAAGTCCATTGATGACAAGAGAGATCCCTACTTTCTTGGTTTTGGAGTTGGCGTGAGCACTTTACTCAATCAAAACATTTTGATGAGTGTCCACACAGTACCTGTGGGAAAATACTGGATATTTAATCATACTGATCATTTGGTTTTCTTTGAAACTTTATCCCTGACGTTTTCTTATTTAATCTGATTTTACCTGTAAAAATGCCAGAGATTGATCAAAGTCTTTGGCATTTTTTATTTCTAAAATACTTATCCAGATTTTTTTCTGCACTCTCAGCTTTATTCTTGTCTCAAAAACGGTAACCCTGATCAAATGTTATTGCTTTCGTAGTTGCCCTTGAACCTGACTTTAACTCAATCTGCCTCTTTTTGTTTGTGAATTCTCTATTGCCTGATATAATGGCCTTAGTTTTTATTTTTTGTTTTATTATGCCAGAACTGCCTGAAGTTGAAACTGTACGCACTGGCCTTTTGCCCATTCTTCAACATAAAACCATCAAACAGGTTCGTCTCATAGAGACACGCCTTCGTTGGCCCATTGATCTCTCATTGCCTGACACCTTAACCGGCCAGACCTTTACTAATATTTCTCGTAGAGGCAAGTATATTCTTTTTCACTTAACCCGCGGCACTCTCATTGGACATCTGGGTATGAGTGGCTCCTTTAGAGTCGCTGTTGCAACAGCCCCCCTTAAAAAACATGATCATGTGTGTGTCTGCCTTGGACAGGGACAACAACTGCGCTACCACGACCCAAGACGTTTTGGCTCTCTTCATTGGTGCTCGTCTGACCCCTTATCTCACCGCCTTCTTGCACATCTTGGACCTGAGCCATTGAGCGATGACTTTACCCCCTCTGTCCTGTATCATGCGCTACAGAAATCAAAAAGACCTGTCAAATCTTGCCTAATGGACCACCATCTGGTTGTTGGTGTTGGCAATATCTACGCCACAGAAGCCCTGTTTAAAACCCGAGTCCACCCCAATCGACCCGCAAATCTCATTTCTATGCTAGAAGCCAAACGCCTGCATCAACACATTCAAGCCCTGCTACGCCATGCCATTTCCCTCGGAGGCACCACCCTCAAGGACTTTGTCAACGCCAACGCTAAACCAGGCTATTTCCAACAGACTTTGCTGGCTTACGGTAGAGAAAAACAACCCTGTACACAATGCAAACACCCATTGTCAGCTATGATCATTGGCCAAAGAAAGAGTGTTTTTTGCCAACAATGTCAAATATGAGATTTGAGCCACAACTTCAACTTTTTTTCATTATTATGGCCCTGATCTCGACACCCTTATGATGCTGGACTAATTTAATAACTGGCATCCTCCAAATGAAGCATATACCAATCTCTCTTGTCTGCTTTTGACCAAATACCATCGATTGATCATACTGAAATAACCCCTTATGTGAGCATAGACAAACTTTCTTTGATCAAAAAGCGGGTGACTCAGATAATCTGCCATTACCATCCAAATCTTGCGCCTCTAACCAACTGCTCTCTTCAGAGCTCAAAGTCCCCTCATCACATAACTTTTTCAGCAGTCTTTCTTTTTTTTGTTCTTCTGATTCCTTTTCCTTTGTCGATACTGATGTCTGGCATCCTCCAGATGATTTCTCAGCTTGGTCGGGAGTAGAACTACCGAACCATTTTCTCCAAAATGACTGTGTATTTTCTCGCGTTGTGTTTTCTACATGATTGGCTTCACTGATTATTTTATTTAATTGATTTATTGTCGTTGTGTCCTGTTTTAGGTCTCCTATAATGGGTTGCCTGTTAAATGGGTCGAGTTTGCTTTCTCTCAAACACCTCTCGATGACACTTCTTTCATAAGTTTTCTTTACTGTTCTACCTTCACATGTGGTTTGGGTTATAACTGGATCTATGAATGGGCGATACGTGAGGGGACATAGTAAACTATCCTCATCTTGCTTTCCTTCGATTAGCGTTTCCATCTCATCCATGTGCATACCCCAATCATAATCCTTATTTTGACACTTTTTTTCTACCACTTTAAGCTTATTCACCGTTCCAGTTGAAACTTTCTTTTCCTTTATCAAATCTAATAGTTTTTGCCCCCTCTCTATTCTGTTTTCAATCTCTGATGACCGATTTGCTCTCCTCTGCCCCCTCTGTATTGTGAGTGGCGCAGGGCGCTGGACAAACCCTAACACGTTAACGCAGAATTCTGCAAAACTATTAAATACCGTATGAATGATTTCTCTGATTGTCATCTTTATACTCCTTATTTTCACTACCAACCTAGAGTTACATTATACGCAAAAATACTTTTTTGTCAACTTATTCCGTTAATTAACTCTTAATCCTGTTAATATTTCAACCCGTCATCTTGCAGCTCCAACGCCTGTCTCGTCCATCTAAACCAGCACTGCCCATTCTAATATTGAAACCTGTGTTTTTCCTCCCTCATATCTTATGGAATCATAACTGCCTTTGTGCTACTCTATGAATCTTCCCACAACTTAACTCTCACTCATGGCCCTCATGATTACTGATGAATGCATTAACTGTGATGTGTGTGAGCCTGTGTGCCCCAATCATGCCATTTATCAAGGCGATATCATCTATCATATTGACCCAAGCCTCTGCACCGAATGTGTTGGTCACTTTGATACCCCTCAGTGCCAAGAGCTCTGCCCTGTTGAATGCATTCCCCTAGATCCAAACCACAAGGAATCCAAAATCGACCTAATGAAAAAATATAAAACAATACAATCGCAGTCGCTTTGAACCACTCTTACAAAAAATTAATATTTCTGTAATATTTTTATTGTCGTATTGTGGCTTTTTATATGAAAAAAAGATACTTTTTTAACTAAATTAAATGTTTTTTACAGTTTTGAGTTATTTATTTCTTGTTTGGTGTCTTTTTATGCTGGCCTAGAACTTTCTTATGTTCTGCAGAGTAATACTTTAATTAGTGCTCTTTGGAGTCAAATTTCTGCAATCATTGTGACTCGCCCAAACATTCAAGAATCCTTAACATTTGGTTTTTACAGAGTTCTTGGCAATGCTCTGGGTTCCACTCTTTTTTTCATGTTTCATTTACTTTTAGAGTCTCGTAGGTTGTTTTTTATTTTAACTATCTTCTTCTCTGTTGGTATTTCAAATGCTATCGGGCAAAAAAAACTGGTTCCAACTGCAGTCATGGCTTCTGCTATTATTCTTGCCATCTGTGAGATAGAGCCTTCTAGTCCTATTTTGAAAGTCTCATATTGTCGAGTCATTGAGTCTTTACTAGGTTCTCTAGTTGCCATTATTGTCAAATCTATAACAACCTTTTTCAGTCAGATCATTACTTCCAAGATGAAAAATTGAATACGGTAGCTACATGAATCGTTTTTTTTCATCTTAGCGAATCATTTGGAATTGTAATTTTTTTGTATTTCTGTCAGAATGATATATCTTTTTCGGATTCATGCATATGTTGCAAATAAAAAAATTATCCTGGCTGCCAATGACTCTGACCTTTCTTAGCCTTTTAATTTTTTCATCTACTTATGCCTTACCTAACCCTGCAGCAACCTTATGTGCGTCCTTTGGTTATACCATCAAAGATGGTAATTGCGTCTTTCCCGATAATTCCCAGTGTGAACAATGGGCTTTTTGGAGAGGAGAATGCGGTAAGCAGTACCATATTTGCACTCTCAGCAATGGCACTATACAAACTTTGGAAAAAACCCAAACTCCCGTTTGTGTCATCGAGGGCAAGCTCTTCACCTGGACTTTGTCCAATCAAGATAATGCAGATAAATGGACTGTGAAACTGCAACCTATCAGTGAGGAGACATCTGTGAAGGACGCCTCATTATCCCTGACAAAACCTGCCTCAGCCTAACGACTACGCCCTACAGTCCTACTGCCTCTCAGTACGGAATTCTATTTTTATTTCGTGTAGCTTGCTGCTGCGCTTTTTAAGCGCTCTAATCTGTCTAACTTTTCCCACGGTAAATCTAGCTCATTACGGCCAAAATGCCCAAATGTTGCAGTTTGACGATAAATGGGCCTTAATAAATCCAGCTCTGAAATGATATCATATGGCGTTAACGGAAAAACATCTCTCACTATCTGCTCAATGTCTTGCTCTTGCATATTGGAAGTTCCAAAAGTATCCACACGTATTGATGTTGGCTCTGCCAACCCTATGGCATAGGCAACTTGCACTTCACACTTTTTTGCCAGCCCCGCTGCCACCAAATGCTTGGCCATATAACGTGCAGCATATGCACCTGATCGATCCACTTTTGAAGGGTCTTTTCCTGAAAAGCATCCCCCTCCATGCCTTGCCACACCCCCATATGTATCCACAATGATTTTTCTGCCTGTGAGCCCGCAGTCAGCATGCGGTCCGCCTAGAATAAATTGCCCAGTCGGATTGATAAAAAACTGAGTATCTTCGCTGAGCAAATCTCTTGGCAAAGTTGGCATTATGATTGTTTCCAGAACCTCTTTTTTCAAGTCCTCTAGACCAATGTCATCGGTGTGCTGTGTCGATAAAATCACATTATGAATGGCGACAATTTTCTCTTTTTCATAAATCACTGCCACTTGAGCCTTTGCATCTGGCCGTAACCATGGCAAGCTGCCACTTCTAAACAACTCGCTCTGCCTTTTTACTAAACTGTTTGCCAAAGCATGTGGCATGGGCATCAGCTCCTCAGTCTCATCAGTTGCATAGCCAAACATCAGCCCTTGATCCCCGGCTCCCTGCTTCTTTTTATCTTGACTGTCTACCCCTTGAGCAATATCGTGTGACTGCTCTGTGATCATATTAATGACATTACACTGATCTAGATCAAAACCATCGCTGCTTCCACGGTAGCCAATGTCTTTGATCACATCTTTTATAAGCTCTTCCATAAAGACATGTGCATTTGTCCGAATCTCCCCTGCAATCACTACTGTGTTATTTTTAATCAAAACCTCACATGCCACATGAGATTTGGCATCTTGCTCTAATATCGCATCCAATATTGCATCCGATATTTGATCTGCCATCTTATCTGGATGTCCTGGGGACACCGACTCAGAAGAAAATAACTTTTGGCTTGTCATTTTGTATTCCTTTTCACTACACCTTGCCAAATCTACCATATTTCAAGGAAAACAACAACATAAACACATATAATCAACAATCTTAATGCTTATCTTCTGAGATTTTCTCTTGTATCAATAGGCATTTGTGATCACTACAATTGCTGTCTTTGTGATGAATCAAGCTAAAGAATGACATATTGCTCTATGATCTCACTCTATACCTCTCTGATACTCGACAAAACCTTTGACTTTCTTAAACAAAATGATATCATCTAAGCATCTTCATTTTTATGTTTACGAGACGGTTCTCATGTTCAGTAAAAATAACACTTTTTTTACAACGCCTGCCTTTGTAATTGGTATTCTTTTTCTGAATTTACGCCCCCTCATCGACAAACTATTTGTTACTCAATATTTTTCTTCCTCTGAAGTCGTCCTCATGGGCACAGTAAGCTTACTTACTTTCGTTCCCGAATGTATTGTGCTTTCTACTAGCTATGCCATCCAATCTCTCACTTCTAGATTTTCTGAAAAACCCTATAAATTTTGTTATTTATTCGCAGGTTGCATCACCACCATCATCGTCATGATTCCACTCCTTACCCTCTTGAGCCTCTACCCTACATTTTTCTTGCACCTTATTAGCGAAAAAACCCCAACTGACCCTGCTTCATTAACCTTTTTCAGACTCAGCTTAATCGGATGCTTTTTTCAATGTCTCATCTTTTGTCTTCGTGGATTCTACTCCGCTTATCGTAATAACCGTATTTTCTTCTCTGTTATTGTCATCACCCTGGCCCTTCACAGTCTCTTTAACAAAGTCTTTTTATCTGGACTGGGACTATTTTCTCCCTGGGGAATACAAGGTATGGGGCTTTCTTATTGTCTTGCGACTATGTTTGGTTTTGCCATTTATGCCGAACAACTTCTTAATGATGCCCGATTACTCAACCCGACATTACCAAGTTTTTCTCAATACTCCCAACTTTTAAAAAGGGCTGTTCCATTGGCAATACATGGCATTGTTGATCACATAGGAACTACTTTTATTTTTACCTGCACTAGCTCTTACTTCGGACTCATTCCTTTAGCAAGCTTACATCTTGTATCTAGTATGCAAGGCATCTCTCCGGGAGCCGGATTTGGCTTGACTGCTTTGACTGAAGTTACTAAAACACATGTCATCAGCTCGTCACTTTCAAGAAAAACTGGAGAAAAAATACTGATTGCTGGCTGCTTTATTCTTGGGGTTACTGGGCTAACCATTAGCTTGGCTGCCAAACCCATCCTCGCACTGATTTCCCCTTACGATCTCCAGCTTCAATCTTCGACACTTTCTCTCATGCAGATCACTTTTTCCGGTCTTTTCTTACATGTGGGCTGCCAAATCATGCTCAAAATACTACAGGCTGTTGACAAAACTATTCCTGCCATCTCGATCAACCTTGGATTTATTTACTGTTTTCGAATCCCCCTACTATTCTCCCTGGGATCCATATCGAATGCCTCTGTTGAGACTGTTGGCTTTATTTTGATCAGCGAGAAGCTCATCAAGCTGATTGCTATGATTGCCTACTGGCAGTTTACCTTATCTCAGCATGCGCCAAGCAAAATACAAATGCCTCCTCTAATAAAATCCATATAATAAAAAAAATCCACACATTCTTGGTTTTTGTACTATACCACTCCCATACTCTTACTTGAATGATAGACTATGAATCGCTTTAATCGCATACCTCCCATACATCGTGCGCTTTTCAAGCTCAAACAACCTCTTCTCAACCGCATAAAAGGCATGAGTGTATCAAAGCTAATGCTCAATAATGCTAAAATACACCCAAACCAGATTGCCTTGTATCACTGCGCAGAAGACGATTACTCAAACGCTTCTTCAATGACCTGGAAAGATATTCATCAACACGCATGCCAACTGGCTGCCTACTTTTTTTCTCAAAATATATCCAATCAAACCATTTTAATCATGGCTCGCAACCGACCTGAACACTATATCGCAGATTTGGCATGCCTCTACTCAAATAACATACCGGCTTCTATCTACACATCCCTTACTGCCTCTCAAATTTCTGATATCTTGAAAATCACACACGCCAAACACATCATTGTTGATGCCCCTTCTATGTATCAACATGCACAAAAATCCAGTCACCTTTGTCATCATCCAATTAAAGTCATTTGTATAGAAAAACCGAAACGCCTACAAAAAAACGCTGTTCTCTGGAAGCAGGCCATTCAATCTGGAAAACACTGCCTTGACTCCTATCATGACAGAATATTGAAAACCATCCATCAATCTAAACCTGCTGATATAGCCTGCTATATTTTCACATCGGGCACCACTGGCAAACCCAAAGGTGCCATTTTAAGCCATGAAAATGTCATTTTTGCAGCCGCTGGTGTACACACGGTTGGTACTCAGCATATTCCCAATGCCAAACTGGTTTCCTATCTGCCTTTGGCGCATGTATTCGAGCGGGTTGTTGGCTACTACGGCTGGATTTATAGCAAACATACGATTTTTTGTACTTGGTCTGTGAATGATCTAAAAGATGCATTGCCTTCTGCTCGACCCAGTATTTTTGTGGGGGTTCCCAGAATTTATGAAAAAATTGAACAAAACCTCATGTTAAAACTGGCAAAATCACCGCTCAATTGGCTTTTTCAAATGGCACTTAACAATGGTAAAAAACGTAATATTCACAAACAAAACAATACGCCTATTCCCATTTTGATCCGCTTAAAACACGTCTTTTTTTCCTGGTTACTTTTCAAACGAATTAAAAAGGCCATTGGGTTTGATCACTGTAGGCTGTGCCTATCAGGATCTGCTCCTCTTGATCCTGATGTCATTGATTTTTTTGCAGCGCTAGATCTAGATATTGTTGAAGGATATGGACTCACTGAAAACAGTGCCCCTGCCACGGTCTCCTGGAATAAAGATATGTTCAATAATATGAGCCAATTCTTCCATGCCAATCAAATTTCTTTTCCTGATAGCCCGTTGATCTGCCAATATGGCCGAGTTGGGTTGCCAATGCCGGGAACAAAAGTTCGCATCCACTCAAAAACCAATCTCATATCCATCTATGGCCCCCATGTCTTTCAAAGATACTTACATGATGCACGTTCAACTTCCGATACATTTGATGGCAAGTGGCTGAAAACAGGTGATCTTGGCATGATACATCCATCAGGCGAAATCGAAATCATTGGCAGAAAAAAAGACTTGATTGTGCTTTCCAATGGGAAAAATATAGCACCCAGAAAAATTGAACAGGCCATGTCTAAACACCCACTCATTGCCCACCTCTGTTTGGTAGGAGATGGTAAAGCTTATCTTATCGCGATTATCTGTCTACGTTATGATGGCGGAGAAGTTCGCTATGCGAAAAATCACGATATTCCTTATCGTAACCGTCAACAATTTTGCAAAAATGTGGCTGTTAAAAAGTCCATAAAAGCACATATTCATAAAATTAACCAAGGTTTTTGTCGACCAGAGCAGATCAAATACTTTCATCTCACTCATGATATCTGGTCTTCTGATAACGGTCAACTCACACCAACGCTCAAACTCAAACGCGCTTTTCTACTCGATCAATATGCAAAAGTAACCGATAAAATCTACCAAGAACATGACCCAACAAGCCACAACAATACATAAATTTAACCCCCTAAGCATCACTCATACCCTATACTTCTATTTTTTTCATCTCTCACACCAGTAACGTCTTCTATTGTCTTGTATAGATCTCTATCTTTTATCATCGGCAATTCGAGATTCTGTCTTTGTTTCTCAACCTGGCGGCCACATGTATTGCATACTCATGAATATAATCTCTATCAATATCAATACAATGATCGTTGTCTCTAGGAACATGCCATCTTTGTGCTCAATGTGTGCCCTCAATAAGTCATAGGTTGACTGAATGATATCCAACCTATGATTGAGCTTTCGGATGCGTTTTCTCAGATCAATTTCTTGAATTACTTGATTGTAAATGCTTTCCTCCTGTTCTGTTCGCTCCCAGAAATACTCTGGAGTATCTAATAAATCACTGTGTAAATTGATCTGGGCTCGCACCAAAAATATCTCACCTGTTTTTTTCAACGCCTTCTTCTTGCTGATGCCAATTCTGCCGTTTTTGGCAAGCTCAGTTGGCAATGTGATCAAATCGGGCATCGCTTTTGCAATGATGCTCTCATAATGCTTCAATGTCACTGCTTGAGCCAGTGCAAAACTCACCGCTACCTTCGTCTCTTCAGAGTCATGCTCCATGATGATATCACTGTCTACGATTTCAAATCCACTTTCTTGAGCTAAATTATAAATCTCCTCTTCCCTGTGCTCATATGGATCCACACTCGAATGAGAGATCACTTTTAAAAATTGCTTCACCTCAACAATTCCTACTCCCCAAAATACAACACTTCCATGCATGAAAACATACGCCTCTCCCCACTGGTCTCGCTTTATGTGAATATAATCTGGATGAATTTGGGAGCGGTATTCCTTTTTACCTTTAAAATAATCTCTTAGTCTATCTTGTCTGAAAGACTCGGCCACGCATATGGCATGACAAGTTGAATTGATTAACATAAATATACTCTTAATATGAATCCTGCTAGCCAGTGTAACAAAGCTGCTGGCCTATGTATAGAGATTCCTCCCTCAACACCCAACATCCTGTTTGCCAATATTGATAGCCTTTACAACAAACGCTCTAATTCTGATTGTAATTCCAATAGTTTCCCATGAAAGAAATGACTCGCTCCCTCAATCATGATCATCTCTGTCACCCCAACTGACTTACTCCATGCAGAAACCTTTCTACAATCTATAACCTCATCTTCTTGCGCCTGTAACACCCACAATGGGCACCCCAAAGGCTGATGATCATTTTGACTCTTAATGCTTGGACAAATCAATAATACACCCTGACACGGCAATTCTCTTTGTGCTCGATATGCAATACCTCCACCAAACGAAAAACCAATCAAAAACAACTTCTGACAGCCTGATTTTTTCAGCAACCACTTTCCTGCAACCAATGCATCTTGCTCTTCACCAATCCCTCCTGCATAACTGCCCTGACTCTTTCCCACCCCTCGATAATTAAACCGCAAGCATGATAAATTCTTCTTTGTAGCAGCCTTCACAACAGTTGTTACCACCTTGTTGAACATGGTACCCTGATATTGAGGATGCGGATGACACACCAAAACACAAACCTCTGCATTTTCACCGACCATCAAGCCTGCTTGGATTTTTCCACAGCCTCCTTCAATGAAAACTTCCTTCTCTCTTGATAAAAAATAATCCACTTGTCATTCCATCAGCTCAAAATCACTTTTTGTTGCACCACAATCTGGACAATACCAATCTTCAGGTACGTCTTCCCATTTTGTGCCTGGAGCAATGCCGTCTGCTTCACACCCTTCCTCTTCATCATAAATATACCCGCAGATCACACAGTGATACTTTGCCATCGACATCCCTCCATCTTTATTTCTATCTCAGACTCAACACTAACTCTTTTTGACTGGCGAATCAATCAAACACACCGAATCTTCCTTCTTTATTTGTAAAATCATTACACTTGTGTCAGTTCACCATGGCTATGCGACACCATTTATGCTATCCTCTGATTTATTTTTAAACGCAAGCCATGAGCATTTTTGAACAAGCACAAACCCTTATTCCTGGCGGAGTTAACTCCCCTGTGCGGGCATTTGACGCAGTAGGCCAAGACCCTCTATTTATTAAAAGCGCCCAAGGCGCTTACCTAATAGACACTCACAATCGTCAGTTTATCGACTATGTTGGCGGTTTTGGTCCTATGATTCTAGGACACGCTAACCCTCTCGTCTGTGATGCCATTTCTAAGGCCTCTCATCACGGACTCTCTTACGGTACTTGCCACCCTCTAGAAGTCAAAATGGCTCAACTCATTCAATCCATTATGCCGTCAATTGAAATGCTCAGAATGGTTAACTCTGGCACCGAAGCTGCTATGACTGCCGTGCGCCTCGCTCGAGCCTCTACTAAAAAAAATAAAATCATCAAATTCACTGGATGCTACCACGGCCATTGTGACGCCCTGCTCGTGGATGCAGGAAGTGGTGCTGCCACGCTTGGTATTCCCTCATCCCCAGGCATACCTCAAGCCACTACCGCCGATACTCTGACAGTTGAGTATAATGATATTGACAGACTCTCTGCCGCTTTTTTAGAGTATCCTGATGACATCGCTGCCGTTTTTATTGAGCCTATTTGTGGAAATATGGGCTTTGTTCTACCCAATCCTGAGTTTTTAAACCAGTTACAAGCACTCTGTCAAAAACATCAATCACTCCTAGTATTTGATGAAGTCATGACCGGATTTCGTGTTGCCCTTGGCGGCGCACAATCACTCTATGATATCACGCCTGACATCACCATTCTTGGCAAAATAATCGGAGGAGGACTCCCTGTAGGCGCTATCGGGGGCAAAAAATCCATACTCTCACAATTGGCCCCTAGTGGGCCTGTTTATCAAGCAGGCACTCTGTCTGGTAATCCCATCACCTTGGCAAGTGGCTATGCCACTTTATCTATCTGCAAACAAGAAGCCCACACCCTATACCCTCAACTCAATGACTATGCTAAAGTCCTCACCTCTAACATCAAAAGTCTTGCAAAAAACTACCATATTCCAATACAAACTGCATTTAAAGGTGGTATGTTCGGACTTTTCTTCACCGATACTCCTGTGACCAACTACACACAAGCCAAGGGAGCTAACAATGCCCTGTTCAAACAATTCTTTCAAACCATGCTCGCCCAAGGTATTTACCTTCCCCCCTCTCCATTTGAAGCCTGCTTTATCTCAAAAGCACACACCCAAGATGAATTGAACCATACGCTCAATGCTATTGAGCAAGCTTTCTCCTGTCTTAAATCCATTTAAGACCGTTTTAGATAGTACACATGTGGTGAGTACAAGAGGGGACACGTTGGCGCAATGAAATCAATGCTTGATCATCACTATCTGTGTTCAAAATGCAATCAAGATGTCACTTCTGCCACACCATTCTTACCTGATTTTTTGAACACCCCTCAAACTGCTGTCTTTTTCTGAGTTGACTTTTTGATTTAAAAAGGTCAGAATTTATATTCACTTCATTAGTCGTTTCACTTGTTTTTGTTTTTCATAGCACTCTTAGTGGGAGTCTTCGCCACAGCCACATTTGATTTGATGTATTTGGCAACCTATCTACTGACTGGTACCGTCGTTGACTGGGGCATGCTTGGAAGAATGGCCGGATATTTGATTTTAAAAGGGCAGTTTGTTGTATTCAACTGGACAACCGTCCCTGCTATCCCCTATGAAAACCTCATTGGCTGGTGTGTGCATTACTTTGTTGGTATCGCTTATGCTTTTTTTTATATCTTCGTGGTTTTGGATAAACTCACATGCGCTAACAAAGTCTGGAAAAGTATTGCCTTTCTCTGGTGTATGACAATTTTTCCCTTCTTTTTTCTTGACCCTCTTTCAGGATCTGGTATTTTTGATCTGAAAACACTACATCCTGCATACAATATTTTGGTGACTTTTTGCGTCCATACCTACTACGGTTTTTGCCTGTGGGCTTGGACAGGACTCTTGAAAACTGTCGCCATCAAAAATACACGTCTTAACACCCAGTAACGCGATGCCATTTAAGGTGAAGGTGTATGACGATTCGAATCACGCTGCATTTCTCCAACCAATCTCTCAAATACGACACTGAACCAATATTTATCTTCTTTTAAATGCTCATTATCTCCTAGTTTCTCATTGAGAAACTTCTCAAAAAGAGTGAACCTATTTTCATCACCCTTTAGTGATACGATTTCCTCGATACTTTTATCACCTATAATTTCAGTTATCTTTTCGTCTATTAAATTTATAGATAGACTGTCTTCCCAACCATATCCATTTACATGGAAACAGGTAACTTCATTTTCATTTATCCAGCGCAAAAGAGTTTCCATGTCTCCTTGATTTAATTTTCTAAAACCAGCTTCCAAATTAAGCTCTAGATCTGAGTCCTCCTGTGAATAACGGCCTTGTAAACCTTGTAATTTTTTAATATTGCCTATCACCTCTTCTAGTTTCATTGCTTTCTCCTTATATTTGTTTATGCCTGTAACGACACTCACAGTAAAGCATAACAATGAAAATATATCCATATTTTTTGTAATTTTCGCCTTCTAAAGTGGATTGACCCTACCTTACTCCAGAAGAAAGCTCAAAACCAATGCTATCCAAACGATCAGGCCTATCCATTGATTGCTTTTAAATGCCTGTAGATATAGATTCTTTTTATCTTCATTTACCCCATCTGGACTTAATATTCTCACCTGCCATATCAACACCCCGACAACCATAATCCATGCCAGAAAAAATACGTTTTTAAATCTATGCACTCTTGCCAACAGACCCAACCCCAATACAAATGCACCATACAAGATCCCAACCACTACCTGAATATTGCCATTCATATACTTTGGCAAGGTAAACACAGCAATCTGCTTGTCATCTTCCAAATCCTGCATTGCATAAATGGCATCATACCCCACTATCCACATCGCTGTGATCACATATAGAAACCAACACTCAAATCCCAAAACCTTTCCACTTGCCGCATAAGCTATGGGAATACCCCAGGCAAATGTGATGCCCAGAAATAACTGTGGACAATGCAACCATCGCTTGGTAGTCGGATACACACACGCCATTACAAAACCACACACCGCTAAATACACACTCTGTAAGTTCAAAAAAAATAATAACGATGCTGCTCCCACAGACAAACAACCACACATCATATAGGCTGTTTTTTTAGAAACCAAATTGGCAGCCAATGGCCTTTTTTTTGTTCTTTCGACCCGTCTATCAATATCACTGTCTAATAAATCATTGACCACACAACCAAAAGAACGCATTAAGATAGCGCCAATGATGAATACCATCAACAATCTCAACTCCGGCATCCCTTCATTGGCTAGCCACAACGCCCATAAAGACGGCCATAGTAATAATAAACTTCCCCAAGGCTTGTCCATGCGCATCAAACATAATAAGTCGAAGACACTTGCCCTTTTGATTACCCCTTTTCTGTCTCTACTCATCCTTAAAGCCTCCACTGCCTACCCACTGTCACCCCACTATTATTCAGCACTTTTGCTAAAAATCAAGGGGGTTTTATCTCATGTTGACAGCCTTCATCATGGCTCAATTAATCTTCTAGGACAACTAAATCATGTCTATCTAGACTTTTCTAAAAAGTGTATCCCGATTGGAATAAAATCAATCTCCACCTGATAACCCATTTAATCTGGCACCACGTCCTCAGATCAAGCCAGAGGCTCTCTACAGTGATTATATTCTTTGACAAATCAGTCTTTTTATGCCTTATATTTTCTTGTAATCTGTCGACATGATAGACCAAATGACGTTTTTTCTATATCATCACCAAACAACTGCCTCATATTGATAAGCAATACTCAAGACTCCTCTCTCGTCTAACCTGATCTTTTCTCTCTTTCCTACAAGATCAACTGTCTACTGATTGTCTTTTTGACCTTAGATTAAATGATCAAACTCTTTCATGTGATACTGATTCATCAAACGTTTGACATTTTGCGTATAGCTCTTATCCTCTGCATATCTTGCCCCGATATATTCCATCAACGCACCGCCTTCTAAACAACGTTTGCTGTTTCTACACTCAATCCTTGCACTGCGAAACTCTCGATACGCATAACATCCATTGATGTTGTCAACATAAGAATTGACAGATTCTTTCTGACTTTTATATATCTTGAATGTTTTTGTTGTTGTTCCACACTTAATTGCATAACCTGTTTTTGGCGTCTTTTGCCCGAATAAATTATTTCCCTGCTTGGCAAGATTAGATCGTCCAAAATTTGATTCATGCACCGCCTGCGCAACAATGATAGATACGGGTACAATGTCTACTTTTTCATCAAACTCTTTCCACTCTTTATCCGTCCACTTTGTTGCAGATTTGTGAGCCAATGTATTCATTTGATACTTTACTGCCAATTTTTGTAACCACAACTTGTCTTTTGCACTGAGTGATTGCCCTGATTTTAATAATTTTTGAAACCGTGACAACGACTTTTTTTCTGCCAAGACCTGCTTGTTTTTTGATATGGCCATATCCTTTACCTGCCCTACAAATTCTTTCTTTATAGCACTCTCACTTTTGGACTTTTCTGTGCTAATTTTAGCAGCCATTGCACTATTTGGCAAAACCACTAAGACACCAGACCAAACCAATAAACCTGCTAATAATATCAAACTTCTACTATTTTTCATCATTCTTGTCACTTTTTATGTTGTAGCATTCTAACACATTTTAATCCAAATTTCAACCAAACTGTGCCTCACCCAAAAATCAAGAAGCGTTTTCAAATGCCTTACACCCTCTTATTTTCTTGCAAATCCTTTTGAAAAAACACAGATATCGTTGACAAATTTACTCGTTTTTTATATACTTGATGCTATGAATATTGATACTAAGCTAAAAACAGACACCGGTACATCAACACAGTTTTACACTGTAGATGAAGCCAATATGATGATTCCAGACCTAGACCTTGCATTCATACGCATCAAGCAAATGCAAATCCAAGTCCAGGATTTATTTAAAGTCGTAAAAAAACATGGTATAGACTTCGTCCCCAATGATGAAAAACAATTGCTGCTTCTACAAGGAACACTGGATGATGAGTCAATCAATACACTCAGCAGCTTAAAGCTTTTGCTTGCCAATATTCAAGAGGAGATCAGCGCCCTTTCTAAGAAAGGCTGCTCAGTCGCAAGTATTGATCAAGGCATGGTCAACTGGCAAAGCAAACATTCAGATCGAGTTATTTTACTTTCTTGGTTACACGGCGAAAAGGCCGTTACCCACTGGTGTGATAGCAAAGATGAATCTGCGTCCAGACGTCGACCCTTAAGTGAACTATCTAGCCAAGAGATAGAGCCCTCAAAATAATACTTACTCGCGCACCCTGCTTGCTTAACACATTCATATACAAATCTATTCCGGAGCTCTTTCTAGTTCCCAAATTTGATGACCATCGCTCACCTTCACAACCTGCGGCGTCTCATTGACAAATAACCCATGACAAACTACCCCTGTCAGCTGGTTAACCTCCTTAGATAAAGAATATGGCTCTGCCAAATTCATCCCATAGCAATCAATGATGTCATTTTTCATATCAGACTTCTGCTCGCGCAACTCTGGACGCCCTCCCATCTTCACAATTTGCCTTGCCACACTTGACCTTGCCCATGGCACCACTTCGATAGCAACTACCGGCCACCTCTGCCCCAAACGCTTCACACATTTACTCTCATCTACTAAAACTATAAAACTCTCTGCCATTTGCGCACAAAGCTTCTCCCCTGTCATTGCACCTCCACGACCCTTGATCAAACAAAAACTCTCATCCACCTCATCTGCCCCATCAATATACAGGTCAATATGCGACACAGACTCCATTAAATCTGCCTCAATACCACAGTCCCAACAATGCTTTTGCGTTGCCAATGATGCCACCACCACCTGAATACTAGCATGCTGCCTGTCTTTTAATGCCTCTACTACCCGCATCACCGTACTGCCTGCACCAAGCCCCAATGTCATTTTTGACTGCAAATTTTCACACACTGACTCTGCCAACATTCTCTTAGCTTTATCCTGATTTTCACCCACCTATCTTACCCCCTTGGATCTGTTCATCACTTCCCTTTGGATTTCTCACCTCAATACGCCTGCCTGTATCTAAACTCAATGCCTGCAAGCTACCTCCATACACATAGCCTTTATCAATATTGATACAATCTTGCCTACCAGTCTCCCCATTTAACATTGCCCAATGACCAAATACAATGCTCCTACATGGCCACATATCTCGACTATTAAACCAGGGCACCAATCTCCCCTCATTCATTGCCTCTGTCTTTCCCTCGCCCTCCGAACAAATCTTTCCAGCGTACTTAAAATCCAGATGGAAGTTTTTATCCAACATACGCATTCTCGTAAAAATGTTGACAATGGCACGCACTCTTCCCCATCCGGATAAAGCATCATCCCAATGATCTTCGTTGCCATAAAAAACATCGAAATAACTTTGAATCAAACTATGATCTCTCAGTACCGCCTCTATTTCAGATGCTAAAGTAAGCACCTTTTTTAATGACCAGCCTGGCCATATGCCAGCATGAACCACCAATGTATCACTTGGCGCATGATGGATGGCCAAGGAGCCTGCAAGTAAATACTCATACCCTTTTTTTTGAACTGCACTCAACGCCCCCTGCCGATACGCAAGGTGGTGCGCCTTTAGAAAATGCAAATCATGATTCCCCAAAGCGACTCTGCTGCTAGGAATTGACGCAATTTTATTCAACACAGACCAATTAGAATTCCCTTTTCCAACTAGGTCTCCAACAAAATAAATTTGATCCCCGTCTTCAAGCTGCAGCTTCTCCAGCATAGCGTTTAGACCGCATATGCTTCCGTGTACATCACCGACGACATAACAACCCATTTATACACCTTCCCCACTTGTTGAAAACCGAAGCTCTGTACAATACCCATCTACCATCACAAAAACTCATAAAAGGAAAAAGCTCAAAACCCAATAATATACCCCAGCAAAAATCGCTCCCACTGGCACTGTAATCGACCATGACACTAAAATACTTTTAATTGTATTCAAATTCAATGCAGTCATCCCCCTGGCCAAACCCACACCTAAAATAGACCCCACCATAGTTTGAGTTGTTGACACTGGATAGCCCAACCCTGATGCCACTACTATCATTGCGGATGTTGAAAATTGCGCTGTAAATCCCCGACTAGGTGTCAGCTGTGTGATACCTGACCCTACTGTCTCCATAATCTTATAGCCGTACATCATCAACCCCAACACAATACCAGAAGCACCTAAAAAAACCACCCATGTCGGAATGACTGAACCTTCTGTCAATGACTGTGTCTGTAATACCTGCACCACCGCCGCAACTGGACCAATCGCATTGGCAACATCGTTTGACCCATGTGCATAAGCCATACTAGCAGCAGTCATGATCGATAAGATTGCAAACTTTTTTTCCACAGCGTTCAACTGCTTTTCTCGAGATAATTTTTTGGTTTTTTTGAGCTTCTTGTGCGTGTACAACCAACCAATCACAAATGACACCCCTCCCATTGAAACGATAAGCACTTGCCTTTTCCATGCGTCCATCTCAATTCCAATCACATCCAACCCTTGAAAAATAGTCACTCCGCTGAAAATAAACACCAGTAGCATCATACACGTTGGAATCAACCAATTTGCTTGTGCAATTGGATCTTTTGCTGAAAAAATCAATCTCCCTATCAATATAAATGTGAAATAACTAACAAACACTGCACACAATGGCGTCAAAACCCAGCTCAGCAGTATCTTCGCAACACTCCACCACAAAATATGACTCATGCCAATACTCACCACCCCAAAACCCAATACCGCTCCAATGATACTGTGAGTGGTTGATACTGGCCACCCAAAATGCGTGGCAATTAATAACCAAGATGCAGCTGACATCAGTGCTGACAACATCCCCACCACGAAATGGTCTAACTGATTGGAAAATACTTGAACATCTATGATTCCATAACGAATCATATTGGTCACCTGACCACTGGCACATATGGCACCTATGGCCTCAAAGACTGCAGCCACTATGACTGCCGTTCGCACTGACAGTGTTTTTGATCCCACTGTACTTGCCATGGCATTGGCAACATCATTGGCTCCTACTGCCCATGCCATAATAAAGCCTACCAAAACGGTAAGCACTAATTCCAATGACATGTTCACTGCCGTATCACCATTTTATTTGCACTTCTGATCATCTGCTCAGGCTCTGCTCAATACACACAAGCCTAGATAAAAACTTTGCTTTTGTCAATTGGAAATACATCTCTTATTACTTGACCTACAATCACCCAATCAATGGCCTTCTAACTTGTTCAATACACCGTCTCTTTTCAGCCCTATAATTATATTTGATAACACTAGGGCCTCTTGCTTGATTAGTCCCCCCGCAAACTCGTCAATGCCTGAGGCCTGTTTGAAAATAACTCCTGAGCGCTGTCTTCGC
>JAZAFR010000032.1:0-5320 GCA_036121365.1 Pseudomonadota bacterium | reverse complement strand
ATCTGTAAATCCATCAATAAAAATTGACATGTTTTGTATGTTGTGATCACTGTGTTCTGATGCAGTCGCTCGGTACCCAGTGTCCGAAAGATCACTTAAGTCCATACCACCAAAGGTCCAATTGATTGTATCTGAGGAGTTTTTTGCATATGATCCAAGAATCACTTTGTCGTTAACCGAACTGATTTCATATCCAAGTCCAACTCCGTGTTGGTCCATGAGGTTGATGATGCTGTTTCTAACCCCATTGGTCGTATAATAAACATTGAAATTGCTTAATAGTTGTTGATTGGCCCATCTATAGTTCTGAGCAACAGTATTATTGATATCGATATGATCTTTCGTAATTTCCGCTTTACTGTTTTGGTGATGGCTGGTTGGCAGTTTTAGCGTGACGTGGTCTTTGTAAACATCATTTGAAACCATGGTATTGGCATAAGCAAGCACTTGGGCGCCAAAAGCCATTTCAATTGTGGAATTTGCTAAGGCGGGTGATTTAATGATGTTTGCTTCCAAACTCGTTACCCCTCCGTAAATCGCAAGCTGCTTATTTGCCTTAATCACACTGTCTTTGATCCAGTTATTTGCTCCCATCGTCACCAAGGTCGGACCGTCTATCAGTGTATTGTGTACTGAGTTAATGATGGTGTTGTCTTCAGCGTTGGTACCACTTCCTATTTGAGTCATTTTTTTTATCAGTGGGTTTGTTGCCCCGCTCCTAGGTGATATGGTCGTTGTTCGAGAGCCTTGGGCACTTGCAGTGTGCGTGAGTTCGTGAAAATAATTGGCATAAAAGTCAGCTGTTTGTATGTTTTCCTGTACTCTTGTTGTGTCTGTTGACGCTGTGGCTGCATTCAAGGAGCCTGCCGTACTTGTCACAATAATGGCTGATCCCAAATTAGTGTAGGAGTTGGTATAATCTGAAAATTTTTTCGCCATTGAGCTCAAGCCAGATGCCTTGGTATTGAGTGCGTAGCTACGCAATGATGCTTCACTGAGTATCAATGCTGGATTTGTACTGCCAGTTTCTGAGCCAGATGTGAATGTTCCGGTTGTGAATAGTTGCACATTTGGGCCAATGATTACCATTGAACCTGGTTCTATTGTGATGCTTTTAAAGTGTGTTGGACTGGTGATATGGTAGATTTTTTTTGTCTTTGCAACGAAATCTCTCCCTGACATATCAATCAAATTCTCTCCTAATTTTATTCGCTCACGTAGTGATAAGCCTGATTTTAAATATGCAGAGTCAAATGGGTTTAGTCCGCCACAATGATTGATTCCGTATGCAGCGAATGTTTCAAATCCATTGTCTTCACAGGCATCATCTTTTACATACTGGATAACTGGTCCTAGCTGTCTTCTTGCTGGTGCGTACATGTCTTCATTGTGGTTGTTTCTTTGTGTGCTTCTAAATAATGGTATTTTCGTGTAGAGCTTGTATCCAGTGTCACTTGAATCCAATCCTCTCCTATATTGATAACTGGCACCTATGCCAAACATTGAACTGGTATGGTAGCCACCGCCTATGGTCACTGCACTGATGTTGTCTTTGACATCATCATGAAAATGATAGGATCCCATGATGCTGGCCTGCAAATTATTGTGTTTTTTTAATAGTGTGAGATCTCCTCCGTATAAGCCTCTCAATGTTGATCCGCTTGTCCACTTATCATAGGTTGATGAGCCACCTTTGGGTATATAAAAATTAAAAATGGCATCAAAATCCTGATAGTTTGTTTCAGCACCCACTGCAATCTGCGAGAAATACATGCCGTTATAGTCAGTGTAATCGTATGCCGCATTAATACCGAGTAGGGTGCCTTTTTTGGGTTTATATCGATAGACTATCCCAATACCTGCGGTATCTGTTTTTATCTTGTCAAAGTATGTGTTTCTGATATCCAGAATTGAAACTGAATCTGCAGAGTCATAAAGCATCAGTGTTGACGTGAAATCAGCGCTTGATAAAGGACCATTGCCATAGTCATTGGGATAATTATCAAGGTAAGTTTGCTGCTGAACTGTATTGGAAAATGTAAAACCTGCGTTTGCATTGCCCTTTACGACCAGTGAGTTTTTTGTATTTGTTTGTGTTGTAACCGCGTTGTTGTTTGTTGTGGCACCTGCTGTTGATATTAAGCCGAGTAGAAATATGTACGTTGAGGCACGTTGTTTCAATTTTAACTCCTTTATATATGCATGTAGATGGCAATATAATAATACCCTAATATTTTTTTATTAAAACTGCAAGCGCACTCTAAAATTCAGTATACACTTCATCTGATTTATTTAAGTTTTTCTCATAATAAGAATTATTTGATAACGGAAAAGATATATCAATTAATCGATAGCAAAATAGTGAAGGAAGAGAGCAGCTAGGTTTTTCTGATATTCTACTACAGCACTTATCGTTATTTGATAGTGCACCTTTATTCTGTACAGGCAAAGATAAACATTTTAGTTCTCATCAACCATTCTAGGATTTAGAAGTGGAGCATGATACTTTGGGCGTTCACGGCTGGGATGTTGTTGCGCCTGTGGTTTTAGCGATTGCTATATTCAAAGGTTGACAAGGAGAACTACAAATGACACGGTGGGTAATGGCAGATGGAATAAGAGAAATAACAAAAAATTCTGTTGTAGAAATGATGCGAATAGGTACAACTGAGGTTGTGATTCCTGAAAGTGTCACGACTATCAGTACGGAGGCGTTCTATACACCTGTGCTCTCTGAGGGTCGTCATTATCCATTTCAAGGTTGTGAAGACTTAGCATCGATTACCCCTTCAAATCATGGTAATATTCTTCATAGTCATGATAAAGGGACTCCTGAGTTTAAGGACTTAAAATCAATTGTGATTCCTGCGAGCGTTTCAAGTATTGGTGTCAGAGCATTTTATGGCTGTAGTGGCTTGAAGTTTATTATTCTTCCAGATGAATTTTGTGATGAAGACAATATAAAACGTCTCGGTATTATTGAAAATACAACTGTCATCTCATCGACCGAGTTTAATAGACGTAAAGAAGAATTTAGTCAGATTATAAAATCTAAAATAGGAAAAGATGTCCCATTGGGATCTGAAATACTTAGTTATTTATATGTGGAAGATTGGGTGGCTCAAAAATATGTTCCTAGAAACAGTTTAACAAGTCAAAGTTTATTTGCTAAACTGCTTTCTAATACTCAAACCTGGAAAGTATTGTGTGTGTCTGGATGTCTAGTTTTAGCCATTTCAAGAGGTGTTGCATATATGCAGAAAAATGGTGGTTTCCAACCCTCCTCCTAAAAGCATATGAATCAATAGATAGTAAGACAGTGATCGAATAATGTAAAAATAGTATAGATCAGTATGCATCACAGGATCTTCGGTGAAGTTTAAATTGATTTTAGTATATCTTGTCGTAGTTCGGGTTAAACTCAATTTTGGAATGTAGTTTTAAAGAAATGTCCAGAAGTTGGAGTAGAGGATATGTTGCATTTTTCTGCTGGGACAGATCTACACCACAAATTAACTACTGTGGTATCCATATACAGAGAAGAAGTTAAAATAGGAGACAATTTAATAAAGGATGAGATAGTCAGCTATCTAAATATTCCAGATTTGTCAGAGTACGAATCCTCTGAGGTCAATATTTTAACGAGTCAAAGCTTATTTTCTAGACTGTTCACTGAAGTTCAAAGCTTAAAAGCATCAGGTTTTTGGTGTCGTAGCACTTGCCGTTGCTGTGGGTGTTGTGTATGTGCAGCGATATTCTCATGGTAAATACTGACCTTGATACAGTATATTGATAATCAATTGATGGTGGGATAGAGAATAAAGTGATACAAGAATGGGGAGATTTGGTATGGTGATACTTTATTTTTTATAATCTTTGTGTTGTAATCTATGCAGAATCTAATGATCATACAAGGAGAATTATCAAATGTCAGTATGGACAGTTCCAATTGGTACAACAGAAGTAACACAGCAATATGTAAGAGATAACATGCCAGCGGAGACAACTGAAGTAGTGATTCCTGAGGGTGTTAAAAGTATTGGTGATAGTGCATTTCGTGACTGCAAAAGCTTGGAATCTGTCAAGATTCCTAACAGTGTTGAAAGTATTGGTGGAAGAGCATTCTTGGACTGCGTAAGCTTAGCATCGATCGTGATTCCTGAGGGTGTTAAAAGTATTGGTGATTTTACATTCAAGCGCTGCACTAGCTTAAAATCGGTCGTGATTCCTCAGGGTGTTGAGAGTGTTGGTGTTTATGCATACTCTTACTGCACTAGCTTAAAATCGGTCGTGATTCCTCAGGGTGTTAAAAGTATTGATGATTTTGCATTCAATGGCTGCATTATCTTAAAATCTATCGTTATCCCTGAGGGTATTGAGAGTATTGGTGAGGGAGCATTCTATGACTGCACAAGCTTAGAATCGGTCGTGATTGCTGAGGGTGTTAAAAGTATTGGTGATTTTGCATTCTTTAGATGCTCTAGCTTAGCATCTATCGTGATTCATGAGGGTGTTGATAGTATTGGTATTCATGCATTTAGTGAATGCCCTAGCTTAAAATCTATCGTTATCCCTGAGGGTGTTAAAAGTATTGGTGTTGATGCATTTGCTTACTGCGCAAACCTAAAATCGATCGTGATTCCTGAGAGTGTTGAAGATATTGGTGAGGATATATTCCGTGGCTGCACAAGCTTAGGTTCGATCGTGATTCCTGAGGGTGTTAAAAGTATTGGTCAGGGTATATTCCGTGGCTGCACAGCTCTTAACTTAATTGTATTGCCTGAAACGTTATATGGTAGTGCGTGGTATGGTATTAGTGTAAATCAAACAGTGATCAAATACAGTGATTTTAATGATTGGAAACATAAAAATGGTTTAGAAGGTAAATCCTATTCGGATCAAGCAATCTTATTTTTATATCAATTACAAAATATTGAGACTTTTACTCCCGCCTGGAGCGAAGTTTTAAAGCAGTGTCCAGAAGTTGGAATGTATGACTTATTAAAATTTGTAGACAAAAAAACAATGTGTCTGCCAGAGTTCTTTCGGAGCAATGGTGGTTGTAATGTAGAGGAGCAAATGGCCAATTCTGAAAAACGTAATCATTGTTTCGAAGTATCTATAGACGGAAATGATTGTCCAGGTTTTGCTGATGCTCTACTACAGAACTTATCGTTGCCTGATGGTGCATCTTTTTTCTGTACAGCCAAAGATAAACATTTTTGTTCTCATCAATCAGGCGAGAGTTTAGACGACACTCTGAGACCTTAGGGGGCATGGACTGAGTATGGCTGGGTGTGTCGTTTTGGCCATTTCTATG
>JAZAFR010000031.1:0-21534 GCA_036121365.1 Pseudomonadota bacterium | reverse complement strand
GGTCAAGATTGATCATAAATGCTAGTTTGTAAGTCATGACGTGCTTTTTCAATCATTTTCTTTTTTAAGATTAACGCTTGTAAATACTTTTTATCATCATCAGAATGAGTGGCTTTATCAGATAAAAGTTGTGTGTGTATTAAATAGTCAATGAGTTCGATCGTCAAAGAAAGGCTTTGAATTTGCAGATATCTAATA
The DNA here is from genome assembly GCA_036121365.1 of Pseudomonadota bacterium. GTDB lineage: Bacteria > Pseudomonadota > Gammaproteobacteria > Comchoanobacterales > Comchoanobacteraceae > UBA7916. Next base: position 21,336 of record JAZAFR010000031.1, on the reverse strand, counting down.
TCATACTGAACAGATTGCTTTGAAATTATAGACAAACATAGAGAATATCTATCATCACCTTGGCAAGAGGAAAGTAGTGACTCACCAGTCAACTCTGGCTCGTTTGCCAACATGGCTACCCACTGATTAATGATGTCAATGACAGGATCGTGACAGATATTGTCAAACTCATTCAAAAATGACAGCGGTTCTGAATCCTTTTGAGACAAATATGCAAGCAACGCAGAAGAGTGAGTCTGTATTTTAGATATGTCAGTAGACGCTTTGTCATGCCTGGGGGCTGCTGGTTTGCTGATTGATATTTTTAGTATGTTTTCGATTTCACTGGCGACAACATCTTTTAGTGATTGGTTGGTCATTTTATTTATCAATGCACGAGAGCTGTCCAGGAAAGCCGCTTTCTCATCAAGTGAGTAGGGGTTGTGTCTTTGCTGCTGTGTCATAATAAAAAATTCTATCCAGGAAATTGCTGACTCAGATATCTTTAGAAATGATTGCTTGCCATTTTTCTGGATATAAGAATCCGGATCATGCTGATCTGGCAAAAATAAAAAATAGAGTTTTATTGAAGGGTCAAGGACAGACAAAACTGACTCTAAGCTCTTCCATGCAGCATTGCGCCCTGCCTTATCCCCATCAAAGCAAAAAATAATTTTCGATGCGAATTTTTTGAGAAGATTCCAATGCGACAGTGTAAAGGCTGTGCCGAGGCAAGCAACGGCATTGGGGACATTGTGGCTGTGTAAAGACAAAACATCCATATATCCCTCGACAACATATACCGTATGCTGCTTTAGAGATTTAAATTGATGAAGTCCGTATAGAGAATGTCGTTTCTTGAAAATATCAGTTTCAGGAGAGTTCAAGTATTTCGGCATTGACCCATCTAAAGTACGTGCACCGAAAGCAATGACTTTCCCAACACTATCTTGAATAGGGAACATCAAACGTTTAAAAAACTTTGGTCTCAAAGACATACTCTTTTGTTGAGAGGCAATACCGAAATCAAGGAAATCTTTGGGGTTGCTTCGTTTATATTGATCAAACCATGATAAGTATTTAGAGCCACAATAACCAACATGAAATTTTGTCATAGTCTGCTCAGTGATGCCTCGCTTCAACAAATAGTGATATTGAGGACCCTTACACAATAAATCATGTTTACAAGACAAAGCCATATCTCGCATCAACTTGTAAACATTCTTATCAACTTGACGTTGATCTTTTTCGCGAACGGGCAGGCTGAGACCAAGTGGCGTCGCAAGTTTCTCTAGGGCCTCCATAAAAGACATATTCTCATGCTTCATAATGAAGTTAATCGCATCGCCACTGGCGTGGCAGCCAAAACAATAAAAAAATTGTTTGTTAGAGTTGACAGAAAAAGAGGGGCTTTTTTCAGTGTGAAAAGGGCAAAGGCCTTGATAATTGCTGCCTGTTTTTTTTAAAGAAACATACTGTTGAACGACACTAACTATGTCAGTTTGTGACAATACAATCTTTGTAAAAGATGATATATCTTCAGTCATAAAAAACCAATATCAAATATTATCAGGATATATGGCGAAATAAAGACAATGATGAAAGAGGCTGCAAAAAAGAATTTAATCTTCGCCGTGACGTGACCTGCGCTTCTTAGCGCGATTACTATTCGCTTTCCTTGCAGCTGAAAGCTTGTTGCTCTGCTTGTACTGCTCTTGGTTTAGCTTATCTTTTTCAGCTTTCTTTTTGTATCGTTTTACAGCAGCATCGCGTTCACGCTTACGCTTTTCATTGGGCTTAATATACCGCTCATTTTCACGCAATTGTCTTGGTATAATATTGCTTTCAACAACTCTTTTCAAACGTCGAATGGCACTTTCAACGCCTCCTGCACGACTTACTTCAACCCATGGCATAAACTAATATTTCCTTCTATATATAAAAAGTCAGTTATTCTACCATCATAAAAAGCAAATGTCCAGAGTGAGGAACATCATAAAACAGATAATACAAAAAAAATGGAACCGACAACGATCTTACAGAAAATTAATATTAAATAAAACTGACAAATTGGATTGTATGATCTATATAAGATCAATAAGAAGTATTTAGGAGTAAAAATGTATGATATAGAAGGAAGCAAAATATTGATAGCAATATCTATGATAGCAGTTGCTGCGACATTATATTACAAATATCAAAAGCAAGAACTAAAAGCTGAAACGCCAATACTACCTCAAAAAATAAAAGGGGAGAAACTTAGAGCAATATCTCCAAAAACTGAAAAGGTAACAATCAATGCACAGAAACCTGTGAGTAAAAGACGGGTGAGAATAAACGAAGAGAAAAATATAGTTTACGAAGCACCAAAGACATATGAGAAGCCGTCAACAACAACAGAGAAAAATATAGTTTACGAAGCACCAAAGACATATAGGGAGCCGTCAACAACAACTAAGAAAAATAAGAAAAATATACGCAGAACAAATATAAGTTGGTTTTTTTCTATGATTCGAAATGCCATTCAAAGGATGAGGGGGGTATTAACTAGTTGGAACAAATCAAAGAAACCATCTAATGCACAGAAAGAAGAATCCATCACGAGCCTTGATGAAAAACATATAGGCAAAAGAAAAAGTCCAGAAAAGATGAAATGGCCCAGAAAAAAGCAAAGAAATAGATTGTGGTCATTAACTATAAATGATGTAAATCAAGATCAATTTAGGAGGATGGTAGATGCACAAGAAGAATGCCAAACACTTGCCAGTGAATTACAAGAAAACAGAGGAAAAAACGCACAAGATTTTTTGAGGGCCGACGAATTAGGAGAAGAACGTGTATTATTGGCAATCAGTGCGAAATTAAAAAACTATTTGAATTATCCTGATATGACAACTGAGAATCAAGAAAGTATTGAGAGAATATTGAGAGTAATAGAAAGTGATATAGATAAAGAGAGAAATGAAAGAGTGTGGATGATTAAAAGAGATGGCATGAGTGCTAGAGAGCAGTTACAAATATTAGAATTGCGATTGGGTATTAAATACAGAGACACAACTGAGGAACAAATTGTGAGAGGTGAAGGAGAATTTAAATTATATAAAGAAATGAAATCGCTAAAAAATACTTTGGATAAGATTACGACGCTAGGACAGATTAATCAAGAGCTAGAAGATAATAGTTTATCGATGTTTCCTGCATCCGTCATTATACAGGAGTTAAATCAAGTAGGGATTGACTTTATGTGTGACCATGAGGATTACAGTGCAATTACAAGAGAATCAAAAGAGAGATTCACTAAGAAGTTTAAAAGTGAAGGGGAAATGGCCGCACCATTTGTATTTTTAAGAAATCAACATTACATTGCTGGATCATTATATCGAGATCAAGATGGAAGATATACTTTAATAACCATTGATCAAAGTAACCCTAAAGGTGGCGATGCAAATAAAATTCAAGAATATATCAGTGATGCAATGCAAAATGATCTAGGAAAACAAGTCATTATCAATTCTAGAAAAAGTGACTACAACTGCCTGGTGGATGAGAGAGGAATGGTTACAAGAATTCAGCAGGACGGGATAAACTGTGGACCTTTGGCATTGGAAATAGCAAAGCAGTTTAATTTAGAAAAATGTAGAACTGTTGCTGCTCGGGGTGGGAGTGTAAATGACTTTGTAAAAGAATTAGATTTCATACAACATGATTCAGATGTTAAAGATTTCGCTGGAAATAATGAAAAAAAAGTATGGAAAAGAAAACATGCAGAATCATTTGGTACAAAAACAAGAGAGAATATATACAAAGATCGTGAGAGAGAATTTAAACAGTGTAGTAAAGAGTTAGTAGACAAATGGCATGAAGTGGGGAAACTGATGCAAGGAGGTAGGAGTCCTAGTCTAAGAACATAAACTAGAACCAAAAATAGAATATCTAAAATGATTTAAATTAGAGTATCATTATCACCGTCAGACACAACTATCTCGAGGGCATCGACAAAAGTCAAGTGAGAAGGGAGGAACAGAAGAAATCAATGCAACAAAATCGAGGGTTTAGCGGATAAATATTTTATCCATTTATGATAGTGTGGAGTGTATTGGGAAAAAATGAGTTTGTAAATTTATGCAAGAAATAAAAATCGAGCAAGAACAAACCATAGAAAAGATTGAAAGTCAGATATTCGATATTTTAAAAAACATATATAAATATGGATTTAGAAGAAAGTTTAAAAAAAATTAGACAAAAAATAAAAACAAGCCTATACAACCTCCAGCACAAAATGGAGTCTAAAATGTTTTCAGAAAATCTCGAAAGATCACTCAACCAAGCCAATCAAATTGCACGTGAGCTAAAAAGTAAATTCATTACATTGGAACACCTTCTGATCGCTTTACTTGACAATGGTGAAGCTAGAGATGTGTTACTAAGCTTGGGTGTTGATATAGAAAATATCAGAAAAAATCTAAACACTTACTTAAAGAAAGAGAGTAGTCAAGATGGAGATGAATTGTCAGAATTGCAGCTTGAACATAATGATGCGTTTAAGAGGGTCATCCAAAGAGCCATATTTCATGCTCAAACAGTGGGGGCAACCGAAATCAATGGGGTACACGTCTTAGCTGGGATGTTAAGTGAAGTTGACTCACAGGCATTTTTTGTACTTCATGAAGAAGGCGTGAATAAAGTAATATTGAATCAAATTATATCAAAAGACAAACAGACATTTGATGTCATTGACCCAACACAAATAGAAGAGAGAAACTTTTTTGAACAACAGTTTGAAGCACCACAAAGCGAAACATCAATTGAATCATTTGCAATCAACCTAAATGATGAAGTCATTTGTGGCCGAATAGATCCTGTTTTTAACCGAGATGATGAAATACTAAGATTGGAGCAAATATTATGCAGAAGAAGGAAAAACAATCCTATATTGGTAGGAGAATCTGGAGTCGGTAAGACGGCAATAGCAGAAGGTCTAGCCAGAGCAATTGTCAATAAAACAGCACATAAGAGCTTACAAAATTCTAAAGTATATTCTCTTGATTTAGGTTCTCTTCTTGCGGGAACTAAGTACAGAGGAGATTTTGAAAAAAGATTTAAAGCAGTATTACAGGATCTAACGAAGAGAAAGGATGCCATTATATTCATAGATGAAATACATTCAATCATTGGTGCAGGTAGTGCATCAGGTGGGTCGGTAGATGCGGCAAACTTACTAAAACCCTTATTAACACGAGGCAATTTAAGATGTATTGGTGCCACCACTTATCAAGAGTATCGTCAGCTTTTTGAAAAAGACAATGCATTATCAAGAAGATTTCAAAAAATTGATGTCAAAGAACCATCAAAAGAACAGACATTGAATATTTTAAAAGGACTTAAAAGTAAATTTGAGACACATCACAATGTCCATTATTCAATGCAAGCTCTAAAATCAGCGATAGACTTATCAAATCGCTATATGCATGATCGTTTTCTTCCAGATAAAGCGATTGATATCATTGATGAAGCAGGTTCTGCTAAAAAGCTACAAGTAGGAAACAATGACAAAAAAGCACAAGTCGATGTCAGAGATATTGAGAAAATAATCTCAAGCTTAACACAAGTACCACCACAGCATATAACAGCATCTGATAAAACACTGTTACAGAATCTAGAAAGAGATTTAAATATGCTTGTATATGGTCAAAGCAGTGCCATCAACAATATAACAACAGCAATTAAGCTGTCAAGATCAGGTCTTTCGGATCCAGATAAACCAATTGGTAGTTTTCTATTCGCAGGTCCAACAGGTGTTGGTAAAACAGAATTGGCAAAGCAGTTGGCATCCATTCTGAATTTAAAACTACTGAGGTTTGATATGTCAGAATATATGGAGAAGCATTCATCATCACAATTAATTGGAGCCCCAGCAGGTTATGTGGGTTATGATCATGGCGGACAATTAACCGAACAAATCATAAAACATCCATATTCAGTATTATTATTGGATGAAATTGAAAAAGCTCATGCAGATCTATTGAATCTACTACTGCAGGTGATGGATTACGGTCAGCTCACAGACAACACCGGTAGAATAGCAGATTTTAGACATGTTATCATTGTAATGACAAGTAACTGTGGCGCCCAAGAGCAGTGCAGAAACTCAATGGGTTTTAGCGAAGGAAAAGAAAAGCAAGGAGTGAATAAAGCGATTGAAGCTGCATTTTCACCTGAGTTTAAAAATAGATTAGACGGGATTGTACAATTCAATCAATTAAGCATTGAAAACATTAGACAAATTGTAGACAAATTCATCAGTGAGCTTGAAGTTCAAATGAACGAGCAAAACATAGATTTGGTTGTAACACAGGAAGTTAAAGAATATTTATGTAAAAATGGGTATGACCCAAAAATGGGTGCTAGACCAATGGCAAGGCTGATCAATAGTGATGTGAAAAAGCCAATCGCCGATGCACTTCTTGAGGGGACAATCAAAGTGGGAGAGGTTGCAACGTTATCATTGCATAAAGGCAAAGTAAAATTGAGCTCTTCAAGAAAAAATGGAATTAGAAGCAAGAAACTGGCTTCACATTAAACGAATTAAAGTCCAAGAAGTGCAGAAGATATAATCGAAGTGTTGTCAGATCTAGCGATGATATTGGCAGCACTGCACTCATATTTAATATAGATTGCTGACGATTAAATATCCTTAAATAAGAAGAGAAGATTTATATTTATGAATTGAATTTGAATAAGGCTCTCTAGAATCAATAAATAGTCAATTTTCATGATATAAAAATTGTTATTTTCTAAAGATTATATAACAAGATTAATCCTCGTGCACCAAGCAGAGATAAAAGTGGAGTAGAGCAGTACATGCGCCGTTAGCTTAAAAACATTCAACAGAGAGTTTTGCTCTTTCCAACCCGCTTAAATTTTAGCCTAACGTAACATCTGAGAACACTCCGGACAGAAGCATTTCTGTTTGACATGTCCTTTAATCACTTACTGCTCAGTGTAAGAGCCAAAAGTTGGGAGAATTATTTAGTAGGGTTCTCAGATTCTGGTGCTGGTGTCTCAGCTGATGCACTTTTTTTATGCTTATGTCTAGTGATGATCCTGCCTTTGGTTAAATCATACGGGGTCATTTCGACAGTAACATCATCACCGGTTAGTATACGAATGTAGTTCTTACGCATTTTTCCTGAAATGTGAGCAGTGATGACGTGTTTATTCTCGAGTTGTACTTTAAATGTCGTATTCGGCATTGCTTCCAAAACAACCCCTTCAAACACCATTACATCTTTTTTAACCATAAGTAAACATAAATTTTAAAAATGAAATTATCTAATAAAATAGTCAAAATTACAAGAGTTTTAAGTTAAAAACACACCAATAAGAAAAAAACAACAATAAAAGTGTGATAATGATGACCTGATTAGATTAAGATGTTAAAATTATGTATAAAATGGATCTGGTTGAATAAGAAAAAAAAATGGGTTAAATTGTTACCTATCAATTGAAAAAGAGGGAAAAGCGAAAGCTGATGAATCATAGAGGCCTAATAGAAAATAAAGCATACAAAAGCATATGTGAAATCAGTTTCCTGTGCTATTACTCAGCATTATCGATATATGCTATCATCAATTTATACACACTATTTTTTGGCATATTGAATATGTCAAGTGGAATATCCATTGTATTGGCGATTAGCGCTATGCTTTTTGCAATGTCCAATGAGCTGATCAATATGCAAATGATCACAAACCCTAAAGCACTAAAAGTAAATAACAAAAGTCAAAAACAGAGCATAGAAGACTTGATCAAATCAGCCTGTATGACAAGTATTATATTCTTTGCCATGATTGATGTATATACAAGCATTCACAACATGACATTGATTCAGCAAAACACATTGATTGGAATGGGCATAGAAATGCCATTAATCGTAGTAACTTTTTACAACGTCTATTTCGTCTCATCAGGTTTAATCGCACAAGGCATGACATATCTGACAAATTTTGTTCATTATATATACGGATCAAGCGCTAACAGTGAGAAGAAGCATAAAGAGCGATCTGAAAAAAAGAACCCAACACAGATCAAAATCTGGCTGGGAGAATACATCAAAAACCCAATATTAATGACATCAGGAGTCAGCATAGGGGCATTCTTATATGCATATGGGGACTTTAAAGTACTATTAGGACTCATGTTAATATTGACACAAATACAGATGATACAAATCAGCACGGCAAATATCATGATAGCAAGTTTTCTTTTTGCTGCATGTACATTTTTTGAAAGAGTTTTGTTATGGGGGCATAATTTTCGCAGATTTGAAAATGAAAACAAAGAGTCATTTATGGCAAAAAGGTATTTTTTTCATAATATACCTGGGAATGCATTGGTCAGAAAGGCTTTAACTACTTTGAGAATAGGGCTTCTCGGAATTAGAGGAGTCATGAATGCATTTGTATATTTTACAGGCTGGAAAAAATACCTAGGATTTTTATCAACGATGTCCTATATTACCGCATCATTCGTACAAAATAGCTTGCAAGTGAATCATCTTAATGCAGATGAACTAACAAATAAAAAAAGTAAGAAAAACAAAAAAAGTAGTACATTAAACCATGAAAGAGACTGGGTGAGCTGGACACTCCAAAAAATCAATAGTCGTCTTGATATGAATGGTGTTTCATATTAATATATTCACGTGACCATGAGACAAAAGAGAAACTTATATGAAATCTTTGAAAAACTTAATGTCAAAAATTGTAACTGAGTACTTAATCAAACCAAATCAAGAAGTTGAGAGAATGCCGCTATTGGAGAAAATAGAGTCCAATGGTAAAAAAATTTGGCACAAAGTACATTTGGGATGTAAAAATAAAAGACTAATCAATCATATTAACACATGGACAAGCCCAAAAGACAGAAGTGGCGAATATGAAATTCAAGGAATGAGCATTCCTCTATTCAGTATCACTGATAGCAAACCAATAGAAAAAACAATCAATATGATAGTGTTTTTCATATCAGGTAGCAACTCACATTTATTCAGTTGCAGGCAAAGAGCAATTGAGTGTGCTTATGCAACAAAAAAAGCAATACAAAAACAAACGACAAAAGTTCTCTTGTCAAGGTTCAATCCGTTTGGTGTAATCAATAATAGTGACGAGAAAAACCTACCTATGAAGTATGATCCTCAGCCATTGAGTCAGGATGACATTACTCAGGATTACTATCAATGTGCAAAATTGCTTTTGAAGAAATATGAAAATGCACAGATGGTAATTATGGGGCATTCTTTGGGCGGGATATTTTCTAAGAAAGTATTTAACAAACTTAAAAACAATATAAATTTTTCTACAAGAGTTAAACTGGCTTACAGCGCGATGTCATTGCCAGGGATTGCAGATGCATTTATGTACTACAGACCATCCAGAATGCTAAAAAATCTCATCCCAGAAAACAACAAAAAAGCTGTGAGTAGAATCATCAACTGCATCAATGATTATGGATTCAAATGCATACAGAGGGCACTTAAAAAAGCAGTTGAATTATCGGGATGGAAAACAGACAATGATTCCGCTGAAAGTGGTCATATACTGCAGAGCAACCTGATCAAAGACAACAGAGACGCATACATACCAGATCAAGTGGCCAGTGTGCAAAAAGAATCACTGGTGAATTGGATTTTTACAACAGAGGCAAGAGAAGATTCTCACAACATGCCACCATCAAAAATGTATCAAGTTATCAATAATAGACGGGTAAGTGAACTTGAAAAAATAACCAAGCTGATGGAGTATCTATTGAATGAGAGCACAAAAATTGACAGTTTACATCTAGTAGAAGAGTAATCGTACGTGACGATAAATATCAGTACATAAGAGAAAGGGTTGAGGCATGTTAAGGAAAACAGTCATCAGGCACGAGGGTCACAAAAAAAAGATTAAAAACAGAGATTTACACCCCGTTTTAGATAGAGTAATTGGCAACAGAAATTGTCAATATATAGAATACGAGCTGGAAGATTTACTAAGACCTCAAGCATTAAAAAATATTGAAATTACAACTGACGAATTAATTCGATATAGAAGAGAACAAAAGAATATCCTAATCATTGGTGATTATGATTGTGACGGAGCAACTGCAAGTACGGTTGCAATAAAGGGCTTAAGAGCACTGGGATTCACAAATGTAGATTATTTAATTCCAAACCGTTTTAAATCTGGTTATGGCTTAAGTTTAAATATCGTGAAACAAGCTCTGGAAAGAAAGGACAAACCAGAAGTGCTGATAACAGTTGACAATGGTATTACGAGTATTGAGGGTGTTGATTATGCGATATCAAAAGGCCTAAAAGTAATCATAACAGATCATCATTTGCCAGGCAATCATCTGCCGAATACACCCACGATAATCAATCCGCAATTGCCAGGAGATCAGTTTCAATCAAAGGCAACCGCTGGTGTGGGAGTGATTTTTTACGTATTACTGGCATTGAGGCAAAAAATGAGAGAGCAGGGTATGTTTGAAAAGGCAGCACCAAACTTTATGCAATTTCTTGATCTTGTAGCATTGGGAACAATCGCAGATTGTGTTCCTTTTGATAAAAACAATAGAATACTGATATCACATGGACTTAGAAAAATAAGAGAAGGAAGAATGTCGATTGGGCTTGAGGCATTATTGAGCGATGAGAAAAGCAAGCTCGCGGATATAACAACGACCGATATTGCATTTAAGGTCGCACCGAAACTGAATGCAGTTGGTCGAATGGATGATATGACAGTAGGGGTAAGGTGCTTATTGAGTGAATCAGAGGGAGAAGCAGAGGAGTTAGCAAATATATTAAAGAATCATAATACAACGAGGAAGTTAAAACAGAACGAGATACAAACAGATGCGTTAAGAAAGATGGCAAAAAGTGACAAGCACGGCATTGTGTTGTACGACAAAAGCTGGCATCAAGGCATCATCGGTATCGTGGCATCTAAGATAAAAGAAGAAAAATACCGACCCTGTATCATTTTTGCAGAAGATGATGATGGGTATATAAAAGGTTCAGGAAGATCCATAGAGGGCATTAATTTGCGCGATACTTTGGCTAAAATATCAGAAAAAAATAATATATTGAAAAAGTTTGGTGGGCATTCTATGGCCGCTGGGATGAGTATTCTAAAAAAAGATTTGGAAACGTTCTCAGCAATGTTTGATGCAGAAATCAAGCAGTACGATGAAGCATTATTCACACCGGTATTGTACACTGACGGTGTTCTAAAAAACGAAGAGATGAACACAGAAACAGCAAAAGCAATCGATGCATACGGTATATGGGGCCAAGGATATGAGGAGCCAATTTTTGAAAAAAAGATGACGGTGATTAGTAAACGATTAATCAAGGAAAAGCACATTAAACTCACATTGAGCACTGGAGAAAAAATGAAAGTGAATGCAATGTGGTTTTTTTGTACAGAAAAAGACTATAATAACATAGAAACAAACGAAGACTATCAGGTATACTTTAAACTCAATGTAAGTGAATATTTAGGAGAAGAGCAATTCTCAATCTTTATTGAACACATGGATTGTGTAGGAAGCGATATAAAAGCGAATTAAAGAAACAACTACTGTAATGGAAAAGAATAGCAATATTTAATGAGTGCAGATACAAAAACAAGGTTGTTACTCGTAATGAGACTCTCAGAACAATATCTCCAAGTGATTAGATTCAGTATGATAGGCATTTTAATTAAGGACGCTATAGTAGACTTTGTTGTGGATTGCTAGATTATGACTTGATGCAGTCAAACTACTGTGAGAATTGATTGATTTTACGCGAAATAATATCGCTCAATGAACAGTCGTAGTTACTGGCATCAAGCGCGTTAAAATTCTACGGACATCCGACGAAAAGTTCAATTGGATTTGCAGAAAATTCTAACAGATCATCGAAAAACGCACTGAAAAGACAAGAGAAAATTTTTTCATTATTAGCGGGGAGCTTCTTCTGATCGGTATGTAATATTTGTAATCTTACGCACATCAATGTGGATGTCTTCTTAAATCAACATCTAAAGATGTCTACACCGTCTAGGGCTATGGCCACAAACGGACTGAGACACTTTTAAACCGGTTATCGTTTTTATATTATGACTGCTTATACATCAAAAAGTAAACAAATCAATAAAATATTTTAGGTGAATGACACGAGATCTTTGGCGTATGACGCTCTTAAAAGTACTGGATATAACAAGCTAACAGAAACTTACTTTTTGATATTTTTAAAGCTAGAAAAGCCACCAAATTTCTTGTTGAATTTCTCAACGGCACCAGTATCAGATACTTGTCGCTTTCCAGTATAAGCACTATGGCATTTAAAGCAACTTTCTACTATGAATTTGCTCTCGCGGAAAGCTCCTCTCAAGGTCATTTTATTACCACATCCAGCACAAGTTACGTTGGCTTCGACAATTTTTGAGTGTATCTTATCTTGCATAGCATTATCCGTAAATTTTTTGTAATTATACAATAATAAAAATACGTATGCAAGAACCTTTCGAATAACTTTGCATTGATTTTATTCTCGTACAGCGGTAGGATGATACTAAGGGGGAAAACAGTATGAAAGAAAAGAATTTTGAGCAGTATAGAACATCAATTTCTATATCATGGTTAACAGGGAGCATATTTCTTGCAATTGCGCTGTATGACTATATGTTAAGGCCAACAGTCTCATCAACTGAAAATGGCTTCATTGCTCACACTGTTGGCCCAGTCGGATTCGAGATCGCCCAGATGTTAACCATAGTATTGGGTTACGGGGCATTCTTAATACCGCCATTAATGGGATATTTTTCAGCAAAAACATTCACAGATAAAAGCAATACAGTAGTAAAAGAGTGCACTACAATCATTTTATCGACCATTATACTCATTAGCATATTGAACTTATTCATTCCGATAAGACAAGAAATGCCAATATTCACAGCAGGTGGATTGATAGGCTCAAGAATAGACAGTTTTCTATTCGAATATTTTGATCATACGGGAACCTTTCTAATACTAGTGAGTATATTGGGTTTGTTGTTACAAGGCTACTACAATGAACACCTTATCAAAGCTGGAAATTTCATATTAAACACAGCACAAGAAAAAAAGCAAAAAATCTGGCAGTGGATGACTCAAAGAATGCTAAGAAGAAAAATAGAGAAAACAATCGGAGAATCAGATGATGAAATACTGTCTGAAAAACCAAAACACCATACAACTGCAAAGAATTCAGAAATCAGTACGCCAATGACAAAAATGGAAAATAGAAACGAAATACTGGAGGAAAGTAAACTTAAAGACAAAAAAACAACATCACAAATCTTTCCAGCAAGAAAAGATCCTATTTTGCCTACGAGAACAGCACCAATTATGCCTGATATGACAAGAGTAAAGTATGAAAATACAGAGATAAAACCTCAAGAAAATCTAACCAAAAGGGCTGCGATAAGCGAAACAACACACACCACAAGCAGTATCAACAGAGAAAGAGAGGTCAATAGAAATTCAATGAATAATGTTAATAGTGAGGAAATTAAACCATCACTAGATTTGCTCAATCAAGACAAAGCGAGTGAACGGATCAAAGAAGACCCAAGAAAGCTACAGCTATTGGCACAAGCAATCGAAGCCAAACTCAAAGATTTTGGCGTCATAGCTAAAGTAATGAACATACTATTAGGGCCAATCATAACAAGATTTGAGATACAACCAGCACCGGGTACCAAGGCAAGCAAGATAACAGGATTGTCAAGAGATTTGGCACGATCGCTATCTGTAGCGAGCTTAAGAGTCGTTGAGGTAATCTCAGGGAAGAGCTATATTGGTTTAGAGATACCCAATAAGAATAGAGTAACAGTAAGCTTGAAGACAATTTTTGAATCCAATGCATTTCAAATGTCTAGATCAGCGTTATGCTTAGCACTGGGAGTGGATATTAGCGGAGATCCAGTTGTGGTTGATCTGGCTAAAATGCCACATTTATTGGTTGCAGGTACAACGGGTTCGGGAAAATCAGTCGGACTTAATACTATGCTTCTGAGCTTATTGTACAAAACAGAACCAAAGGATTTGCGATTGATACTGATCGACCCAAAAATGCTGGAGTTTGCTGTATATGAAGGCATTCCTCATTTATTGACTCCAGTTGTGACTGACATGAACGATGCATCATATGGGTTAAACTGGTGTGTCAATGAGATGGAAAGAAGATACAAATTAATGGCTGAGCTTGGCGTCAGGAACATCAGTGGGTACAATGCGAAAGTAAAAACAATGCCAAATGTTGAAATAACAGAAGGCAAGAATCAAAATGGCGATGTTGAGTTCCACGAGCATTTACCATACATAGTTGTGATTGCAGATGAGTTTGCAGACATGATGATGATGGTGGGTAAAAAAGTAGAGCAATTGATCGCAAGATTAGCACAAAAGGCTAGGGCCGCTGGAATTCATTTAATTTTAGCAACACAAAGACCTTCTGTTGATGTCATAACTGGATTAATTAAAGCCAATATCCCCACTAGAATATCCTTTCAAGTCTCATCTAAGATTGACTCAAGAACAATCATTGATCAACAAGGCGCGGAATCATTACTCGGATTTGGTGACATGCTGTACTTATCACCCGGAGCCGGTCAACCTATGCGCTGTCATGGAGCGTTTGTTTCGGATGAAGCTGTGGCAGGCGTGGTCAGGCATTTAAGATCATACGGTAGCCCGAATTTCATTCAATTAAATAAGCCAGACACACCGGACTCACCACAAGCTGATATGGTGACAAATATGGACTCTAAAAAAGGTAAAGATCAAGCATTATATGATCAAATTGTTGATTTTGTAACCACAAGCAGAAAAGTATCAACCTCCAGCGTACAAAGAAGATTTAGAATAGGGTATAATAGGGCATCAATCATGGTTGAGAAAATGGAGGCAGAAGGGGTAGTCAGTGCTATGGATGGCAATGGGCAGAGACAAGTAATAGCGCCAAAACCGACTGAATAAATGAGCGCAGTCGCTTTTCTAAATACTTCAATCAGCACAATTTCTAAAATAAATAATATGATCTAATGAAGCTGTCAAATGGACCTGATATTTTTTAGAGAAATATCAAGTATTTTAGTGAATTAGAAGATTCCTGATTCAGTACAACCTAGTGAATAAATTGAAATATTCATTATAGACAATATAGAGTATTTAAGAGTTTAAAAAACTAATCATATCCATATGAAGTAATGGATATTAAATAGATAGAAACAAGGATTTATTTGATATCGTAAATAAAATACAATTAAAGTTATTGTAAATATGATAAAGTAAAGATAATATAGACTCAGAAATTATAGGTTAATGGTGAGAGAATATGCACAATGAACCAATGCAGATACTTGAAGATTGTTGGAAAAAAATCAAGGAAGGGATCCGATCTAGAAAAAGCAATTACCACACAATGAGCTTACACTACTCTAGCGACAAGACCCCAAGGTCAATTATGATGATTCCTCGTAGAATAGACTTAGAACAGCACATCTTGTATTGTCATACTGACAACCGTTCTCCAAAAGTCATTCACCTGAAAAAAAATCCAAGTGTAAGCTTGTTATTTTGGTGCAGAGAAAAAAGAACACAAATACAGATCCAATCAAAATGCCAAATTTTACACAATACTGAAGAGAATAAAAAAACTTGGGATACAATGCAGAATATGTCAAAAGTTTGCTACGCATCAGACATAAAACCAGGGACAGAATGCGTGGAACTGTGCAGTGGATTCAGTGAAGAGCAATGGGAGAATCGCAATGATATTTCAAAAACAGCATATGCATACAACAATTTTGCAATACTGAAACTACACATACTACAAGTAGAAAGGTTATTTCTGAATGCAGGAGGGCATAATAAAATAGTCTTTATTAAAGATTTCACAAAAAAGAATGAGCAGTGGACTCATCGTTGGAAAGCACCATAGTATTAAATCATATCATAGGAATAGTAAATGTAGATGTTAAAAATAGCGATTTGTCATTTGCATGATAAATATATCGATGACCGAAATCTCAAGAACGTTTTATAAATAATCAAGGAATAGATACATAAAGAATTTATAATTTTTGGTTGGAGAAAAATAATCTAAAATAGAGTGGCAACAAATAGGGCATTAGGCTATTGTATAAAAATATATAGCATTACGTAATAGATCATTAAGTGTATGTAAGAATCAAGTTCGATAGCCTCAGTAGGGACAGTTTTATTTGCTGAATCGTTTGACATTACCTTTTGATTTATTCATGAAACAGTTGGTAAGATTTGTGAGACTAAGCGATCTATTGAGGCATCAGAGACGTTATCAAAAATTAAATAATTCCAACCGAGCCCTTATCAATAAAAGTATCGTATCCTTTTAAGATGAGTCATATAACACAAACCATATAGAACCAAACATAATATTATTCTCTGGTAGGCATCCAAACTATAGTACAAAATAGTAATATGTAAGAAACGGGAATAATCTAGTAAACCGAAAATACCATACTTATTTTTATGTAGTAGTCATACGATGCTTAGGTTGCAGTATGAACTCTTTATTGCCCATATAAGGCTGTAAAACAGTTGGAATAGAGATGCTACCGTCTGGACGTTGATTGTTCTCAAGAAGTGCTATGAGCAAACGTCCTACAGCAACACCACTACCATTGAGTGCATGCATAAAAACAGATTGCTTTTTATCATTTTTAAACCTAGCTTTGATTCGCCTTGTCTGAAATGCCTCCGTGTTTGAACATGAAGAAATTTCGCGATAGGCTTTCTGACTTGGTATCCAAACTTCAATTTCATAAGTTTTTGTTGCCGCAAATCCTAGATCACCTGTACATAATGAAACGACCTGGTGGTGAAGATTGAGCTTTTTCAGTATATTTTCTGCGTGTTGAGTAATTTTCTCCAACTCGTCATATGAGGATTCGGGCTCTACAATTCTAACAAGTTCAACTTTCTCAAACTGATGCATTCTAAAAATACCTTTGGTGTCTTTGCCATAAGAGCCAGCTTCCTTTCTAAAACACAAACTGTGCGAGCAGAATGCCATTGGCAATGATTCTTTAGCGACAATCTGATCAGCAACTAAGTTAACCAATTGAACTTCAGCAGTAGGGATCAGCATAAGTTCGCGTTCATCATTGGTAACAAATAAATCTTCTCGAAATTTGGGCAGTTGGCCAGTTCCATAAAGTGTGCTTGGTTTAGAGAGTACAGGCACGTTGTATTCCGTATAGCCATGTTCTTCTGTATGAACATCAAGCATCCATTGACTCAATGCACGATGTAATTTAGAGATCTCAGATTTGAGAACCATAAAACGACTACCAGATAGACGTGCAGCAGTCTCGACATCAATCTGAGCATTGATCTGACACAATGCTTCGTGGTCCTTAACTTCAAAATCAAAATCAGGAGCCTTGCCCCACTGTCTAACGACGACATTATCTGCTTCACTCAGTCCCTGAGGCACAGATTCATGAGGAATATTTGGTACGTAACTCAATATCTCATCTAATTGTATGGCATAAGACTTTGCAGTTTGTTCAGACTGCTTGGTTTCTTCACTGATGGCTTGCGCTTTTTCTAACAAATCATTTGCATCTTGGCCTGATTTTTTAAGAACACCAATTTCTCGAGCCAGCTGATTCCTCTGCATTTGAAGTGCTTCACAATGCTTTAAACAGTCGCGCCTTTTTTCTTCAAGGGATTTAATGGCAGCTACGTCAAGTAAGTAGCCTCTAGCTTTCAGACGACTGGCGATTTCTTCAATTTGACTTCGAATCAGTTTTAGGTCAATCATACTTAATCACGACGCCCATTAAGCATCATAAATAAATGTAGTAGGTGCACAAACAAGTTATAAATCGCCAAAAACAATGAGACTGTGGCCAGTATGTAATTTCTCTCACCGCCATGTATGATTTCACTGGTATGGTACATGATCAGACCTGAGAAAACCAATACGAACAATGAACTGGTCATCAACATTAAAATAGGCAATCCCATAAAAGCATTCAGCAGACTCATAATAATACCTGTAAATAGCAAAATGAATAAGAATCCACCCATGTAACTAAAGTCCTGCTTGGTTGTTAACACATAAGCAGACAAGGAAAGAAATATCGTTCCAGTACATGCTGTCGTACTCAATAGAATTTGTGTTCCATTGGCGTACCCATACACAACCATATTCAGTAGGGGGCCTAGTGTATACCCCACAAACCCGGTAAATAAAAATGTAAACAGAATCCCGTATGCATTGGTTGAATTGGCTTGAACAAGAAAGAGCAAACCATAAACACCCACCAGGGTCAGCAATAAACCTGGATGAGCATTTGTCACCATAGATGCGAAAGCGCAGCAAGCACTGATTATCAGAGACAAACCCAAAAGGCAATAGGTATTACGCAAAACTTCATGTTCGGCAACCAAGCTTCTTGATCTTGATTTTTGATGTATGGTTGTATGTACTCTTGGCATCGTATTCTCCTAAATAAGACATTCATGTTTAAAATAACAAAATAAACAGCTGATGTCCAGCATAAGTGAAGGACATTATGCGAATAAACACACTGATTCATAATAAAAAACATGAAGTAGTATTACATCACAAGAATGGAATCAAACCTCAACACCATGAAACCAAAATCAAACCGAGACAGAAGAAAGTAAAAAACTAAACATTGACAAAATGAAGACAATAAAGTAAATTTGTCAATATCATACACTTAGGATTTAAGATGGACAGCATACTCCAATTTTTTGGACAACAAAGCATACTGATCAGTGCCATTATCGTCGTCATTGCATTGATTGCACAAGAAGCATTATCAGAGAATAAGGGATCAAAATATAGCTTAGATCCAGAAACAGCAGCAGTGATGCTTTTCAGAGGTGTTAAAATTTTTGATATCAGAGAGAAAGCCTCATTTAAGGAGTCACACATTGAACATGCCAAATGGCAAAATGCTAAACAATTGGAGATAAATCCAGAAAAATACATAAGCCCGAAGAAGCAGTATATTTTTTACTGCGGTAATGGGAATCAGTCAGGTGAACTTGCAAGAACATTGAGAAATAAAGCAGGCTATCAAACGTATTACATTGAAGAGGGCTTAGAAGCATGGAAGCGTGCAAAGCTGACATTAATTAACACTGGGAGCAACTAATGACAACCATTGTATATAGTAAAGACTACTGCCCATACTGTGATATGGCTAAGAAATTATTAGAAGAGAAAGACGAGAGTTATAAAGAAATTAACATCAACCACGTTGAGAACCCTGAGGAAGTTCTAAAAGAAATCTCAAACATTACGAAGAGTAAAACATTTCCTCAAATTATACTCAATGGTAAATACATTGGAGGATACACAGATTTACGAGATTATTACTATCAAGAGAATCAATAATAGTGAGATAATACAAGCCAGCTATTGCGCACTGTGAACAAATAGTGTAAAAAATAGTTTATTTAAACTCATAGGAGAGAAAACAATGGCAAAGACAGAAAAAAAGACAGCAGAAAAAAGCACAGAGCAAGCGACTGAACGTGCATTCATTATCAAGCAAATATTCATCAAAAAGAATGCACTGAATGTTAAGACAGCACCTTTCGAATTGAAAAAAGAGTGGAATCCAGATGCAAGTTTGAATCTTGATGTTCATTCCAAGGCACTTGATAATGATCACTACAATGTTGATTTAACCATCGACATCAACGTAAAGATCGATAACATAGAGGTATTTACAATTCAAGTAACCCAATCAGGCATATTTGAGATGTCAGGTTATACTGCAGAGCAAATTGATCAGTTGAAAAACAGCTTCTGTGCAAATATTTTATTTCCATATGCAAGGCAAATTGTCTCTTCAACAACAAGTCAAGCAGGTTTTCCTCCGTTAATTATGGCACCAGTTGACTTTGATGGCCGATACCAACAACTAAAAAGCCAACAAAGTAAATAATCAATAATCAATACAAGCTTGATAAAAGGGGGTGCTAAGCACCCTTTTTTGTTATCAAAATACCGAAAGGATAAAGTATTTCATAAATAAAAGAGTACAACCGTAGCAGACAGAATAGCAAAATTGTATATGATAAATGGGTTATATATGGAGTAACATGCACCTGTAGGGCTTAAAAGAGTCTTTATAGACGACGGGAAAATAGCATAAAAACATCAGTCAATAATTTGAATAAAAAATTTTTAATAGCGATGATAAATATAGAGAAATATCTTAATGTAATCAGATGTAACGATAAATCAATGAATAGCTAATGTCAACGTGGAGAAGTATGATGGGATCCATTGACCTTATTTTCATCATTTTTTTTTATTGACCCCATTTTTATCATCTTTTTTATTGACCTCATTTTTATAATTTTTTTTCTGGCGTTTCAAGGTCTCCATCGCATTTTGTGTTGCTTTCATTTTATCAACCACGTCCTCGAGCATTTTGTAGTCAAAAGTCATCTCAACCACGGGTGAGCGAAGTTTTTCTGATGTAGTTGCGCTCTCAAAATCACTAGAGGATGTTTTTGATGAGGAGGTTTTTTTTCTATGTAGATTTCCAGCAACAAATTTTGGATTATTGGCGCTAACAACTAAAGCAAGTAAAAAAATCTTGAGAGTTCTTTTCATATGGTAACCTCGTAATACAATACAGACTATATAGTCTAATATTGTCTACCCGTCAGAAATTTTACGAAAAAATAAATATATTCGACCCAAGGAGAAAGTTATACGTAATTAAAAGGCTTAAAAGTAAATATTTAGTAAACACTAAATAGTATCAGACAAATAAAATTCTCCACGCATAAAAGTAATAACTTTTCCGACGAGCTCCATCTGGATTTGTAAAGATTAGACTTTAGACGATACTGAAAAGCCGTAGGTAGATTCAAATCAACACATAGACTTTCTAAAATGCATCATAGTTTATTAACTTAATATTAAGTCGGGGGATGAATTGTGCTAGGCAAAATATTTAGATCGATACCATTGGTGATACTGAGTATTTTTTCATTGGCAACTGTGGCACATGCAGATAGTCATGATACACAAAAGAACGCTCAGTGGCTTTATATGGTCACATCAGATCAAGCCGCTGTAAAAAACAACAATGGAGACATGCAGATTATTGTTCCAGTTGATTCAAGTAACACTGCTGGCTTTGGTGACAGACCTGTTCGTATTGTACAAAAAATGACAATTGAAGATTTGGCTTCTCTGTGGGATGAAGGAGAAAATAGTTTCAGTAAAGATCCACC
>JAZAFR010000030.1:0-18502 GCA_036121365.1 Pseudomonadota bacterium | reverse complement strand
TCCTCTCGTGTGGTACTTTCATGCCTTTTTCGCTTTAGATCGGCCAATAAGTCTGATATTGATTCCGTCGTGATTGCTGCTTGCATTATTTTTCCTGCTGTTCATTTTAAAATTACTATACAACAATAGCAGCCTCATGCAAAAAATACAAATAACTCAAATCATCCATGCCTAGAGCGCTGACTGAATTCTGGTCTCCTTCTGTTTCTATGAACGTTTTCATCTCTTTCTCTTTTTCGACTACCCTCTCCTCTGAAGACGGGGCCTTTTCTAGATCCTTTACCTTGAGATCCTCCTTTACCTCCAAAAAAACCACCGGCACTCATACCTGAACCTTTTCCATAATTTTGACCTTTGCCAGAGCCTTTACCTCGGAAGTCTCCTTTGCCTCCGAAAAAACTATGGACTCTCATCCCTGAACCTTTTCCAGATCCTTTACCTTGAGGTGCTCCATCACTTTTAATTTAATAAGCATTTATTTGAGTACGCCAATTCAGGATTAAATAAGCCCTTACAGACAGCACGCTTCCTTTAATGCCTGCCCAAAAAGAGGTGAGATTGTAGAAATTATTCCTTCTAGGTCCTCTCTTTTTGAAAACTCGGAACCACCGCCTCCCTCAGGACCACTTAGGCATTTATCATTCCTGTGTAATTGAGAACTTTTTAACGACTCCTTTCTTTTCAACTCTGTCATAATATCTGATAAACTTTCTTTATATTTATGGGGAACCTGGATATTTGCAAATATATCTTCAATCCTAAATATTTCTTCTTTGTATACTTTTCTACCAGTTACACTGCTTAATTTATGATCTAAAAACTGTTTAATGTCTCTATTGATCTTACTTATAGTGCTTGATAACTCCATGGATTTTTCATAGAGACATGACACCATAAGCCATACAGCTCTGACAGCCATTTGTGGCATACGAAAACATAATTTATTTATCACTTTAAAAAAAATAAAGTCTCCCTCATCTGGTTTACTAAATAATCTGACATCACTGCCTCTCGTTATTTTATTGACTGCATATCGTCCTATGTGCACGAACTCTAGAGAAATCGCCCCTGCCGAAATAACAACCATCAAGAGACAACCCGTCACCGAAAAAATAAATACATCTATATCAAATACATATATCAAGTATGCGTACCTCAACAGTGGATTTAATATTGAAAATATCAACATAGGCATGTAGGACAGAAACATCATAGCATATCTCGTAGAATATCTAATCCTTGTATGGACTCTCTCAAAAGTATCTATCCATTTGTCAATAATCTTTGAGTACGATTTAGGATCCTCACTTTTACGATCCTCACCGAGATATTTTATTATCAACTCTTGTATGTCAGAACCTGCATCGCCTACTAAGAGTTGATAATACCAATGTGATATTATGGTAGGTAGCATGACTAAAAAACTTACTTCCAGCGGTAGTACAAACCCATAAACAATATAAATGCAATAGCAAATAGTAACCCCTCGCCAGTAACGCTTTGCAGCAAAACTGGTGCCGTCTATTAAAGACCACAAAAATCCCTGCCTCAATTTTATATGTCCTTTTTTTTCTTTTAGTTGCTCTTCTTTTTTACTTTTTGTTTTGATTCTTTCCTCATCAGACACCACCATAGAAAAAAAATTAACCAAATTTAGTAAAATGTAATGTTGAATTATTTTTAAAACCATTTCCTTCTCATTTATATGTCTACTTAGTTTACTTTTAACAACTCAAATAAGCAATATCCTACTCTCCAGTCATCCATAACAATCTGAATTCAACCATCATCAGGTACTGATTTTCCGTATAAGCCAAACTTTCAATGACCTACATAGTACCAGACCTACTTTAAGAGCTTTTATCCAATGACTGATCTTTCAGCCCTTGCAAACACTCAATCATGTCTTTCAAAAAACGCATGGCTTCAGCACCATCAATCACTCTGTGATCATAACTCAATGACAATGGTAACATCATTCTTGGCTGAAATGACTTTCCATCCCACACTGCCTGCTGTCGATTGCGACTGACTCCCAATATGGCACTTTGCGGCTGATTCACAATTGGGGTGAAATATTCTCCGCCTATGCCCCCAAGGCTAGATACCGTCATACTGGCTCCCACCATGTCCTTGGGACTCAATTTTGATTCCCGCGCTTTCTCACTGATGGATGCCAACATCTTGGCAATATCAATCACCGAACACTGCTCCACATTACGAATTACAGGAACCACCAATCCATTTGGCGTGTCCACTGCAAAACCAATGTGATAATACTCTTTTATCCATAATTTTTGCCCCTCAGGATCATAGCTTGAATTGATATGAGGATGCTTGACCAATGCCTGAGACATCGCCTTGATGATGAATGCCAACATCGTCAACCGCACCGACTGCGCCTTTAACGCATCCTTATGTAAACATCGGTACGCTTCAAGCTCTGTGATGTCAGCCTTTTCAAATTGTGTCACATGCACCACATTTGACCAGGACTGACTCATGGCCTTTGCCGTAGCCTTTTTGATCTTTCCAAACTCCTTCTCCTGACACGGACCAAACTTCGTTGGATCCTGCCATGTTTGCCTCTTACCTCCGGCTGCAGCGCCCTCTTTTATAGACTGCATACGCGCGAGCACCGTTGCTGCAATGTCATCAAATGACACACGGCCATATTGACCACTGCCAACCACAGCCTGAATATCAATGCCCAAAGTTCTCGCCAACTTCCTAACCCCTGGTGACGCTGGCACCTGGCTTTTAAGATCCTCATTTTCAGTCTTGGTCAGTCGATTGGGATCTGCAATGAGAATGTTTTCTTCTGATTTTCTATTATCCTTGACAACGGCTGTATCATTTTGTCCCGCCTCTTGCTTGGGCTCCTTCACTCCTTTGTTAGACTCTTTTGACTGCTCCGCGTCCAAAACAAGACAAGCAGTCCCCTCTTTCACTCTATCTCCTGGCTTCAGTAAAATTTCAACCACTGTGGCTGCCTTCTCACATGGCACGTCCATACTGGCTTTTTCGCTCTCCAAACTCATCACCGCTTGGTCAGCTTCTACCTTGTCACCAACTGCCACCAATATCTCTAATACCGTGACCTCATCAACCCCACCTAAGTCAGGAATATTCATTGTCTCTTTTGCCATCTTTCTCACCTATACCTATACTGGATCTTGCGTTTGTATGGATGACTTGAATTGCTCGTGTAACTCATCCAATAATGACTGCTTGGCCTTTTTACTTGCAACCAACTGCCGTATGCCATAATAAACAATACTTTCCGCATTGACATTAAAAAATTTACGTAAATTCTCCCTCGAATCACTCCTGCCAAAGCCATCTGTTCCCAACACCTGATACGGACAATCAATATACGGCCTAATCTGCTCAGCATAAGCCCTTACATAATCTGTTGCCGCCAATGTTGGCACCTGACCACTGAGCATTTCTGATACAAAGGCCACATCATTGCTCTGATTCTTTATGTTGCTCTTTTCAACCCTCGATGCCTGCCTTGCCAATTCAGTAAAACTTGTCGCACTATAAACATTTACCTTAAATCCATATGCACGCATTGTCTCTGCAGCCTGAATCACCTCTCTTAAAATTGCACCACTACCCAATAAGCGAATGTCTGGGCTGGATACATGCTCATTCAATTCATACATCCCCTGAATGATGCCCTCTTCCACTCCTTCTGGCATCTCAGGATGCGTGTAGTTTTCATTCATTAAGGTGATATAAAAATAAACATCCTCAGAATTGACCATCATTCTTTCAATGCCGTGAGCAATGAGAGTTGCCACCTCATACTGAAAACATGGATCATAACTGATGCAGTTGGGGACCAAAGAGGCCATCACCAAACTGTGTCCATCATTGTGCTGCAATCCCTCTCCGCCCAGAGTGGTTCGACCCGCTGTGGCACCGAATAAAAATCCACGTGCCCGAATGTCACCCGCCAACCAGAGTAAATCTCCCACCCGCTGAAAACCAAACATGGAGTAGAAAATATACATAGGAATCATTGGACGATTACAGGTCGAGTAGGATGTTGCCGCAGATATCCACGCAGACAATGCACCCGCTTCTGTTAAACCTTCCTGCAGCAATTGCCCGTTTTTCTTCTCAGAATAACTCATTATGCTTTTCGCATCTTCTGGTTGATAAGACTGTCCTGCGCTCGCGTAAATGCCGATTTTCCTGAATAAGCCCTCCATCCCAAATGTACGGGATTCATCTGCTACAATCGGCACTATATATGGCGCTATCTTTTTATCTCGTAATAGAATATTGAGCATATGAACAAATGACATGGTCGTTGAAGATTGCTTGCTGCCTGATGATTTTATCATCGACTCCCACCCTGACGGATCTGGCTTCTCCAAAGATAGGTTACTTTCTTGACGCTTAGGTAAGTAGCCATCAAGTGCCTGTCGTCTTTTCTTCACATACTGAGTAATAGGACTGTCATTGCCTGGGTGATAAAACTCAGCTTGTTCAACGGCTTCTACTGGCAATGGGATATGACAATATTTTGCATAATCAATTAGATCTTCTTCCGACATTTTTTTCTTATTGTGCGCTGTGTTCCTAGAATGTGTTGATTTACCCAAGGAAAATCCTTTGATGGTGTGGGCTAAAATGACAGTTGGCTTGCCTGTCTTTTGCACAGCGTGCTTATATGCTGTGTAGACTTTTACTGGATCATGCCCACCAGGTAATAAATTGCCCATTTCATCAACACTCAATTGCTTCATCACTTTTTCTACTTCTGGTGAGAGTGCTCGTAGATACTCCACAAGCGCCTCTGACCCTTGCGCATATAGAGCTTGACGCTGACCATCGACCATCTCACCCAACGCTCTGGCAACATGCCCACCTGTGTCTAGCTGCCATACTCTGTCCCATCCTTGCCCCCATAGCACCTTGATGACACGCCAGCCAGAAGCATTAAACACTGCCTCTAGCTCTTCAATAATCTGACCATTTCCTCGGACAAGGCCATCTAAACGCTGTAAATTGCAATTGATAATAAAAATACAATTGTCCAGTCGCTCTCTTGCTGCAAGTTGCAGTCCAGCCTTTGACTCGGGCTCATCCATCTCCCCATCACCACAAAATGCCCAAACAAATCGCTTGTCTGTTTTTTGTAACCCTCTATCTTCAAGATATCTCATCCAATAGGCTTGATAAATTGCTTGTAATGGTCCTAATCCCATAGATACCGTTGGAAACTGCCAATATGTTGGCATTAACCATGGATGTGGATAAGAGCTTAGCCCCCCTTTTTTTGTCGACTCTTGCCGAAATAACTCTAAGTTGCCTTGACTCAACCGCCCTTCGAGAAAAGATCGTGCGTATATTCCTGGAGAAGCATGTCCCTGAAAGTAAATGTAGTCTCCTTCTCCTTTGTCATCGCCTTTGAAGAAATAATCAAAACCAATCTGATATAGCACTGACGATGATGCATATGTTGAGATATGGCCGCCCAGTTCTCCACTTTTTTTACCAGCACGTACGACCATGGCCATGGCATTCCATAAATTGATCTTTTCAGCTTGAATACCCAATTCACTTTGCTCTGGTAAAGGCTCATCTTCCATATAGGAAATTGTATTGACATTGACGCCCGGGCCGACGTTGACTACGCCACCTCCACCAATGCGCTCACTAAGAGCAGACAATACCTGCCTCCCCCCTTCAATTCCATAACAATCAATGATGTTTTCTATGGACTCTTGCCATTCCTCTATCTCTTCAGCGGCCACTTGACATTGATGATCGATCATTTAAATTGTCTTCTAGTTCACATACCTTGAATGTAGAGAATATTTGCCATTTTTGCAAGTTTTTTTACAGTTTATATTCATATCTTCACCACTTTTTCACACGCCCACTGCAGATTTTTTTATACATGGATTATCCTCTGTATTCACATCAGTGATTTTTAATCTGATTTTGTAGAAACCAAGTTCGGACTATCCCCTTAAAATCAACTCTGCCTATCCACATTTTCTTTAGATGCATGTCAAAACCGACTCATTTGACATTACTTGTGTGATTACTACATGGCCTATATGTGACTTTTTGCAATCAGAATCCTTCATCTCAAACCCCTTATATACATAAATATATAAACAATTCATACTGAAACTCTTGCATAGAAATCCTTTCAACTCAAAGTCAAAGATCTCTATCCATACTCAATTGATCAAGAATTTTTTTGGAATACTTAGACCACCACCTAGTCTTCAAGTGGCTTACTGATCATCGCAGGTGTCTTAAACATGTGAGTCACCCAATAAGAAGAAATCACAAAGCTTAAAATGGTGGTTGCTTGAATCACCCCTGAAGCCTGTGGAGATATCAAACGAGACTGCCCTGCTATTTGTGCCACCAATATTGAAAATTCGCTTGCTTGCCCCAATCTCACACCAACTTCCCAACCAATTCCTTCTTCACTGGGAGAGCGCAATAATGACCACCAATATAACATTGGCTTGGCAAGCATAATGAACCCTGTCAATACTAAAACAGGGAAAGCAATATTCGGCAAAGCCCAAATGTTTAAATTGGCACCGATGGCAAAGAAAAATAAGACCAGAAAGAAATCCCTCAAAGGACTAAAACATTCTGATAAGTATGTGGAGATACTGCCTGTCGCAATGGTAACCCCTGCGATGAATGCGCCTATCTCATAACTCAACCCTATCCATGTGGCAACTTGTGCTACCAATAAACACCAGCCCACACTTGTTATGAACAAATACTCACGTACAGACTCATACATATTGAAGAGTCTTGACAAACAATTACGCTCTACCAAAAACGCAAAGAACCCCAACACTGGAACTGATAAAAATACTCTAACTAAATGTGCTGTACTGAGCTGCTCATGCCCTGAAGTTTGTAATACAATCAAAGTCAAAATCGCTAACAAATCTTGAATCAATAAAATACTGATGATGACTTCACCAATATGATGACCGTGTAATAGACTATTGGGCAATAACTTCAACCCCAATAACGTACTTGAAAACATCATCGCTGCCCCTACCAATAATGAGTCCATGACCGAGAATCCTGAAACCCACGCCACGAAATAACCAATTATGGCAAATGATAAAGAGGTCGATAAAGTTACCATGACCGCTTTTTTTAGCATTGACGCTAAGTTTTTGGGATCCAAGTGCAATCCAGCGAGAAACAATAAGAAAATCATACCCACATGGCCAATCTCTTGCACTAGATTGTCATCGTTAACAACCTTAAACCCATATGGCCCCATTAAGATACCCAGCACAATGTATGCAATCGATAATGACTGCCGTGAGAATAGAGCAAAAGTTGCAACAAATGCAGCGCCTGCATAGATGAGTGATATCGATGTAAGTAGCTCGTGATCAACCATTTCCCTTCCTGCTGATATGATAATCAGTTAGTGCTGGTCGATAAGCCGGGTTCTGTCAAGGACAGTTATTTATCTCGAGCCTATGTCACCATAGACCTCTAGCGATCTACCCTGGTCAAATGCGAGTCACATTGAATGACCTTTACTTGATCTTGCTCCGAGTGGGGTTTGCCTTGCCAGCCTTGTTACCAAGCCTGCGGTGCGCTTTTACCGCACCTTTTCACCCTTACCCTGACGGGCGGTTTGTTTCTGTAGCACTTTCCGTAAGTTCACACCTCCCAGGTGTTACCTGGCACTCTGCTCTATGGAGCCCGGACTTTCCTCTGATTTTCACCAGCAACTGCCTGACCAACACTGTTATACATCATAACAAATTTCAGCCTTATAATCCAGTCAATCTAATTGTTAATTGTTAATTATTTTCATAATTACACATTCAACTTTCTTTCACCTCCATACCTTTACACATCAACTCTACATATCACTTATATACACACCTCTCTTGAGCATACCCCATAAAACATCAATAGCCTGTGTCCACTACAATTAGGACAGCCTATTCACTCAATACATACAAGCAAAACCCCACCATCATTTTTCCAATAATTGATTCAATAGCACTAATAGACCAAAATATGACTGTATACACTTTTATCTCACTTTATCACCACACCAACCCTCGCTTTTATTTGATTTCATATACCAAATGATGCACTATGCCATTTCAGGATCCGATTCAGAAAATGAAAATAGAGGAAAACAAACATGCCAACAAATACTCCTTCCTACACCAGCTCAAAATCAGACACCTCTCATAGGCGCAGAGAAAGAAGCCAATCCTTCTCTTCATATGAGGACTTTCTTTCTCTTCTTAAAAACCTGCCCCCAAACACTGCCCCACCATATTCTGATCCTAACAGCGAAATAGCTGCAAACCATACCCCAAAACAGCCTACTCGAGTATCAAACCAGCACACACCTCCCTCAACACAACAATCTCTTTCATATTCATCATTCACGAACTCAAGCAGTATCGCAAGAGATGACTCTCTAGCTACCATTCATCAACTTGGTTACTGTGGACCTGCCTCATTTGGACTTTTGTTTTTTATGATGTTAAAAAATGGTACTGTGAGCATAGATAAGCCACTTTATCAAAAACCCATTGAGCTATTACTGACTTGCTTTAAATACTATTATCAAAAAAAAAATATGACTCTTTCTGCTTTGATCAAACAGCTCTCTGTCATGCATCCCGATACCATTCAATGTGCCCTCGCCCCTGTTTTTAGAATCATTTTACTCTGCACACTTGCTGCTAAAAACACTGACCGTGACCAAACCCTATCTAGCGAAATGCTTACTTTTGATGACTCATTCACCCAGGCTGAAGATCTCAATCATTTAATCTCTAAAATCATCGATAACTCCTCACATCTCAAAAATTTCACCCTCGCCTTGAAAGAAGCCAACATGTTGCCCATATCCAATGTATTTGAACATAGATCAACTTATTTTAGCATTGCAGATTTATTTGTCTTATCCAACATATTCCATATCAATCTAGAAATAGTCCCGATAATCACTACCAGCCGCAACTTGCGTGCTTATGACCAAAAAAATGAAATCTTAGCTGCGATTGGCCGCTTAAATGGATTCAGTCAACTGAATACATCAAAGCCGAAAGTCCCCATGACTATTGCTTATGAGGCTTTTGTTCTTTGTAGCCCTGAAGAAGGAATAATTGATATCAATGGCCATTTTGACATATTAACAGAAGAGGCCAAGCTTGCATATGGATCGTATCAACAGAAGAGCTTAGACACACTTAAAGAAATGGCATTAATGTCACACACAGACCCCGTCACTTTTGCATCGAAATATCTCGCCCTTCTTCTACCAAGAGTGATACCGGGAAGACAACGTCTCCCTTCACCCAAACGAGAGAACCTGCCTAGAATTGATGAGACCCATGAAGAGGACGAATCCGATGTAGATACGTCTTCCCCTATCTTAACTGCAAGCAAATCTCCCCCAGCTCCCCGACTCACATTCTTCCAGGCATACAAGCAAGAAATGACCAAAACACCTTGTCCAGAGGCCTTTCAAGGTCTGCTTTTTCCAGTTTCAAGCGATAGACAAAACAATGACGAGACCTATGACCCATTCAAAGAACTTTCTGACGCTGCCTTTGCCTCTTTCAAAAGATAGATCAAATTTTTGTTGCTGCCTTAGGTATAAAGTCTTCACCTCTTAAGATTGCCACTGACCGCACATTTTGACGGCTTTGTATGATTAAACCTTTATAAATGGGTCAATGACTATACTGAAAAATCTAAAGCCTATTTCTCTTCTTCACCATAAATAACCAATAATCTCTGGTATAATTTATTTTTACCGATGGCAACCAAAGGCGCTAAGATTCTCTTTGCACTGCTCAACGACACCCCACTTTCTTTCATCTGTTGCATACATCCTTGCAATGAAATTAACTCTTCCCCCTCCATGCCATCATCACTACTCGCATCGTCACCAGCCACAATCACAACAAACTCCCCCTGCTTGTTGGCATCGACCAGTTCTGTACACACCTCCTGTAGACTGCCCTTCCAGTAACACTCAAAACGCTTTGTTAGCTCCTTGACAACAAACACTTGCCTATCTCGCCCAAAAACAGACATCAAATCCTCACAAAAGGCCAATACTCGATTGGGACTCTCGTAAAACACCATCGCTCCTGACTGCGTTTTCATTTTATTTAGTTTCTCTACCCTCTCACCCTTTTTTCGAGATAAAAAACCCTCAAAACTAAACGGCATTACCTGAAACGGACAAATAGATAAAGCCGCAATCACTGCACATGGCCCTGGCACCGACAACACCCCAAATCCAGACCCATGCGCCATCTCCACAATCCCCTTCCCAGGATCACTGATTAAAGGCGTTCCTGCATCTGAAATCAATGCAATCCCATTCTTCTCACAATGAGACAGATACCTCTGGATGTCTTTTTGGCTTTCATATTCTGTGAGTTTAAATATTTTTTTTGGACAAATCCCATAATGATTCAATAAACGCAAACTGTGTTTGGTGTTTTCACATAAAATCACATCCACCTGCTTTAAAATATCAACTGCCCTTTGACTGATGTCTGTTAAATTACCAATTGGTGTTGCCACCACATAGAGCCTTTTTTCAAAATCATTTGACTTCATCTATTTTTTTCCTTATCTTTACAGTTGGTTTCCTTGGACGAGTTTTCATGCGGTTTCCTTTTCTTTTCATCACGACATTACTTTTCATCTCGACGATTTTCACTGGTTGCGGTTCTCGAGAAAGATACTCTAGTGAGGCCCCCTACCAAAAGCTTAGCTTGTATAATGTTGAAAAGCAATCTTTTGTCAGCCAAGAAGATCTAGACACACTGTTTATGCAAACCCGCTATGCTAATGATTCAGAAAAAAACCCTCTTTATCTCACCATAGGACGTAGACTGACTAAAGACTCACAGTACTCACTTTCTCGTATTATTCTAGAAAAAACAAATAATCTTTCCGAGAAAGAATACCAAGAAAAATATACCCTACTTGCCACATCCTATCTCAATTTAAAACTTTATGACCAAGCTTTCAAGTCCCTCAAAATTCTCGCCAAAACACCAGCAGCTGCCACATTGTACTACAAATTGCTTCTTTCTTGGTATTACTATGAAAAAGGTAGTTTTTCAAGCTATCTCATTGCACTCAATGATGCCTATCAGCATGCCGATCACTCACCCCAAGTGCAATACTCCATTCTTAAAACCACTTGGAAAAGCATACAGCTCGCAACTGCACCTCAAGTGCAACAAATCCAAGCTCACCCCAATTCTAACATACAAGGATGGAACCAATTACGTGGCATTATAGACCCTATCAACAATCCACAGGTAATTAGATCCCCGCAAAAAACTCTTGCCCAGCTGCATGCTTGGCAAAATGATCACCAGGATCACCCCGCGGCTCAACTGTTTAAAACGACAGCCGAAACTCAACCACCTATCCCTAATACAGATAAAATAGGCCTAATCCTTCCCCTCACAGGCAAACATAAGAAAGCCTCAGGCTTGATTCAAAAAGGTATATTTTCCGCTTTATTCGAAATACGTCCTCCAAATCAAACCATCTCTATGTACGACAGTGCTCAGTCAGATGTATCACCCCTATACAAGCAGGCCGTAACAGATGATAAAATGCAAACAATCATTGGCCCATTGTCAAAATCTGAAATCCAAGACCTCCTTTCTAATACTCAAATTACAGTACCAACCATTGTTCTCAATGACTCCCCCTATCAGAAGCCCCTACTCACACAATATAGCATCAGCTCTAATCAGGAAATATCCCAACTCGTTTCTAATATGATGCTCAGTGGTTATCACCATCCTCTTGTTCTTTCTGATCAAAGCCCTCTGGCTCAAAGTATCACTCAAGACTTTAACGCACAAATTGAGCAACAAGGAGGACTGGTAGCCCAATCAAAAACACTTGAACCCACCAACTTCAATGCCGACATTTCTTCTGCACTTGGTACGGGGCAAAGCCTTCATCGCCATAAATTCATACAGTCCATCAGCCCAGAGCCCATTCGCACGGTTGCCAGTAAGCGTCAAGATATTGATAGCATTTTTGTCACGGGTGAAACAAAGAACATGCGCCAAATTATCCCTCTTCTAAAATACCACTATTCCGGCACTCTTCCAATTTTTGCAACATCCTCTATTAACACCTCATCCAGCACCCATAAAAATAAAGACATGTCTGCCGCTCTGTTTTTTGATGCCCCCAGTCTTGCTAATAAAAATAACCAACCCCTACAGGCAAAACTCCAAAACAACATACTGAAAAAAATTCAAGCAAGCAACCCTTCTGGCTTCCACGAATACTTTCGTTTTTATGGCCTTGGATTGGATGCCTATATGATCTTACAAACAAGCTACCTGTGGGATACCCTAGATGGTTACTTAATTCTTGGAGTTAATGGAACTCTATCCCGGGATCACGATGGAAATATCCATAGAGAACTGGCACGCATGACATTTAAAAATGGACAAGTCTCCCCTGATGGCCGATTTGATCAGATAAGAGAGCATTGGAAAGCACTGACACATCAATCGTTTAATTTATTTTAGAAATAAAACTCCTACCGCTATCTTACATATCGCCTCAAACCAAAAACCATCTCAAAATTAATTTCTAACTCATGGATTCATTTCCACTCCTTGTCAAATGTCTCCACTTCACACAGCCTATCTTTTTCATCATGCCCCCTGATGATATTAGAACCGCTGACTTTTTTGTTTCAAACTTTTATCTTATCTGAAAAATCACTGTATTGCTCTTTTTCTGAGTTCCTGTAGTTTTTTACAATGATCAATCAACTCTCATCCTCTTTAAAAGGCTCTTTTGGTGAATGGCTGGCTAGGCTGTATTTATGCTTCTTTGGATTGAAACATGTCAGGTCAAACCATCGATCAAAATCTGGCGAAATTGACCTCATCATGCAACACGCTGACACCTTGGTCTTTATAGAAGTCAAATCACGCTCCAATGCTTATATTGATGATGCCGTTTATTCTATCCATGAGCAAAAACAACAACGCATCATTCACACTGCAAAGCACTTCTTGTATCGTCATACTCAATGGCAATATCATGCCATTAGGTTTGATGTTATCATTGTTAATCTGTCAATACTTTCAATTACATGGTATAGAAATGCATTTGATGAAAATGGCGACGATACTTAAATCATTTCTATAAACGTGTATCGCCTGGGGCCAAACGCTATGAGAAATAAAATTCACTACAGCCTTCCTCTTTTCTTTTTCCACTTAATCACCTTGCCAGTACAACTAAAATGTCATGCTGAATGAATATGTCATCTTAACTCATTTTTGTCTGATTTAGAAGCGTGCTCCATTTTTTATCCCTGTTTTGTTTATACAATCACTATATTGCACATATTATTGATTTTGTATGTCTTTTAACTTTTTATTCTTTGCCTGAATGACTGTAGACTTGTTTAACCCAATAGACTCAACATACCATGACACCTAAACTCTCATCTTCCTTCTTTAAAGGCACTCTTGGTGAATGGTTGGCTAGACTGTATTTATGCTTCTTTGGATTGAGACATGTTAGGTCAAATCATCGATCAAAATCTGGCGAAATTGACCTCATCATGCAACACTCTGACACCTTGGTCTTTATAGAAGTCAAATCGCGCTCCAATTCCTATATTGGCGATGCAATTTATTCTATCCAGTACAAAACAACAACTCATCCTTCCAACTGCTGACTTCCTTCTTATATCATCATACCCAATGGCAATATGACGCCACCAGATTTGATGTTGTCATTGATAGTCTAATCTTTCAACCACATGGAATCGCAATGCATCTAATACCCCTGTAACATATCGACCTCCGCTGCACGGTTACCTACATTTTAATATTCATGTTCTCCGACCGACCACCTTGATCAAGAATACCATCACATCACCGCTCTAACCCGATGGTTCGATATTATAACCCAACCGCTTGGCAAACCCATTTACATTTGCTATATTAAAACCATGAAAGGCTTTAACCAACCCCTACTAATCTTGACTACAATGTTGTTTTTAGGAACATCCCTGAGCGGATGCTCTGCAACAGCAGGTTTTTTACTGGGGGCTGGCAGTGTTGGCTATTATTTTTTACATACCAAAAAGTGAGGTTTTCTATATGTTTAGACTATTTGCGTTGATTCTTGCCACAGGGTCTCTTTTTATCTCTGGATGCCACAACCAAGGCCCAAGCGATGAGCATTTTGAAAATGATGAAGCTCTCAGCGCACATCTACGGTCTATCAACAAAAATTCAGCACGCCTAGCCAAAGTACAGCAATCAACCCAAGCCCAATCCATAGCTGCAAACAATGCTCCACTTGAATACGATGACCAGAAACTCTCTCACGAAGTACTTGCTGCTTTACTAAGCCAAGAAGAACTGAGAAAATCGCATATCAAAGTCGCAAGCTACTTTGGAGATATTCTCATTTTAGGCGAGGTTCCAGACCAAAAATCCATCGAACTTGCTCAAAATATTGCCGCCAGCTTTGAACATGTCAAAACCATCAAAACATCTCTGACCATAGGAGAGAATATTTCACAATCGCAACGTGCTCTAGACAGCATCACCAATACTAAGATCAAAACCGCCATTGCACAGCTTGATATTGAACATTCGCATCTCAATATTACAACCAATAACAACATGGTCTTTGTCTTAGGCCAGCTACCCAAAGAGAATCAGGATCTCATACAAAAACAGCTTAGTAATATTCCAGAAATACAAGGTGTTTATTTCTACTAATGATCAATGCATCCCCGGAACAGTACCAAGTCTTTTTTTACTCTCTGAGCATTTGGCTTTTACCAGGTCTTTTGGCCATCACTGTTCATGAGGCTGCACACGGACTGGCTGCCTTGTATTATGGGGACAAAACTGCCTTTTTCTTAGGAAGAACCAGCTTAAATCCCCTAAAGCATATTGATCCAGTGGGAACTGTCATCGTTCCATTTTTACTGCTCTTTATGCAAGCTTTTTTTCTTTTTGGCTGGGCAAAACCAGTCCCTATAAATCAAAGAAACTTAAAAAATCCACGCAAAGATATGGCTGTCATTGCTCTTGCAGGCCCCGTTTCAAACTTCATCATGTTCATCGCATGGCTTGCCATTGCTAAAATTGCAGCATTGGCCTACCCTCACTACCCGTCGCCCTATCTTGAATGGCTTTTACAAACATCTAATATTGGGATTTTCTTCAATCTTATATTGGCAATATTTAACCTGCTACCTATCCCTCCGCTGGATGGCTCAAAAATTCTGCAAGCCATACTTCCCCATAAATTGGCAGAGATTTTCTATACCCTTGAACCCTATGGACTCTTAATCATACTTGCCCTCATATTTTCTGGATTTCTACCCCTTCTAATATCCCCACCGATCATGTTTTTATATAAACAGGCGCTATCTTTTCTGCAATAGCCTCTTAAAGCAACTCTATTTTATAGAGATATCTCCCCAACGGCTGCCTTTTCTTGCATCTACCCATTTCATTTTGTAATATGTAAACATATATTTATTTGATTTTTTTACTCTATGAAACATGAGATACCCTCTTCAGAACACGCAGAGTTACTTAATTTTACATGCCAGCTCATCAATGAGCAATCCATCTCTCCAAACCCAGCAAACTGCCTCAATATCATACAGGAATTTTGTCACTCTATTGGCTGTCAGTCACAGCACTTTGACCACAACCACACCTCAAATATTTTCATCACCTCTCACCCAGTCAAGCACTTTTCCTTCCTATTTTGTGGCCATATTGATGTGGTGCCCGCAGGAGAATCTAAACTCTGGACCAGCCCTCCATTCAAAGCATCCATTCGCAATCAAATCCTTTATGGCCGAGGTGCATGCGATATGAAAAGTAGCGTTGCATCCATATTGATGGCACTTAAACGTTATATGCATAACCCCCTAAACACGACACCCATTGCCATGCTTTTTACCAGCGACGAAGAAGGCCTTGCTCAAGATGGCACGCGATTTGCTATGCAGCAACTTGATGAACAAGGCTATACATTTCAACAAGCACTTGTTGGAGAGCCCACAAGCCAAGGGAACCTTGGAGACACCATAAAAACTGGAAGAAGAGGATCACTGACAGGGTCGATTGAAATACGGGGCAAACAGGCACATGTTGCATATGCAAAATCAAGTGAAAACCCTATATTTGCACTCGCAAACTTCATTCATAATGGCTGTGCACATCAATGGGACAGTGGCCATGAACACTTTCCTGCAACACAGTTTTGTGTCACCCAAGTTGAGACCCCCTCCAACGCCAGTAACGTCACACCCAGTTTTGCTAAATGCAACCTCAATTTTAGATATAACCCAGCATCTAGCTCTGATTCATTGAAAGCACAAGTCAATGAACTTCTTGATGCGGAAAATTTGCCTTATAACTGCTCATGGAACCCTGCCAGTGAACCTTTTTACAAAAAACCTGGACAATTTTCTAATTTGGTACAAAACGCCATTTATCAGACTTGCTCAACCACAGCACAGCTGTCTACAAATGGCGGTACCAGCGATGCACGCTTTGTATCACAATATGTTGACGAAATTGTTGAATTTGGGCCTCTCAACTCGAGCGCACATGCCATAGACGAACATATCCCTTTGCAGGATTTATATAGACTTTATCTGATTTATACACACATACTGGTATCAGTTCATAGTGAATCCAAATACAATAAAATAACTTAATTGCCTCAATATCTTGTTCCTACAAATACCGGCTAGAAAAAATTCACCTGCCTGACTTCTAGTATCGATTTTTTCAAACATACCGACCAATTCAAATCAGTACATGCAAGCAGCCTATTTGATTATCTTTAATATGGGCTTTTTACTCTTATTCGACGGCCTTCCTTCTAAAGGCTCCTTTTCATCGTGTTTCGTCTCAATCACGTTAAATGAAGTGTTTATGTCGTCTGAAACTTCACCAAATTTTTCTATATGATCTTCGTCGTCAAATGTAATCCCCTCTCCGTTTTCATACGAGTAGATTGATATTATAGACTCCATAGGCAATCTGATTTTAATGACTTTCTGACCGAAATTGGCAAGAAACTCTACTGCCTGTTCATTTATACTCAAATCCCTTGTTGCTCTGGGAGATAAATTAAATAAAATTTGTCCATCTGTGATATACTCATCGGGTACAATTATCCCATCGTACCCTGTCCCAGCAAGTATGTGCGGGGTTAATTCATTATCCAAACACCAAGTGTGGATAGCTCTAACCAAATATGACTTGCTAGATATACCCATAGTACTCCTCATTCATCTCTATTTCAGCTTCGGATAAACTATTTCTAAATGATTCTTTTTCAAAGATACGTTTTGCATAGTCTTTAATTGGCTGCGCCTTTGCTGGCAATTCTATATTCATTTGCTTTAATCGCCATAATATTGGTGCTATCGTACAATCAACCAATGAGAATTCTTGACTTAAAAAATAAGGCATTTCCTTAAATGCAGGAATCATCTTGAGTAAATGCCCTTCTAATGCCTCTCTAGCTGTACTGTCGTCTTTGTTTTTCATTATTTTTTCTGCCAGTGGATACCAATCTTGCTCTATTCGGTAAATCATTAAACGAGTCTTGGCTCTTGCTACAGGATATACTGGTAACAAAGGAGGATGTGGAAAACGCTCGTCCAAGTACTCAATTATAATATTCGGCTGATTTAATACCAAATCTCTGTCAATTAAAACCGGTAATGTATGATAAGGGTTGATATTTAAAAAGTCTTCACCGGGATCTTCTAAGTCTAGATACTCAACCTCTACACTGACTGCTTTTTCAGCCAATACCAATCTTGCTCTGTGGTCGTTTAGGTCACTACCTGTAATATCTGACAAACAAGTAATACTTGATTTTTTTGGCATTATCATATTGTAACGCTCCAATCGTATCGTGCTGACTCTATGCCAACACTGTGTAATATAACATTAACGCTTAGAGAACTGTTTCGCTTTACGTGCTTTCACAAGTCCAACTTTCTTTCTTAGCACACGCCTAGAGTCTCGTGTTAACAATCCTGCCTTTCGAATGGCTTGATGCCATCTCTCTATGCCCAGTGGACCTTCAGATACTTCTTCTGTATCGCCACTATCACTATCTTCTTCATCAGAATCATCTTCTATGATCTCAGGGCTATTTTTTTTCGCGTATAAATCCAATGCTCGAGCCACACCAAGTGACATTGCGCCTGACTGGCCGTTGATTCCACCACCACTGACCGTCACTTTAATGTCAAATAGGCCCTCTTGTTGCAATAATTTTATTGCTTTCATCGCTTGAACAGCCCAAAT
Organism: Pseudomonadota bacterium; assembly: GCA_036121365.1. Classification (GTDB taxonomy): domain Bacteria; phylum Pseudomonadota; class Gammaproteobacteria; order Comchoanobacterales; family Comchoanobacteraceae; genus UBA7916. The sequence goes on along the minus strand of JAZAFR010000030.1, from coordinate 110 downwards.
GCTTCCTTCCCCGAAGTAATCTTCAATACTACGGTCGTGTTTCGGTTTTTTTACTGTTTGGTGTTTTTAAAAAAACCCACCACAAAAAAAATTTTTTATGGCGGTTTGAT
>JAZAFR010000029.1:0-122338 GCA_036121365.1 Pseudomonadota bacterium | reverse complement strand
CTTGTATCATAACCTTGGAAATTTGATTCATGACCCAATGCCACTTGTTGGAAATCTAAGTCATCATACCATGTGTAGTCATAAGCAACATGGAAGCCCTGCCCAAATGTACTACTGTTTTTTAAACGGTATACAAAACCCACACCCAATGTGTCAGTCTTTACTTTCTCATAGTATACGTTTCTCAAGTCAAGCATTGCAACGGCACTTCCTGTGTCCATCATCTTGAATTGTGTTTGAAAATCTACACCAACCAAAGGTCCATTACCGTGGTTTGTGGTGTAGTTATCTAAATATGTTTGCTGCTGAACATCATTACCGATGTTTACGCCTAGCCCTGCAGACATGTTGTCGCCAACAGCAGCCATAAGGCTGGATGTGCACAACAAGGTGAAAGCAGAAAACTTCAAAATTTTGTTTAGTTTCTTCACAATATTTCCTCTGTTAGTGTGATTAAAATAATCTTAAATCGAAACTGAGCAGAGGTCAAGCTAGAATTGGGTTTTTTTTTAATTTTTTCTTAAATAATTTTACTAGACGATGTTGCCACAAATAAAATGAGTTCAAAAACTGAGTTTTTATCGGAAAAATCATTGCATTTTGACAACATTTAAAATTAAAAAAAGCAATAAAAATAATACATTTTCAGGCACTTAAAAACACTGAACCAAGTAACAACGCCGTCTTAATGGACAATGACCATATAATTTTATTTTAGACAGAAAACGAAAATAAAAAATAAAAAAGCCCTTGCTGTTTCTATCAACAAGGGCGAGTATGAGATTACAAAAGACTTATTTTTTCATTGACAAATTACCAGTCAACTGATCAAACACATTGAATGACTTTAAATCTAAAAGCATCATTTCATTATCTCTGATGGTTTTATCATATAGTTCCATGTGACGTATGAACTCAAAAAAGCTCACATTCTGACTGTATGCCTGATTGTATATCTCTGCAGCCTTTGAATCACCTTGGGCACGAATCTCTGCACCCTCCTGTTTTGATTTTGCCAAAATCCTAACAACTTCAGCATCTCCTTGTGCACGGATGATTTCACTTTCTGAATCACCTTCTGAACGATACATGGTGGCCATTCTCTCTCTGGCCTCACGCATGCGCGTGTACACACTTTGTGATACTTCCTGCGGATAGTCTAGTTTCACAATCCGAACATCAATCACTTTGAGGCCAATATTTTTAGCACTTTCATCAGATTTAGAACGCAACGTTGACATGATATCACCACGCTGACCAGTGATGACTTCATTGAGTTGGCGCTTACCTATCTCCTCACGAAGTGAATCGTTGATCTTACCTCTTAATATAGAGTTGGCCTTAAAGAAGTTCGCATTGGTACTCAAATAAAATCGATTGACATCTGAAACCACATAGCGCACATAATAATCAATCTTAACATTCTTTTGCTCCTGAGTATAAATACGCTCAGATGGAACCAAAAAACCCTGTAAACGCATATCAATGGGCTTAACAGAATCAAATAAAGGCACATAAAAATGCAAACCTGGCTGATAGACCAATATGCTTCCGTCAGAACGTGTCTTTAATTTTCCAAAACGACTGACCAATGCCTGCCTGCCTTCAAACACCACAAAAATTGTAGATAAAAGCAATAAAACCGCAGCCAAAAAAACAATGATTATCGCATTGACAGCCACCCCAGAACGTCCACCACTTGTTTGTTTCATATTCATATCATCCTCCCCTATTTTTGCTTCTTATCTAAATCAGAAGACATCTGATTGATTAGACCAATTTTCTGCTTTGACAACATGTCATCGCCCGCAGGCAAATACAGAAGCGATTTTGAATCATTGACATAAACTTTATTCAAACGACCAAGTGCATTCTGCAACGTCTCCAAGTACAAACGCTCGGTTAGTATTTTTGAATTTTGTTTGTACTGCGGCAACAATGCCAAATATTTTGCCACATCTGCTTGAGCACTCAATACAACCTGATCTTGATAAGCCTTTGACTCCTCAATCACACGCCTTGCCTTACCTCTGGCTTTTGGCAATATATCCTTGACATAACGTTCACCTTGACTGATCTTAGCTGCTTTTTCTTCTCTGGCAGTGATCACATTATCAAAAGCTTTGATCACGCTCTGCGGTACAGTCGCTTCTTGCATCTTCACGTCGGTCACAATAATACCAGTTTGATAATCATCCAGAATATCATATACCAGTTTTTCGACCTGAAGACGCGCCTCTTCTTTACCCGTTGTCAATATTGCTTCAAGATCTGTATGTCCAACGACTTGCCTCAGCGCACTTGCAACAGCATTCTCCATACTCGTAACTGGATCTTGAACCTTAAATAAGTAATCTTCAGGGTTACCTATTCTGTAAAACACACTCAATGCAACCTTGGCATAATTCTCATCCTTGGTTAACATTTCTGCAGAGTAGTTCCATGTCTCAATCCGATTGGTATTCAAAACATAAACCGTATCAATCCCTCTTGCCATCCAGTGCAAGCCTGGATCAACTTTATATTGATACTTTCCAAAGCGCAATAAAACACCCTCTTCAGCAGGTTTCACCATGTAAAAACCTGAGATCAACCAGAACAGAAACAAGGCAGAGAACAACAAAATAAACATGAATCCATTGGTCTGCCCACCAGATCCAGAACCATTCTTAAAATACTTTTTGCCGTATTTCATCAATAACTCATCAATATTGGGCGGTTGCTTAGGACGCTTACGCTCCCAAGGATTGTTTTCATCATTCATTTTAGACGTAGATGGTGCAGCCATAATTTACCCCTGTAAAGAAAATAAAAAATATTATCACACAAGATATGAGAATACACAAGTAGATTAGATGCGAATATCGACGAAGAAAAAACGCAGAATGATCAAAATAGTGATAATGAAATCCGGCGAGAACAAAAAGATTGTGATTCTCAAAAAAATTACGTAGAATAAGAATAATTCAACGGAACAAAAGAGATGGAGTCAAAGAAAAAGCTATTGATCTTCGACTGGGATGGCACGCTTCTAAATAGCAATCGGTCTGTCATAAAATCACATCTAGAAACCATAAAAGAGACAAACCTCAAACACATCTCTGAAGAGTTTTTAAAGACGCAACTTGGGAAACCTGGAAAGCTGTTATGTGAAAAATTATGTGAAGGAACATCAACAAGTGGTGATACGTACTATGAGATATTTTCAAAATATTACGTCAAAAACAGCCAATACTTAGAATTATTTCCCAAGACATTGAGCATGCTTAAGCACCTAAAAAATTGCGGATTCATACTAACGATTGCGACAAATAAACCCAAAAAACTAGCCCTGCCTGAGCTAGAAAATACCATGGTGATATCGTATTTCTCAGCAATAGAGTTTGCGGATCAATCTGCAGCCAAACCAAACCCGATGATGCTGAACAAGCACTGTGACGCGCACAAAATACCACACAGACAGGCACTGATGATTGGAGACCAGATGGACGACGTCCTTGCAGGTCGGAATGCCAATATTGACAGTGTTATTGTGTATGATACCAAAGTTCAGCTTTGGCATAAGGAAATACAGAGCACACTGTGCAGTCAAGATCAATTGCTCGATACCATCCTTCAACAGTGCTTAAAGAGAAGAGTCAGAGAAATTGAATAAGACACAATCATCAAACCCAGCCAGTTGTCGTTGTTTGCTTTGGCAATAGTACCCAAAGCTCACAACATTAAAAACAAAACCATTGAATTATGGAAAAAAAGGTTCAAAATTGAAGGATATATTGAAAAACAGACCCATTAGCACTGGATTAATCATAGTTACAGCTGCTAGTATATTCATCGTATCGGGATGGATTGTAATTGAATGTTATATGCTAGCCATTGCTGCATATCGTTTCAATAAAATAAACACCATCAGAGAGCACTCAGAAGTAATTAAAAAATATTTGACAGAGAATAAAGATACAATACATAGCAGCGAATTGGACGCTTATAAAAAAACACTACTTCAATATAAACGAATAGCAAATAAGTTAACAATTCAAAAAGAGCTGACTGAGGAAACAATTGAGTCACTATTGGACAAAATTAACAAAGCACAGGGATGATATTCAGTGTCATCATCCAAGCATTCACGGTCCAAAAAATCAGATCAAATTGCAGATCAAATTGCAGATCAAATTGCAGATCAAAAGATAAATTATATGCACTTTTTTGTAGTGAAAATATAGCCATTTGACATTAAATGGATAAAAACACTGATTAACAAAAAGCCTATTACACAATTCCAGTTGACGTAACCCAAAAAACTATCATGATAGAATAAAGAAAATGACAGTGTAAATGTGACATGTGGCTTTTTGATTGTCTTATATTGCTAACCATCTTAAATTAAAGAATCAGTTAAACAAGCAAACTTCACAACAAAATATCTTGCTCACAAGAGCATTATGATGCATATGGAAAATGCAACATAACGCTCTCAGAGGTATGATCGTACAGAAACTATGAAACAGCACATTGAATAGTTTCTGATAGTAAGCATTTGAATTTATCAGCATCACTGACCGTATATTCTATGCCTTTCTCCTGATCAAAGTCTAGTAGAGATTCCTTAGGTACGGCCCTAAAAAAACAAATAGAAACAGAAGAGTCGGCTACTGGGGATTTACTGGGTACCCTTTTCTCAACATAACCTTCTGATCCATTGGCTTCTAAATCTCTATTCAATGAAACATGAGCAACATCTGCACTGAGCCAGGATTTAAATTCTTCAAGCTTAGAGGCCATCGATTGCACAAAGGAAAATCCATTAGCACGTGTGATAAATGAGCCAGCGGCACTTTCTACATAGGAGATATACTGATTTTCATTTTTTACTTCTATCAAACGCCCATATTGTTTAGCAGCATCCCGGCGATATTTATCAAATTTATTTGAGAGTGTGTCTGGAACATATGAAGCGAGAACTGCAAAAGAATTCTTTAAAACTTTTACAGGTTTTAACTTGTCATTAATTTCAAATAATTTTTGTTGTAAAAATAAACGCCAAGACCTCTCAGAAACAATACCAACATGGCCAGCACGACTGTGATGTTTATTAGAGCTTTCATCATAATCACTGGGTAAAGGGTGTCCAAAGAATTCTCCTGACCCTCTAACTTTCAAATAGACATCACCAGGCTGTACTTGAGACCAAGAAACAGGGACCAAACAGACAGACAAATCATCACTGACCTTTTTCTCTGCACTTGTAACATAGGACTCTGACTCTTGTGCTTTCTGGTGCAAATAGAAATCACGAGTGGACAATCGACGATCAAGAAAAGTACTGGCCTTCAGTAACTCTGATAAAAAAGACGAGCAATCAGAGCGTCCAAATTCATAACCACCTGTTGGCATACTGATATAGCCTACATTTTGACCTTCATCATAATTGAGGAAAGGGAAAAAATGATCTTTATAAAAAGTTACAAGCCAACTTTCAGTATTGAGCTCTTCAGGCAATCTAAACTTACAAATTGAAGAAGATTCATAAGAATCGACATCAGATGAGGAAGTTGGTATACCCAAATATTTTTCTAGAAGTGTGAGAAAAGTACTCAGGCCTCTGGGTTTATCTGTACCAAAAAAAGCATTGTCTTTCTTGTCAAAATGACAAATAGATTGATCGTTTTGAAAATCAGAAAAACCATTGGGCAATGTATTGCAGGCAATCAACTTTTCACGGACTGCGAGGGAGAAATCTTCCGTGTTACTTTCTTTGCCACTTAAAAATGCTGACTCAATTGACAATTCAAGCAACACGTCGTAATCGTCATGACTGAAATCAAAGCTCCAAAGATTTGGGAATTCATTATCCGATGCCGTTTCTACTTTAGTAGTATCCGCAAAAATACCCTTAACAGGGTCAAAGACGGACTTCAAACCACAACCAATTTTATTGAACATCACAGGAAAAAGACTTTTCTGTGAATCATCCCAAGTTTCAACTGTTTTTACTTTTTCTGAAAATAGTGCTTCTGCAGCAATGAGATCATCTTTTGAGTCATGAATTTTAGAAAGCATTGTGTTGATACTTTTATGATTGGGGCCTTTGATCTTTTGCAATAAAGCCTCGAAGACATGGTTACTCTTAAAATGAGAAACATAAGCCCTACAAAGATTTAAAAAAGTAACTCTACCTTCACCATTTTGCTCCAATTGCGAGTTTAACAAATCAATGGAATCGCGATGGTCATTATAAAATGCCTCATCACTTTTAAACACAGCGAGAACATTCAGATAATGTTGGTTTTTTTCATATAAGGTGAAATAGTTTGATTGTTGAAGCTCTACAAAAAATCTAAAATGTGAGAGAATGGTTTGAATGTCCGAATCAAGATCAGGATAAAGCGCAACAGTGACATTCTCAAAACGTTGTGACAAGGATTCCTTTATAGCACGTTGATGTTCATACGCTTTAGCTTTGGCCTGTTTTAAGAATGGAGCCTCGCTGGTTTTCTGAAAAAAATTAAGATTGGATAGTTCGCTTAATAAAGTCATTATTAACTCATATATTTGTATATCTTAATAGTAGAATAAAAAAAACAAATACGCAAGCAATTAAAAACAGATCATTTCTATGAGAATAAGAATAATGAAAAACAGCCAACTGAGTGTATAAGATAAGAACTATTGATTATTCGCAAACTTAGCAAGCAATTGATACAAATCATGACAGGATGATTTAGTGTGTGCGGAGATCATACATGCGTTATTTTTAATATCAACTTTGAAACCGGGATTTAGATCAGATTTATTGAAGACTTTAAGAACAGGAATCCCATCAATTCCTATTGTCTGCAATGTCGCCTCTACGCTCTCAATTTTTTCTGACATTTCTGGATCAGAACAATCTATAATATGCAAAATGAGGTCGCTGAAGCAAATTTCTTCTAGAGTAGAATGAAATGCGGTTAACAGCTCTTTGGGAAGATCTCGCATAAAACCAACAGTATCTACAAGCAGGGTATTTTTATGAATGTTTGGCAAATTCACATTGCGAACAAGTGGATCTAAAGTCGCAAATAGCTGATCATTTGCCCAAGTTTTTTCTTCTGTGACGAGATTAAAAAAAGTTGATTTACCGGCATTGGTATAACCCACCAAAGAAATCACATAAGTAGAATCGTTCTGGCGTCTCTGTCTATTCAAGTTGCGAGTTTTGGTTAGCTTATCTAGCTTCTTTTTGGTCTTATGGATATTTTCACGCAATATGCGTCTATCGACCTCTATTTGAGTTTCTCCAGGGCCGCCTCTCAATCCTATTCCACCTCTTTGCCTTTCAAGGTGGGTCCAACCTCGCACCAGTTTTGTTTGCATGTAGGAGAGTCTAGCAAGTTCAACCTGCAGTTTACCCGCAGCAGAAGTGGCTCGTTTTTCAAACAAGCTCAATAGTATCTCCGTTCTATCAAGTAATTTAGCTTTTAAATATTTCTCTAGGTTGCGCTGATAACGTGATTTTAATGCAATATTACACACGACGAAATCTGGTTTAAGATCAAGACAGACAGACTGCATATGTCTCAAATAACCCGAATGTATGTAAGTATTTGGGGAGGGAGTATTGACTACCGCTAGGGCCAAATAAGTAACTTTGAAGTCGTTGGACTCTGCTAGATGAAGAAATTCCTTGACTTCATCTATCTGACCATAGCGGCTCTTGCCTATACATAAGACAACTATGTTCAAAGGACTAATAGTTCTCTATTGAATCTTGATCGTCTTGCACTAAATGCTGTTGACTACCACCTTGGCCGTCTTCCATATCGTGCCAAATGATATTACGTGAAGGAACAACTGTTGCAATTGCATGCTTGTATACCATTTGCTTTGTATTGTTTTTTAGTAAAATCACTGCTTCATCAAATCCAGCAACAACGCCCTGCAGTTTAATTCCGTTAGTCAAATAGACTGCAACTGGCACTCTTTGACGACGCAATGCATTTAAAAAAGGTTCTTGTATCGGGTGTCCTTTAGTGGACAGTTCAGCCTGTGTTATTTCTCCCTGAGCTTGCATTTTTCTCTCCTTTACATCTTGTAATGGTTAACATTAAAATATCTATATCGATTATGCTAAATCTTATGTCATTTTAACACAGATTCAAAGGGCATGTCACCCCTTTTACAACTTAAAAGCACGAAAGAACATTTTTAATCAAAAGCGCACAAGAGCAAGAATGAATTTCTCACATATATTCAAAACCAAAACCCACATTTGTGCATTATTACTAACTCTAGAATATAGACAGAAAATTAAAATAATATTAAATCTGCAAAATAAGAAAAAATGGTCTATATAAGTAATAAGAACTAAAAAGGAGAATGATATGGGCAACGAGAATAAATTAACATTAGAAAAATTAAAGGAAATCCTAAAAAAGAGACAGGAAGAAAAAAAGACAGAACTGAAATATCATTTTGGAAAGAGAACGATAGTTGGAACACCTAAACCAAAACCAGAACCAAAACCAGAACCAAAACCAAAACCGAGACTAGAACCCAGACCAAAACCTAATCTATTAGAAAGCTTGCTGGATGATCTAACAGCAGGGATTTTACAAAAACCCGAGCTTAGACCTCAAATGGGAAAAATAAAGGATACAATATATCAAAAACAACGACTAACAAAAGAACTAACGGAAAGTTTTGATCTCAAAATGAAGCTGGCACCTACACCTAAAGTCGAAATCATACAAAAGCCTAAATTGACACCTCCTGGAATGGGCGCTATGGGAGGTTAAAAAGAATCTAGCGTCATTGAATACAAGCAAAAAAAACTAGATCGTATAGAAGCAAAACGGCAGCAACACATAAACGACAAGCATGTGTAAGATAAGGAGAACTTGTGGATAAAAAGTTAGAATGAAGCCCAGGGAACGGGCCCCTGCCCCATATTTATAACCAATAAAAAACAAGACACGCCCGAACAAAAAAGCCAATGCTGAGAGACAAATCACAGACAAGTCCTCTGATGGCGCCAATGCAAGCCAACACAAGTACACACACAATGCCAGTACGACTTGCTCCAATGTATTGGTCAGTAGTGATTGCAAAACTAACAAATTTTTATCCACCTTATTATGACTTTGCTCAGCTGCATCTATGACATTTTTATGAAAAAAACGATATCTGGCCACGCGCATAATGGCAATCAGTAAAGGCATTGCAAGACAGAGCAAAAAAGGAAAAAAGGACTCGCAACGCGATACAAAGTCTAACCCTTCAGGAAAGTAAAACGGATCATACCACAGACCGACAACATACAAAAAAACACAAAATAAACCAATCACAATCATTTTTGACAAAACTTGCCCCTGAGTTTTTGAATAATTCATACTCCTCCCATCTAAACATATAAAACCATCATTAAGCTCAAGTAAATCAAAAAAACAAATCACATTCAAGAAAAAACACAGAGTACAAACAAGATAAAAGACAAACATTTAGATTGAAAACATTGTTTAGAGTGATCAGTTCATAAATGGTCAAATAGACCGAAGAGATCAATACTCTAAAAAAGCAAAAAAATATACATTATTTGAGACAACACGCAATAATTGGACTATATAGAGCAAAACATTTGGATATTCGGTATGGCAAAAAAGATAGAAGGCAATCAGGATAAAGTAATAGATAACACAGATGGTAAAAAATTAGAATCAAATAATAGTACTGAGAAATCGCCTGTGAATACAGAAAAAGATATTTCTGGGAAGAGTGTTGGAGAACCTGTTTCAAACCCTGTTGCTGAATCACCTATTTCAGGATCACCTATTGTTAAAACACCTGTTGTTGGAACACCTGTTATTGGAACACCTGTTATTGGAACAGACGAGGACACGATACTTGATAAAGAGGAAATAAAAACAATAATGGAGGAAGAGAGCGTAAAGCCCATAACATTTGTTGAACTCGAAAGTATTAGAGACACCAATGAAAGTATGTATAATTATTGGACTTGGCGCGACGATAGAAATCAAACTGAAGACAGTGAATATGCAAAACAACAATTCAACGCAGCCAAAGAGGAAAGAAAAAGAAAAGAAAATGTAAGAAAACAACTGCAAAAACAAGGAAATTATTTACAAGCAAAAGTAATTTGGGTAGAAGAGGTTATGCTTGAAAGCATCATGATTGCGGCAATGCAACCAATGGCAAATAAAAAAAGTATAAAAAAAGACAGAAAAGTAAGATGTGAACTATATTTTGGCTTAAAAATGGGAAATGATCGTGATTATGGAGATGAGAATAATCTTATAACTTTGGAAGAAAAAGTAGAAGACCTTGAAGAGAAAGCAAGAATTGAAGCCAATATAAATTTATTAAACGCGTTGGGTTTAACCAGCGAAGACTTTCATGTCAGTGAAAAGCACTTAGATGACCATATTGAGATTTTCCGTAAATTTTCAGGCGCATTAGAAGCAGAACTTGAGAACGAGACAGACAGTGAAAAAAGGGTTATGATGATCGAAAAAGCTGGAAATAAAAGCTTTGAAGAATTTAAAAAAAGAGTTGAACAAAAAACAGCCACAGTTGCAGAAAAAGATCCAGAATACGAATTAAAAGAGACCTTAGCACACATGAAAGATACCAGACAAATAAGTGCTGCTAGTGCTGTGGAGAAAGAAACACTAAAAGAAGTAAAACAACATAACATAGAAAGACTTGAAGCACACATTAAAATACTAGAAGGTCAGCTGAAAACAACACCCATAAGCATGACAGCTAGCAGAGAAGTTATTGAAGACGAGATCAATCAAGCGAGAATTGTCAAAGAGATATTAGAAGATGGACTTAATGAACAAAATGAACAAGAAAAAATGGAACTTGAAGATAGACAACAAGATATATCAACTGAGAGCAAAGAAGCAATAAGAGAAAGAGAACTCAAAGACCCCAAAGAAATTGAAAAGAAATATAAAGAGTTATACAAGGAAAAAATATTCGATGAACAGTTCAAAAAAGACATGCAACCTTTTGACAAAATGTCGCCGCAAGCACATGAAGAATTGAAAAAATCCGTTCAAAATGCAGTTGAAGAAAGATGGGAAGAAGAGAAAGATAAATTCATAGCACAACAGAAAGGAAAAGTAGCAGTGGCACAAAATGGGTGGGATACGGGTGCCAAAAATCAAGGTAACATGGAAAGTCCCAGACAGAGAACACTAAACGAAGAGCTTAAAGAAGCACAAAAACAAACAGAAAATGCACAAGCACAAGTAGAAAAACAACAAGAAAGATCACTACAAAATGATGCAGTAGAACAGAACAAAGAAAATCAACATAAAACTCCAGCACCACCAAACCCAGCAACAAATAATACCGGATAGAAAATCACTCATTTAGATATTTCATCCATTCTTCAGCACCCAAAAAAGAAGCGTCAACATCTGGCATAGATCGAAGCCAAGTTAATTGCCTCTTTAAATAACGTCTAGTTGCAGTGATGGCATCTTGGCGCATTTGATCATGACTCAATTCTCCTCGTAAATGTAACAGTGCTTGTCGATAACCAATGGAACGCATGCTCGGCAAGTCAGGAGATATTTCAGGATACTCCTGCAATAGAGATGAAAGCTCATTGAGCAACCCAGCAGACAGCATGGCATCAAATCTAAGAGCCAGCTGAGCTTTCAAACGCTCTCTGCAATCTGGTAAAATTGCCAGTGTTACACCAGAAAAATCATGACATTTTTGCCTTGGCTGAGTTCGCCATTCAGTGATGGTTTTTTGTGTAGAAAAATACACCAACAACGCCCTCTCTATCCGACATCTATCATTTTTATCAATGCGTTGCGACGTCACAGGATCAACCTCTTGCAAAATCGACCAAGCTTTATCCAGACCTGCAGAGATGAGCGAAGAAACATGGACAGTTGCCTCTGCAGAAATCTGATCCACAGGCGTCAATCCACTTAAAAATGCCTGCAAGTACAAGAAAGTGCCTCCAACGACAATCGCACGCTTACCTTTTTTTCTAATACAAGCAATAGCATCTCTAGCATCCAATGCAAAACGCTGTGCACTGTATCTTTCATTCACATCACAAATGTCTATGAGATGATGCGTAATTTCAGAGCGAATGGATTCTGACACCTTCGCACTCCCTATATCCAAGCCTCTATACACTTGCACAGAATCACAAGAAACAATTTCAAATTTATTGGGATAAGCCCTTGCCAACATCAATGCACAGGAAGACTTTCCAACCCCTGTCGGACCAACGATGGCAATATAATCCAAACCATCCAATGTTGACAGACCCACACGCTGTAACCAAGCATCAACCATTATAATAAACCACTGTTTTTATTAATTATATCATAAAAAAAACATAAAATCACCAGATAAGAAAAAGAAGAAATAGTCATCCAGCGCAAAAAAGGGGGCATAAGCCCCCTCTCCCATCCGATCCGAATATTACTCGTCATCATCCCAATCAAGTGCACCACCCGTTTGGTACTCAGTGACACGTGTTTCAAAGAAGTTTTTCTCCTTCTTCAAATCAATCATCTCACTCATCCATGGGAATGGTGTCTGTGCACCCGGATATTCTTCATCCATGCCCAGCTGTCTAAAGCGTCTATTGGCAATGTATTCCAAGTACTCTCTAAACATGTCGGCGTTGAGTCCGAGAACACCATCTTTCATCGTGTCAACAGCATACTCATGCTCAAGCTCCACACCCTGTGTGATGATGTATCGGATTTCCTTCTCAAAATCCGCAGTCCACAATTGTGGGTTCTCAAGTTTGATCTGATTGATCATATCAATACCAAAGTTACAATGCATAGACTCATCACGTAAAATATATTGAAACTGCTCAGCAGTCCCCACCATCATATTACGTCGACCCATTGATAGAATCTGTACAAACCCAACATAAAAGAATATGCCTTCAAACACAACATAGTAAGCAATCAAATCTCTCAACAGTCGTCTATCGTTTTCAATTGTACCAGTTTTAAAATAAGGATCTGCAAGACTTTGCGTGAATGGCAGTGCGTAGTTGGCTTTCTTCGCAACAGCCGGCACTTCTCGATACATATTGAATATCTTAGCTTGATCAAGCGCTAGGCTTTCGACAACGTGTTGATAGGCATGGGTGTGTACCGCCTCTTCAAACGCCTGTCGCAACAGATACTGTCGACATTCTGGATTGGTAATGTGCTTGTATACACCAAGAACAATGTTATTTGCCACTAGTGAATCAGCAGTTGCAAAAAATCCGAGATTTCTCTCAACAATAATTCGCTCTTGCTCACTCAGGCCATTCGGATCACGCCACAAATTAATATCAGCTGCCATATTGATCTCATTAGGCATCCAATGGTTGGCACAGCCAGCTTGATACTTATCCCAAGCCCACATGTACTTAATCGGATGCAGCTGATTGCAATCTGCTCTACAGTTGATCATTTGCTTTTGACTGACTGTTACGCGATCCTCCCCCAACTTTACGTTTTTCAGCTCATCAGGGATGAACTTATCCCCAGCACCAGATCCTTCACCAGTGTTGGTTATTTTCTCAGATTTCTCAAACTTTTCTAAATCCGCTACACCAGACGGATCTACGCTTACTCTTTCTTTCGTCATTGTTTCTACAGACATTTTCTCTCCTTAATACAAATTACAATTACTGGCACGATTCACAATCGGGGTCTTCGATTGAACAGACCTTAGGCGAGCTACCGGATGATACCGCATTGAGTGCATGTTCATTGATTGAAGATTTCTCAGAATCAGTCGCTCCCAATGACCTTAAGTAATAGGTCGTTTTCAAACCTTTATGCCAAGCATATTTATATAGTTTATCAAGCTTTTTGCCAGAAGCTTGAGCCATATACAAATTCAGTGACTGACTCTGATCTATCCACTTTGCACGTCTTGATGCACAATCAATCAGATATGAAGGGTCAATTTCAAAGGCAGTTTTAAATAAATCACGGATGTCCTTTGGAATACGCTCAATTGCCTGCACACTACCATTTGACAATTTTAAAGCCTGAACCATTGGTTCATCCCACAAATTCATTGCTTCCAACTTTTTAACCAAATCCGGATTGACCAGTGTGAATTCACCAGATAGATTTGATTTTACATATAAGTTTTTATAAGTTGGTTCTATCGACTGGGTCACGCCACAAATATTGGCAATTGTTGCAGTCGGAGCTATTGCCAAAACATTGGAATTGCGCATTCCGTACTGACCCACTTTGTTTTTCAGTGCCTGCCAATCCAAACTTGCACTGGTGTCTTGATCAATAAAACCGGCACCTCGTTGCTTCTTGAGCAGTTCAATAGAATCATTTGGGAATATTTTTTGATCCCATAGAGAGCCAGCGTACGTTTCATATGCACCTCTTTCTTTGGCCAAAGCACAGGAAGCAGAAATGGCATAATAACTGATGGCTTCCATCGAAAGATCAGCAAAATCAATCGCAGCCTGGCTTTCATATGCAATGTCCTGTGCAATTAAAGCATCTTGGAAACCCATCACTCCGAGACCAACTGGTCTGTGTTTCATATTTGAGCGTTTGGCCTGCTCAACGGGATAAAAATTCAAATCAATCACGTTATCCAACATTCGCATCACGGTTTTGGTAGTCTTTTGTAGCTTCTCCAAGTCCAATTGACCATTCTTCATGTGTTTGGGCAAGTTGATACTGGCCAAATTACAAACCGCAATTTCTTCTTCATTGGTCGCCAATGTAATCTCTGTGCAGAGGTTAGAACTTTTAATGGTCAATTTTCCTGCGGGATTATCCAATGTCGCCAGATGGCTCTGAGGTGATCTAATATTACATGGGTCTTTGAATGTGATCCAAGGATGACCAGTCTCAAATAACATAGACAACATCTTACGCCACAAGACTATTGCATCCATTTCTTTGGACAAGAGTTTGCCCTCTTTAGCAAGTTTTTCATATTCCTCATACTTCTTTCGAAAATCATCACCGAAAGCATCATGCAAGTCTGGAACCTGGTCTGGAGAAAACAATGTCCATTTCTCTTTATTCATAACACGCTCCATGAACAAATCTGGCACCCAGTTCGCAGTATTCATATCATGCGTACGCCTTCTATCATCACCCGTATTTTTACGCAATTCGAGAAAGTCCATAATATCCAAATGCCACGTTTCTAAATATCCACACACAGCTCCTTTCCGCTTACCACCCTGGTTCACCGCAATCGCTGTTGCATCTGCCACATTGAGAAAAGGAATCACACCCGAAGATAGTCCATTTGTTCCCTTAATTTTGGCGCCCATCGCTCTAACCGGCGTCCAATCATTTCCTAGACCACCTGCAAATTTTGACAACAGTGCATTATCTTGTATGCCAGAATAAATGCCTCTGAGGCTATCAGGTATTGTTGATAGATAGCAACTTGACAATTGTGAGTGGATGGTACCAGCATTGAACAACGTTGGCGTTGAAGACATGGCATCGAAAGTCGACAGTACATTATAGTAACTGATTGCTTGCGCTTCCCTGTCAGAGTCACTCAAAGCAAGCCCCATTGCAACCCGCATGAAAAATATCTGTGGAAGCTCATATCTAACCAAGTTCTCGTGAATAAAATAACGATCATACAATGTCTGTAAGCCCAAATAAGTGAACTGAAAATCACGAGAACAATCAAGAGCACTGGCCAACTTTTTAAGATTAAATTTCTCTAATTCCGGATTTAAAATGCCATTTTCCACGCCCTTTGTGATGTAAGCTGACAAATACTTAGAGTAATCATCAACATCGTCCTCTAAAGTACAAGCATGCCCATCTAAATACCCTAAAGCTTCATCCAATAATTTCTTACGCAACAAACGAGATGCTACAAAACTATAATCCGGATGACTTTCTATTAAGCAACGACAACTCATAATCAGAGCATCTTGTAGGCCAACATAGTCTATGCCGTTGAAGATCGTCCGATAAGCCTCTTCTAGAACCTTATTTTGATTCAGATGGGGGTGATCAGCAAACACCTTCTGTAATAGATTAGCAATATCAGACTTATACAAAGCCAATTCTGAACCATCAGGCATTTTAATCGCAACAGACGGCTCGTCTGCCGGACGAGATTGTATTTGTTGATGCAACTGTTTTAAACGATTTTTTCTGACTCGACTTTTTTCATCACGGAAAATAACATAAGCACGTGCAACATCATGAAAACTCAATTCCATCAGTGAGTACTCTATTTGACTTTGAATCTGCTCGATATCAATCTTTTCCTTTGGAGATGCCTGTTTTATTTTATTGACCACCTCCACTGTAACAGACTCCGCATTGCGCACACATGCTTGCTTGTCATCAGAATCCTTATATACATCCAAAAAAGCTTTCAAAACAGCCTGATAAATCCTAGCAGGATCAAATAATCTGAATTGCTCAGAGTTTGCTCTTGGAATAATCTTAACAGGATAGTCATCATTCAGACCCAAATCACTCATCCGCTGTCTAGAAGCATCTGTTGTTTGCTCACTGGCAAGCGCAAGCTTGTGCTCTTCAGCAGCCAATTTAATCAGTTGTTTGTCGCGCTTACTAAACAATTGCTGATTCTCAGGATTTTGATACACGCCAGAGTTTTCGTTAATATGAGCAATCAATGATTTCAAATCATGCTGATATTGACATGAAGTAAACACAATAGCTGATGTTGATTTCTTTAATTTGTTTTTTGGACGCTTACGGGCAAGCAAAAGACTCAAATCATAAAAAAGTTCAGATAACTGCTCTGAACTGCGATAACTGGTAGCAAATTCTTGCACAAATCCCTGACTGTTGGACAAGGCAGCGACAAGATCATCATGCGCACCTTCTTTTTCTTCTCCAAAGACTTGGCCAATCAAATCACAAATTTGTACCAAGTACTCATTTTTCCCCTGCCCCAAACTAAAACTGTCTTCTTCCAAAGAGATATTGTCTAACTGAAAACGAATATGCTCAGAATGAGTGAGCAAAGCTTGTTTTGCTCCTGTCTTTTTAAGTGTTTTAACTATCATCTAAATTGTGCTCCATGTCAATATATAGTATACATTACAATTACCACATACAACATAATCCAATTTTCAGACATTTTCAATAGATAAAAAAGCAAAGTAAAAAAAAAATGACCTGAGAGAAAAAACACAGCCTTGAAACAGGCACTTATTAGAAAAAATTTTAGCTAAGTCATCATGAATAAACTACGAATGAAGGATTAACCCATAAAAATAAAAAAACAAAAGTATAAATCTCTTTACAATCAAGCCAATTCATCATTAAATTAAAATATTCTTAATATGGTAAAGCTATGCAGCGCAAATTAAAAAAGTCAGAAGATATTTATAATATCAAGATTAACTCATATTTATTATACCCATATATAACCATTATAGCCATTACAGTCATAATGAGCATAGTACAACTTTACAAAACACAAGCTGATGACTTTCAAGCCAATCTATCATTGTTCATATTTTTAAGTATCACTATGAGCAATATTATAGGCATGAAAACAAAAAAACTCATCAAGCAGGTTTCAGTACTATTCATGTTCACATTATTCACCGGATTGACTGCATTAACCATTGCAATAAAAACAAATCAAGCAACAATACAGACACTCATTGGAATCTCACTGGCAATCAAGATAATGATTTATTATTGTATCGCCAAAGAGGATATCCAAAGCAATATCAAAACACATCAAAAAAGAGAAAAAAAACTGGACTGGCACGTACTCACAGTAAGGGTTATGATTGGCTGTGTATTCATTCCCCACTTTTGTGAAAAATTGTTTACAGGAGAGACCTTCAGACAGGTAGATGTT
Source organism: Pseudomonadota bacterium (assembly GCA_036121365.1). Taxonomy (GTDB): domain Bacteria; phylum Pseudomonadota; class Gammaproteobacteria; order Comchoanobacterales; family Comchoanobacteraceae; genus UBA7916. The sequence continues at coordinate 104,479 of JAZAFR010000029.1, read as the reverse complement.
TTGGCATTTACCGAGCTCGGTGTCCCTATGCCATACTTGGTAGTCATCATTGCAGGTTTGTGTGAATTTTTTGGATCCATTGCCATAACATGTGGATTTTTGACCAGATTAAGTGCCTTATGTACAGCACTTTATTTAATCATCGCTACCTATTTAGGTGGACATTTTTCTGCTGGGTACATTTGGGTCTCAGAAGGAGGGGGTTGGGAGTATCCAGTATTATGGTTTGCATTGATTTTATGTTTTGCAGTTTTCGGTCCTGGCTATTTCTCTATAGACCAGCACATAAATAAAACGTATAAACTACCAAAATTTATAAAATGGCTAACCAATGTTTAACACGCCAAGAAAGCATCATTATTTATTGATACTTGGCGAAAGAGAGCTTGCATAAAAAGGATTAAACTTTCGAAATAATGCGCTAATTTTAGCGTATGTGCTTTCTTTTTTCATACATTTCAAATGAAAGTCTCCATTATACTCTGAACGATGCCTATGATAATTCAAAAATTCTTTACTCAAGTAAGACCGTTGTTTTTGAGAAAGTGCGCCGTCTCCGATAGTGTTCAAAGTTTTGTCAAGTAAACTATTCTCATCATCAACGGGAGCACCCAAGCTTTTTAAGGCAGCACATTGACAATCTTGAGCCACAGCAGTTGGCCAGTGCCCACTGAACAGCAATGTTTTTATATGGGAAAGATTTCTATCAGATTCACAATCACATGAGTCTGTCAAAGTAGGTAGGCCAGTACTAAAGTTTCTGGGATCAGACCAAAAATCAAAAGCAGTTTGTGTTTGAGCAAGCATAACACCTGTTCTATCTTTTCCACTCTTGCACTTGATATTGAGCAGAGAAGCATCATTAAACAAGGCAGTTGAAGCCAACAGATTAGACGTGAAGTTGAGTACTTTTTGAGGTGAATTATAGGTGGAGTTATGATAATGATGCCAATGCCTCAAAGTGTCATGTAAAGCACATGAACTGAACAACACTTTTTTAACCTGCGTCTGATCAACGCCATCTTCACGCAACAACTCACAAGCACGTCTATGGATATTTTCAAAAAAAACAGTTAAATTTGAAAAATCTACAGAATCAGGATCATCTATATACACATTAAGTTCATCTGTAAAATCAGAAGTAGCAGCACTTTGATCATCCAGTCTAAGTACTGTGCCATAATTTTTTAGCAAACGGGAAGCAATGAGGCTCAATGAAGGCTTAATTTCATCTTTATGAGTAAATAGCATGCGTCCATGTACTGCCAAAGGTGTATTGATAGACACCAAAAAATTTTCATAACCTGTCAGTTTTAACAGTGTATGGTTCAACATATGAATGTGCTTTTCTCGCTCTCTAATGTTTTGATCTTCTTCTTGCAATTTATCTTGTATCATTGTTTTGACTGGCTCAAGCGGCTGTTTACTGAAGATCCATTTATTCTTAGACACATAGCTTTGACATTCATCGGATACACAAATGGGTTCCAGTTGGACTGATTCTCCATAAACATCGTATGATTGACAAAAAGCATCGTACTGTTTTTTACTGCCAGATGAAAAATCAATACCAGTTGCATTATACACAAACTGTTTTAAATTGAGACTGAGAAGTTTTTGTTTTAACTCATTTGAGTAAAAATCTGTTTTAGTTCGTAGATCTCCATTGGTCCAACACTGAAAAGAAAACCCATTATTACAAGAATAAGAAGTCACTTGCGCATTGGGAGTATACCAATCACGCTCTTGGGAACCGCTAGTCAACCGTTTGGGATCATCGTTCTTGATCAATGACTGTTGTACAGATTTGATAATTTTATCGGGTTGACTCATTTTGGTATACTCTTCACTTGAAAATTGGGCAAGTAATGTATCTTGTTCTGGAAAAGCATTCTCCCATTTTTCAGAATGAATATGCACAGTCTTATCATCAAGAAATTTCAATTGTGTATCGATATTCATACGATCAAATAAGCGCCACATCAGTGTAGAATTACGCAATTGATTAAAATCAGATCGTGTATTGACAATGCCAAATTCTAGTAAGGTATGATACATGTACTCTCTTGCATTATCTGCCATTGCAATTTTTTCATCAAATGATAGATTGGGATTTTCAGTATAGACTTTTTTATAATGTTGATGATATGACATCAATTGATGCACACAGTCAACACGATCAGCATAATTAAGATTACTATGTTCAATGGCCTTACGTGCCATTTCAAGCGCTGTAATACCCATCCATTCGGGTGTATTCTCCATCTGAAAAGCCATCAAATCTCCATCAAGAACTTTGTCAGCTTGCACGGTTTTATTCAAACTATTGCTACTACTATCATAAGAAAAAATACCTTTTTTCGATCTTGATTCAGAATTGAGCATGAATAGACGAGTATCTCTCAAAGCATCGAGCAAATCATGATTCAAATGCTGATAGTACATTTTATCGTTAAAACTCTGTCCCATATTGAAACCCTCCCCACAAAAACCTTGTTTACTGTCGTTTATATAGACCAAAAAATGAAATAATGTAAAAAAAGTAAAAAAAAAAACAAAAAAACAGGACTTAAATAGAATTTAATGCTATAATATAACAAACAACAGGAAGGAGAATAATATGGTAGATAAGTTACCCCATGATATTAGAGAGAATAAAAGAGCATACCGTGAAATGATTGACCGTTTAGTCAGATTCATGAAAGGTGAAGATTTTGTAAGCTACGTATCTAAAGTTCACAAAGACATTGATTATGAAAAAATTGCTTCTAGATTAGAAGAGCAATCTGAAAAACTAAAAAGTCACAAACAAGGGATTGTAGAGTTTTATTTCAATTGCCAACAAATAAATACTGAAATATTGACCAAAATCGTTGGTTCTATTGCAACACACACAGTGGAAACAACAACAAAAATACCTGTCATAAATGAAATATCTTGGGTAATTGATCAAATGGTCATGGTAACACTGAAAATTGGAGAGTGGATTGCAATGAACATATCAAAACTACTACCAAAGATTGAAGAGACAAAACCGATCCCAGGTGAAAAAAGATCCATCAAACAACATTTGTTAGATTGGTATCAAAACAACCTTAAAAATAGCCTTCAAGAAATGCAAGATACAGTCGACAGTTTAAAGGCCAAACACGGCAAACATGGTTCTGAGATACAACTTTCAACTCTGGCCTGTTTGGTTAAAATGGTTGCGATACTGATTAATTGTCAATCACGAATCATTACAGGGGTCATCACAAAATCTGCTGAAATGTCAGGCCATGTTCTTAATGACGTTCTTAAGCAGATAAAAATACCAGAAATTGTGAAAGACTTGTCAGGCATGATAAGGTCATTAATGGAGAACATTTTTTCTTTTCCAATGGAACAAGAAGCCACTGTATTAAAAGCATGGGACGTTATGGGGAACAAACTACAAACCTACATAGACGAATGTAACAATAACCATAATCATGATCATAGTCCTAGTGGACTAAATCCTAGATAATAACAAACATAACATCCATTTAAAACACATGATCACCTGTGACATAAAATAGCAGGTGATCATTTTTTTATGGCATCAACATATGATAGATGATTCTATCTCCAAATTCAGAACATTTAAGCGCAGTGACACCATCTAAAAAACGTGCAAAGTCGTAAGTGACCTCACGGCTAGCGATGGTGGCATGTAAACTTTTTTGTATCAATTGAGCCGCCTCTACCCATCCCATATGCTTTAACATCATCACCGCTGAAAGAAGCAAAGAAGAAGGGTTGACTTTATCCAAACCAGCATAGCTAGGCGCTGTTCCATGGGTTGCTTCAAATACGGCACAGAAATCTCCGATATTGGCTCCTGGAGCAATGCCTATACCTCCAACTTGAGCAGCCAATGCGTCGGAAAGATAATCACCATTTAAATTCATGGTTGCCACCACATGATAATCTTCTGGCTTTAGCAGACACATCTGCAAGAAAGCATCACAAATGACATCTTTGATGATGATATTTCTATCACCAAGTTTAATGACATGCCAAGGACCACCTTCATAAGGTACTGCACCGTATTCTTCTCGACACAATTCATAACCCCATTGTAAAAATCCACCCTCTGTGAATTTCATGATATTGCCCTTATGCACCAAAGTGACTGTGTCATGTTTGTGTTCAATGGCATATTCTATGGCTTGTCTGATCAAACGCTTACTGCCCTCTTCAGAGATGACTTTCACTCCAACAGCTGCTGAATCAGGAAAACGGATTTGAGTCACCCCAAAATCTGATTGCAAGGAATTGATCAAACGTTTTGTTTCTGGTTGGAATGCTTCAAATTCAATACCGGCATAAATGTCTTCTGAGTTTTCCCTGAAAATATCCATACTGACTTTTTCTGGATTTTGCATGGGACTAGGCGTACCTGAGAAATAACGAATTGGCCGATGGCAAACATATAAATCCAATTGCTGACGTAAAGCCACATTGAGAGATCGAATACCACCTGATACTGGCGTGGTCAATGGACCTTTGATGGCCACCACAGTTTTTCTGATCATATCCAAGGTTTCTTGGCTCAGCCAGCAATCCTTACCATAAACACCCAAAGATTTTTCACCGGCATACAGTTCCATCCAAACAATTTTACGACGCCCTTTATAGGAAATTTCAACTGCTTTATCGACCACTTTTTGCATCACGGGGGTAATGTCAACACCGATACCATCGCCTTCAATAAAGGAGACAATGGGATTGTCAGGGACATGCAATTTCCCATCTTTAACACCAATCAACTTTCCCGAACTCGGAATAGACACTTTTTTTACACCCTCACTGAGCGACATGATAAACACCTCATAAATAGTAAAATAACCTTAGTCTATAGCCATAGCATTGTCAACCGACACCATTCAATAATATAAAAAGATAAAGCAATAATAAAATAAAAAAACAGACACATAACACAAAAACAGACTTAAAAAAACACAGTCAATATGGTAAAATTGCAAAAAAAATGATACAATAACTTGAAATTTAAGCCATAGAAACATATGCAGAAAAAACACATCATTGTTGGATTATCTGGCGGGGTCGACTCCTCAGTAACAGCATGCTTATTGAAAAAACAAGGCCATCATGTCACAGGTGTTTACATGAAAAACTGGGATGATGACCAAGCCCAATGCACAAGTCTATCTGATGAACAAGATGCCAAACATGTCTGTGAGCAATTGGACATTGATTTTTCAACAGTGAATTTTTCCAAAGACTATATGGATAAAGTATTCGCACACATGTTGAGTGATTTAAAAAAGGGACACACACCCAATCCCGATATTTTGTGCAATCAAGAGATCAAATTCAAAGTATTACTAGATTATGCACTCAAAAACAATGCAGAATTCTTGGCAACCGGACACTATGCAAACATTGAAAGCACGCAAGGCAACAACAAGCTTATGATGGCCAAAGATCAAAATAAAGATCAAACTTATTTCTTATCCAGAATGCCAAAAGAAGCACTCAATAAAGTATTGTTCCCAATTGGCAACCATCAAAAAAGTGAAATACGCGAATTGGCCAAGCAATTCAAACTTGAAAACGCACTCAAAAAGGACAGCACCGGGATTTGTTTCATAGGGGAACGTAAATTTTCCGATTTCATCAGTGACTATTTGCTCAATAAACCAGGAATCATCACAGATGAAGTTGGAAAACCCATTGGCAAACACAATGGTTTATTTTATTACACGATAGGCCAGCGTAAAGGACTTGGCATAGGCGGCATGCAAAACACACCTGAAGACCCCTGGTTCGTGATTAAAAAAGACATGCAAAACAACACCTTAATCTGTGTACAAGGCGACAAACACCCTGCCCTATATCATCATGGCCTCAGTGCACAGGACATCCATTGGTTGATCAATCCAGATGACCTTGGAGATACATTTGAAGCAAAAGTGCGCATACGACATCGACAAACACTACAAAATGCCAAAATCACAATCCAAAACAACCAGCTAACAGCACACTTTGAAACGCAACAGCGTGCAATCGCACCAGGACAAAGCATAGTCATGTACATAGGACAATGTTGTATTGGAAGTGCCATCATAGAAAAACCACTCAATTGATATGCTTAATATAAACAGCTCAGACAGCAAGGTCACGCAAACCTTCATTAATCACAGTCATTTCAGTTACGCAGTGGCCAAAATGGTGACACAAAACCAAGACAAAGCACTACAAATCATTGTAGAAAACAACCATCAAGTCTGGCAAATGCAACAAGAATTGTCCATATTCCTACCCCAGGCGCAAAATAAGAGAGTCACGACTTTTCCCGACTGGGAAACATTGCCATATGACCAAATCTCTGCACACAGAGACATCACAGCCAATCGCATTCGCTCTCTGTATCAATTAACTCAAACAAAAAGCCCCGTACTGATTACCAGTATAAATGCCTCTATGTATAAAGTGGTGCCAAAATCATTCATCATAAAAGAATGTCTATTATATGCAGTAGGCGATAACTTATGTACGGAAGATTTTAGAAAACACATGTTAGAAAAGGGGTATGTTGAAGTCAGCGAGGTATCTGATACTGGCCAGTTTGCTATACGCGGTGCCATTTTAGATGTGATGACGACAAACAGTGAAGAGCATGGTTATCGCATAGAGTTATTTGACGATGAAATAGACAGCATTCGCCATTTGGACATCACGAGCAATCGAAGCTCAAAGCCAATCGAACACATACAGTTATTACCAAGTAAAGAGTATGTACTGACAAAAACATCACAAAAACAAGCCGAAGAAAATATAAAAACACTACCTTCGCATTGCCACAAAGAAGCCAAGCAATTATTGAGCCACATCAATCACATTACTGGAATTGAGTATTATCTACCATTATTACACAACAAATTGACAACACTGTCTGAATATATGCCAAATGATCACCTCATCATCAAAAGTCTCCACAATCAGGAAAAGACAGCGCATTTAATTCAAGCAGCCCAATTGGCATATCAAAGACAAATCGATCAAAATAGACCCGTGGTTAAACCTGAAAGATTACTCGCAGAAGCAACGACTCAAGCATGTGTTCATTACGACATCAACAACGACCAAACGAATTCAGAATTCACACCCCTACCTGAGCTGATTGCAGCAGACAAAGAGAAGGGTCAGTACGCTCAACTTGAAACATTATTCAAAAAACATCAACACGTACTGATTTTTGCACAAAACAAACCGCGAATGGAAAACCTATACCATTGTTTAAATACCACAAAAACACCATGCGTCATACAAGAGAATAAAAATGACGGCATAGATGGCTTTCTAGCAACAAAAAAAAACCACATCATGATAGCCCAGGGAAATTTGGTCTCTGGAATGATAGACCACAAAAGAGATTGCGTATTCATCAGTGAAAATGACATTTTAGGACGCATACTAAATGTACGTACATCTAGACAAAAGAAAAAAAGACTAATCGAAGATAACATCGAACATTGGGAAATGGGCACGTTGATAGTACACAGAGACTATGGCATTGGAAAATTTTTAGAATTCACAACCATTGAACGTGATGGCAATGAAAGTGACTATTTGGTTTTGGCTTATCACGGCGATGACAAACTCTATGTTGCCACAAGCCAGTTTCATTTGCTGAGTCGTTATATTGGTCCCAAAATAAAAACAGCCCAACTGTCTCGTCTGGATGGAAAAAAATGGAACCAAAAAAAGAAAAAAGCAATGGAACATGCAGATCAGTTAGCACAAAAGCTACTTTCTCAACACGCCAAGAGACAAACACAAAAAGCAGACCAATTGGCAGTATCCGAGCAAGATTATGCAAAATTTTGCGAATACTTTCCATACACAGAAACAGACGACCAGATGAAATCCATAGAGTGTGTTCTACAAGATATCAAAAAAAACAAGGCCATGAATCGGTTATTATGTGGAGATGTTGGCTTTGGTAAAACAGAAGTGGCCATGCGTGCAGCATTTGTTGCGGCCATGAGCGGCCATCAAGTTGCCATCTTAGCCCCTACCGCCATTTTAGCAAAACAGCACTATGATACATTCACACAAAGATTCAGTCCGTTCCCAATACGTGTGGAGCAACTATCACGACTGGGAGCCAATTCTGCACGAGACAACATCAAAAAATCACTACAAGATGGCAGCATAGACATCATCATTGCCACACACAGTCTATTACAACCTGACATTCAATTTAAAAAACTGGGCCTTCTGATCATTGATGAAGAGCATAAATTTGGAGTCAAACAAAAAGAATTGATGGGCTCAATGGCCACTCATGCACACACATTGGCTATGAGCGCTACGCCAATACCAAGAACACTGCATATGTCTTTGGCCAAATTGAGGGATATTTCTGTTATAGCAACCCCACCCAAAAACCGACAAGCAATTTGTACTTTTGTTGAGCAATACTCTGACCAAATTGTCAAAGAAGCCATTGAGAGAGAATATAACAGAGGGGGTCAATGCTATCTCATTCACAATGACATCCGATCTCTTGCCATCATCAAAGACAATATCACCGCAATGCTCCCACAAATTAGAATTCGCATCATGCATGCCAAACAGTCGAAAGCAGAGTTAGAACACACTATGGTGAATTTTCAAAAAGGAGAATTTGATTTGCTATTGGCCACCACCATCGTTGAATCAGGGATAGACATTGCCAATGCCAATACTATGATCATCAACAGAGCCGATCTCTTAGGTCTGAGTCAAATCCATCAATTGAAAGGCAGAGTCGGGAGATCTCATCATCAGGCCTACGCCTATTTATTAACACCCAAGAAAGAGAGCATGACAGAGACAGCACTGGCAAGGATGAAAACCATTGCAAAACAGAAGCATCTTGGCGCAGGTTTGAACATTGCATTGGAGGATTTAGAGATTAGGGGTGCTGGTGATTTGTTGGGTAAAAGTCAAAGTGGTAGTGTGGAGGAAATGGGATTGAGTCTCTACAGTCAATTATTGAAGCAGGCAACCCAGAAAGCAACTGGTCAATCCATATCAACAAGCAGCAGTCAGATTGACATAGATTTGAGATTAAAAACAAATATTCCAGAAACCTATATCAAGGACTTTTCAAAAAGACTCAATTATTATCGTTTGATCAGTTGTGCCGAAAATACCGATACACTCAATGAAATAAAACAAGAACTGGAAGATTATTATGGAATGATGCCAGAGAGTATGCTCTGTCTCATTGAGCAAAGAAAAATACAACAACTGGCCAGTCAATATGCCATACAATCCATTAAAGTCAACGGAGAAGCATTGGAAGTCATCATGACTGACCATCCATCCATGTTAAAGCTGTTAGAAAAACTACATCAGATGGATTTAAATATCCGAATTCTGGGACAGAAAATAAAAATACTCAATATTAACAAACACAAAAAACCCCTGGAAACGGTTGTTTTTAATATTTTTGAAAAAACGAGTAAAGACATATCTGTTTGACCTCTTGAAGAATCCCTGTAAAAAGCAAACTGGAAGAAATATGACAAACCATATCACATTTACGAAAGCAAAAACCTGACATAATAAACACCGATCACAACAACTATTATCCCATGCAAATTTATATTCTAAGCACCTAAAAATCAGTCAAATTCATTTCACTTAGCACTCAACACCAATATTATTGATCAAAAAAGCTTGCAGGCACAAAAGTAAATTGACCATTTAAATTTTAGAAAAAGAAATACAAACAGAATATTAAACGCCTCAATATATCACATATGAATAAAAAAGTATCGGTTCTTCAAAAGAGCCAGACCATAAAGGGCTTACTTCGTTCGTATTGAACGCGAATGTTCATCAGCAGCTAAGGACTCTTCCACCGTATAATCATTATAAACTTCAAGGTTAAAGAGAGGTCCAAAATCGGCTTCATACTTAAAAATTGATAGACCTACGATACAATCCTCTTCACAAAGTTTAGACATCTCTTCCAGAAAATCTGGTAATTTTTCTATATCTACAGCTTTCGAAGCGGTCATACTTTTGCTTGACTCTTTGATACGCTTTATGCCCAGTTTAGAATCGCTATAACTAAGGAAACAACGTTTTTCATTAGAGCTGGTGTAATATTCGTACCCATCAGAATCTTGACCAACATACATCAGGCCATAAACCATCTGTGGTTGAGAAGGCCTAATACTATCAAAAGGCAATTCAACTACTTCTCTTTTTCTTTTCATTATAAAACCTCCAACTTATTCTCTTATACTTTATTGTCAGAATCCTCTAACTTAACATTCAGTAAAACAATATACCAAATATACAATAATTAATCAACAACTTAATCAGAAAATACAACAAAAACACCTGAAAACAGAAATTAAGAACGCCTTCAATAAAAATCAATCAACAGAAAAAACAAGAAATGCGATTTGACAAAACATACCAATATCATACTTATTAAAATAAAAACAGTGCAAATCATTTGATGCCGAATATGGGTATCAATGAAAAAGGAATAGATTTGATTAGAAAATATGATACAGTAAAATACTACATTCAGGATTTAAAGTGAAAGAACAGCCATGGTTAATAGTTGCATTCAAGGTTATAGCTTATCCAAAGATGACAAAGAACTGATCAAATCACATCAAGTGGCAGGGGTGATTTTATTCACACGAAATTTCAAGTCATCAAAGCAGTTAAAGAAGTTAACTACCGAAATCAGAAAAATACGGCCGGAGAAAACAGATTTCGCCATCATGGTAGACCACGAAGGTGGTGCGGTACAAAGATTTAAAAAAGATGGATTTATCCGTCTACCTCCTATGGCATGCCTTGGAAAGTTTTACGAATCCAATCCTCAGAGAGCGAAGCAGCAGGCAAGAATATTAGGATATATTATGGCCAGTCAATTAAAAGAGCATCACGTTGATATCAGCTTAGGACCAGTTATAGATCGAGACTTAGGAAATGCCGCTATTAGTCAGTATGGAAGAGCATTTCACAAAGATCCATAAATCATCATTGCTTTGGCAAGCGAGTTCATCACCGAAATGAGCGCCGCTGGCATGTCATGTACGTTAAAACATTTTCCAGGCCACGGACATGACATTGGAGATTCACACTACACTCAACCAATCGATCATCGAACAAAAAAAGAACTTGCAAAAGACATACAGGTGTTTGTACATTTACTAAGTTTGGCAGGAGCAGTAATGCCAGCTCACATCATATATGCAGAAGTTGATAGCCAGAATACAGCATTAAATTCAGAAACATGGGAAAGAATCTTAAGAAAAGGCATTGGATTTAAAGGCGCAAAGTTCACCGATTGCATATCAATGGAAGGTGCACAAGGGAAAGTAGATGGCCTAGCAGATTTGACTTTATTTTGCGGTCAACCTACGTCTAATTACGAAGGGTTACTTAGAGCAACTAAAAGACCAAAGTCAGAAGAAAGCACAAAGCGCATTCAGTTTTTTTATCAACCAGAGGAAAGAATCAAGAAATGTCACAAATCACAAAAGATATCATAGGAATCAGTTTTAAAACACAAAAAGCAGACAGAACTTTATTACAAACAAATGACCAATCACAAGAACAGATAAAAAGTGGCATGATTAACAGATTTTAACACTAACCCCAAAAATAAAAGCCAAAAACCAACATTTTAAGAAAAAAACCACATATTTATCAAAATAATCCCACATAAATGTAGGATATGTGCTATATAAACTGTAGCACAATAACTAAAAGGAATCATGGAATGAGTAATGAAATAAAAACAGAATATGAAGATTCTTGGCAAAAAATGATGAGAAAATACCTCTTAGCTAGCATTGCAGAGAAAAACCCAGAACCCCTAGCCAACGGACCATTATCAGACAGTAACCCATCTGGAATCACAAAAGTAGCAAAAAATTTGCTTGACAAACAGAGTGGAACAATTTTGTCAGTTGCAGATGAGATATGGCTTTACATATTAGAAATTCAAAATTTGATGCAGATCAGAAATGAAATCAATGAAAAATGCATGGAGTCTGAAGAAGAAGCGAATAACTTATTGAAAACAACCAACTCCGTTCAAAAATTAATTGAGCATGTGTCTGAACAAGAAGAAAAGTATATTAACCTTTCAGACTCTATCAATAATAACACCATACATATTGTTCAGAGCTACCTTCAAATCATGAAAAAAAGCATTCATTTAATACTAGAAATAGCAGATAACATTAATAATGATTTGGCATTGAATCTAACTGAACAAAATAAAGGAGTAGAGTCAGAAATACTAAATTCAACATCTATCCTTGACCTAGAAAGATTCACAGTTGAAAATACACTAACCAAACACAGCAGCATAGATCCAATTGACTGGTGCAAGAAAAAGTTAGAATATGATAATTATGATGATTTTATACTAATACAAACAATGGTCTTAATCGTATACCGTTATGCTATGTCACAAGCTGTATCAAGCACAAATCAAACTTTAGACATTAAAAATGTTATGAAAAAATTAATCACATATAAGAACAAAGCAACTGAGATCATGAATGAGCACGACCTAGAAAAAACATTTAATCTTGATGATTTTGCAAAACAAAAAACATCAGGTGAAGATTTAAAATTATCACTCAATATCAACCCAGAATTTTTGAAAAAAATCAAAGGATCACTAAACGAATTAAAAATAATATCTGACAGTAGACATCCTAAAGAAGATGAAAATCAGGAAGTAGGCACATAAACAAGACTAAAAATTGTATTCATCTTGAATTGATATTTGTTGACTCAAACGAGAAGGTGTGATATAATATCACGATACATAAAAGGGTACATCAGTGCAAAGCCTAGCAGTAACATCATTTTTGACACTTGGTATATCAATGACCACTGTTGGTGTATTAAACAATGCAAAAAACTTTCTAACATACAGCACATTAAAAGACAATATTGATCAAACAGTCAGAGCATTAATGCTATCTTTTGCAATTTTCCACTTAGGACCTGAATTATTAGAAATTTTCACGATAGGGCATATCCTAACCTTATCTTTTATTTTTGCAACATTTGCATATCTTCTACAAATGACCTACAACCAATATAACAATCAAAATTATATCCAAGAGAAATATCCATGGGTCATATATACACTATTGATACCGCATTTTATTGGTGAGGGTTTTGCCATAGCCCCACAAGCATCAAACAGTTGTTTGAGTTTTGTAATTGCTGGTTTCTTAATTCACAAAACACTTGAACTAACCATGCTGACCGCGAGCACCAATAATCAAATACATTGCAGCACTCAGAGAAAACTTTTACAAACACTGTTTGTCATAATCACTCCTTTGTCAATATTATCATATAGCTTCTCAAGCAGCATATTTTCCGTAAATGAAACCATTGCAAATTATGCTGAATTTTTGAACTTCATTGTCTTTATACAACTGTCAACATTTTGCCAATTCTGTTCACACAACATCGACGAGAACAATAACTGGGTGCTGAAAAACAAGTTTTTCCTAGGAACATTTTCACTCATATCAATGGTGACATACCTCTACCCTGGCCTATTATTCTAAACCACTTACAACAAAACTGGACAAAAGGCCTCAATGAGAAAGGTTTTTAATTTATCATATTCCCCATTTCTACTCAGATCAACCACAACTGCGACAATTTGATCAGGTCGTATCAATAGAAAAACATCTTTATTCATAGGCAAAAATGCATTATCATGCAAAAAAGAATCTACAACGCAAATCTGTTTTTTAACCGTAATTAAATCCAATAGAGAAGACACTTCCATATGATCAGAGTGTAAAACAATCGTCCAAGCATCATAAGCTAACAAATCATAGATCTGTTGGCATTTTCCTTTATAAATACAAGAAAAGTTCTGAATCCTCATGCCTGAAAAAACACGAAATGACAATACGGCTAAATCGTAAAATCTTCTTTGAGAAGGTTGATGAATCAAAAAACTGTCATAAACAAAATCATTATGCATGGCAATGCCATCAAAATGACCTTTATTTTGTTCGATCACTTGATCAAGTTCCCGTTGATTGATATGGCCGGTATCATTTAAGATTTGAACTCCTTGCAACCAAGTCGAATAAAAAGAAGAGCTGAACTGATTAAACCCCATTTTAAATAACTGATCAGGCACACAAATAAATGATTTGGCCATGTCTAAAAAGCCCTTATAATTTAAAACTGACTGCTTAAGCTTTTCATGTGACAATGACAACCTTTCACATTGGTAAGAAGTAGAAAATCTAGGCCTTGAAAAACTCAAATCATGAACCAACTTCCATATTAAGTTATAAGAATCTGCAATCGCAAGATTCAAACCCATGCCACCAGCAGGAAGTACTTGATGCAAGCAATCTCCCAAAAAAAATAATTTGCCTTTTGAAGCCGATGACAATGCAGAAGTTTTAAGATTCCAACGCCCTTTAATAGAAAATTCATGCTCACACTGATCAGGAGAAACATCACACAAAGCTGAAAAGCATTGTCTAATATGATCTTGATTTAAATACAAATCAGCATCAGCACCAGGTAAAATAGGTATTTGCAATAACTGTTTTTTTCTTAAATCAAAAGACACCATACAAGCAGTCATGGATTCGTGAAACACCCAATAAAATAATGCACGATCTTGAACAAAAGACTCAATAGAACCCAATGCTTCAATTGTAATAAAATCGAGATATTGACAGACATTTTGGACAGGCATATGACTGAGATCTACACTGGGACCAGAGGCCCCATCACAAGCTAAAATAAAATCACAATGTTGCTCATATTGATCCCCTGATTGCAAACACTCGACTTTAACAAGCCCTGTGTGAGCGTTTAAATCTACCACGGTGTGCAACCAACATATGTCTACACCCACATCAATGGCCAGATCAAGTAGTAGACGATATAAATCCTGACAATGAATGTTTAAAAATGCACCAAACCTACCAATACGATTAAAACGAACGTCGTAGCCAGGATCCTCAGAGAGATCAATTCGCCCCACTGTCTTATTCAAAGTACGGCAGCAAACCATCCGTTTAGAGACATCTAGATCAACTGAATATTTTCTTAGCTCATCAATAGAAAGTCCAAGTGACACTAAGATTTCAAGAGTATAAGCATTCAAATAATGAGCATTGCTTTGGCTAATGGTGTCTCGATCACGTTTATCAATCACCACACAGGAAACATTATTTTTTCTGGCCAGTATCGCCGATATCAAACCAGAAAAACCAGCGCCTATAATGAATATACCAACAGGATTTGACATTGAAAACATCCTAGATTAATACGAGTACTGACCCTTCAAGTCTTTTTTACAAAACTGGGAGAGCAACAACCAAGAAAGACCACATAAAAACATGATAAAACAAAAACACTGCCCCAAACTAAAAGCATCAAACAAAACAAAACCAATATGCTCGTCAGGCTCTCTAAAAAACTCAATAAAAAAACGTATCCATCCATAATGAATTAAAAACCAAGCACCCAAGATACCTGAACCAGACTGATTCCTGTTACGATGGAAAGATAACAGAACAAACAACAACACGCCTTCTCCAATCATAGCATACAATTGTGAAGGATGTCTTGGTAGACCATCGCTATGTGGGAAAATCATTGCCCAAGGAACAGAGGTGACCCTACCCCACAACTCACCATTGATAAAATTTCCCAAACGACCAAACATTAAACCAGGGGGCAATAGAGGAACCGTGAGGTCAACTAAAGAAAAAAAAGACACACCGCGACTCATTGAAAAAGCCAAAACGGCGATAAGACCACCAATCAAAGCGCCGTGAAAAGCCATACCGCCTTTCCATATCTCAAAGATAGACCATGGGTTCGATAAAAAAAATGTATAATTATAAAACAAAACATACCCAACACGTCCACCAATCACAATACCCATTGCAAAATAAGTAAAGTAATCAAGGAGCCCATCAAGGTCAATATCACATTCCTCTATGCGTTTTTTTGCCAATATCCATGCAGATAAAAAGCCTAACACATACATAAACCCATACCATTTAATGTGCAAAAAACCTGCCAGAACAAAAATATCAGGATTAAAAACAGGAAGCTCAATCATAAAAATCAGTGATCGTTAATGATCAAATCTAAATCCCGACACAGTGCAGCCTCATTAGAAATCTCCGCGAAAGAATGAGCAATGCGTTTCTGAGTAGCGGCATCTAAGCTAATATTAGGAACCACTCTCAATCGACCTTTAGAGTCATAATGACAAGGATAAGAGACAATCGTTCCAGGCTGAGCTCCATACTCACCATTAGAGTATACTCCCATAGAAAAAGAACCATATCCCTGTTCAGAATCAACCAGAACAATCAAACTATCAATAATGGCATTGGCAGCTGAAGCAGAAGACGATGCGCCTCGTGCCGCAATCACTTCACTGCCACGATTGGCTACCTTCTCTTGCAAATCATTGGCAAGCCATTGACGATCTTGAATGTATTCTAGTATGGGTTTTCCATTATACAACGCCCGTTCATAATCCGTATACATTGTCGGAGAGTGATTACCCCAAATACATAAATTTTCAATCATAGCAATGTCTAAATCATATTGTTTGGCTAAAAAAGAATAAGCTCGATTTTGATCCAACATGGACATAGAATAAAAACGATGCGACGGGATATCTCGAGCATGATTCAAGCACACATAAGCATTTGTATTACATGGATTACCCACCACCAAAACTTGGATATTTTTATCAGCGTATTGGTTAAGCGCTGCACCTTGCTCTTTGAAAATCAATCCATTTTGTTTCAACAATTCAGCACGCTCCATTCCTTTTTGACGTGGCTTAGCCCCTATTAAAACAGCCATCTGACAACCATCAAATGCTTCCTTGAGATTTGATGTGACCACAATCTTATCTATCCAAGAAAATGCACAATCCTCAAGTTCCATAGCAACAGCCTTTAAGGCAGGCATACACACATCGAGGTCATGCAGCTTCAAAACAATTTTCGTATCAACATCAAACAACAACTCCCCTAGCCTTGGCAATAACGCATATCCAATCTGACCTGCTGCACCAGTGATTGTGATGGTCAACACACGAGATGATCCCGACATAATACCTCCTAAAACATAACAACTGAAACATCTGAAGAGTAACAGATGTTTAATGAAAAATCCATTCTTATACAATCTTTAAATAACATCACAAACAATAAACATACACAGATCAATTCTAAAATCCAGACATTGAAAAGATTTCAACTTCAAAAAAGAACCTTTAATAAAGCAGTAACCCCAAAATAAAAGAAACAAGCGGGACAAAGAATTTTCAAATAACTAAAATAGTCCAGCACGTACTTACTTTTTAAACGCATAACCAAAGACCCCAAAACCAAACGCCATAACATCGATGCAAACGTAAGCCCCAAAACCACCGATAAAACCATACCATTTTGATGATAGTCTCCAGCAAGCTCTATCATCAAGCTCATATAGCCTAATATTGTCATTGGATTTGAAAGGGCAATTGTCATTACTTGCAGAAAAACGGACCACAAATCCTTTCGTGACACATGGGTTTGAACAGGAGTCTCCTCTTTACGCAACTCTGCCACGCCAAAGCAAATCAGTAATAATCCACCGAAAAAATGTAATACTGATTGATAATCTTTCAAGTAAGCAATCAATGCAATGGAACCTGTGGCTGCAAGCCCACTTAAAATAATATTGGCCAAACCAGCAGCTAAAGCCACCACAACAAAACCAGACAAACCCAAACGTACAGTTTGCTTGATACAGACCATATTAATTGGTCCAATCGGGATAGAAATGGCAAGACCGGTTAAGAAAGCTTGAGTAAATATAGCCATAGGAATCTAAAAATAAAAGAATTGTACCACAAAAAACATAATATCACCAGCAGAAAACACGAGGAAAAACAAAAGCTGATAACTGATCAAAAAATGTATGAAGTTGTAATCATGAAGTATTCATCATTGAATATAATCCTGACTGCATGAAATAAGTGCTTTAAACAAAAATTGATTTGTAACCAACAATAAAACATCAGTTTGCGTAGTCAAGAAAAACCAAACAGAAAATCAGGACACGATATTGTCAATACCAGGAAAAATATTGTATGGTGAGTAATAATGAAAACTGGCAATTGCTATGCAGAACACAACAGCAGACATGATAAAAATCACAGGAGAAATCATTAATGTTATATTCCAATCCAGTGAAGATGGCTTTTGCATTTTAAAGATACAAACAGTAGATGAGCTAACACACACTATAGTTGGCTACAGCAACCAACCTCAACCAGGACAAACCATCAGCGCACATGGAAATTGGATTGAAAACAGCCAATATGGCAAACAATTTAAAGCTGATAGCATAGAGCTTGAACTGCCAAAATCCAAAGAATCACTTTTACAATATCTAAGCTCAGGCGTAATTAAAGGCATAGGAAAACATTTAGCAAGACAAATGCTAGATCATTTTGGAACCGAGATACTTGATATACTCAATAAAAACCCAAAATCCATCATGAAAATACCGGGAATTGGGAAGAAAAAACTCGAATCCATTTGCCAATCATGGAAAGAGCAACAAGGCATTTCTAACATCATAATCTTTTTACAACAGCACAAAATAGGTCCACAACGTTCAGTAAAAATATATAAAACCTATGGCATTAATGCAATCGACATCATACAAAAAAACCCTTATCTACTTTATCGTGACATTCCAGGGATTGGTTTTCGAATGAGTGATCAGATTGCTCAATCAGTTGGAATCGCAAAAGATCATCATCAGCGCATTGCAAATGGAATCATTTATACATTGCAAGAAGCCAGCAACAAAGGACACAGTGCAGTTGTAAAAAACAAATTAATCGAGGATAGTGCCAATTTATTGGGTTTAGAAAAAGAAAAAATCATAGATAGTATTCTTCAACTATCAAATGACAATCACATTATTGAAAATTCAATACAAACAGAAACCTTGATCAGTCTCTCCAAGATACACATCAATGAAAATGAAATTGCAAAAAAGCTAGTACGCCTGTGCACAGATAAAAGCCATCTACCCAGCATCAAAAAAATGAAACAAAGCCTAAAAGGACTAGATGATTATCTCGGATATCAATTATCCAACAGCCAACAAAAAGCTTTAGAAAATATTTTACATAACAAAGTGAGCATCTTGACTGGAGGTCCAGGCGTAGGAAAAACAACATTGGTGCAAAGTGTGGTGCATATATTGCAACAAAACCACGTTACATTCTTACTTTGTGCTCCAACAGGCAGAGCAGCCAAAAGGCTAAAAGAAACCACTGGACATACATCTAAGACGATACACAGAGCGCTGGGTGTCGACCCCATCACTAAAAAATTTCAGCATGACGACAAAAATCCACTAAAAATAGAATTTTGCATCATAGACGAATCATCAATGATGGACATTTTCATCACAAAAAGCATATTGCAAGCATTACCAAACCACTGCGGCTTACTACTGGTGGGAGATGTTGACCAACTACCCTCTGTGGGACCAGGAAACATACTTGAAGACATCATTGAAACAAACAGAGTTCCAGTAACTGCTCTTACAGAAATTTTCAGACAGGCTCAAACTTCCTACATCGTCCAATATTCACATCAAATTCGACAAGGAAAAATACCTGTTTTTGAACACAAAGAAAAAGAGAAAAAAATTGACTGCTATGGAATCTTTACTCAAGAAACTGATAATATCATTGATAAAATTGAAAGAATGATCACTGAAAGGATACCAAAAAGATTTAATATTGATCCAATGAAAGACATACAAATCCTCTGTCCTATGCAAAAAGGAGAACTTGGAGCACAAGCACTGAATAGAAGAATTCAAGCATGCATAAATCAAGAAAAAATAGGAGTTAAATACTTCTCACAAGTATTTAAGTTAGGAGATAGGGTCATGCAAACCCGAAATAATTACGATAAAGATGTTTTTAATGGTGATATTGGATATGTGATAAATCACAATGATGAAAAACAGACAATCACGGTTGAATTTGACGGCAAGTACGTAGAGTATTATTATGATGAAATGGATGAAATTACATTGGCATATGCAATGAGCATTCACAAAAGCCAAGGATCGGAATTCAAAGCGGTGATTTTACCCTTAACCAATAGCCATTACATTATGTTAGAGAGAAACCTAATCTACACAGCAATGACGAGGGCAAAGGAATTGTTCATTGTCATAGGAGAAAAAAGCGCATTGAGAATGGGCATCCAAAGACAAGCATCCAGAGAAAGAGTCACATTGCTGAAACAACACATTGACAACCACTTTAAAAAATTAATCAGTGAATTTTCAGAAACTTAATAAAAACGGTTCAATACGTTATTGTAATACGAATTAACTAGATGTTAAAGTGTGTTGTGAAGTTTCGCAGGAGAAAAAATGGGTATTCGCAGCAAGATGCTACAAAAAACTGAAGTGACACTAGGGTACCAGAACACTCAAGCAGAACTAGAAGTTAGAAAAGCACATCTTAAAGTAACCGAACCATTGACAACTTCACTGAGTGAAATTAAAAAGAGAAATGTCACGTCATACGAACTGGTAGAAACCGACATAGCTAAGATTTGGAGATGCCTTTTGAGAAAGAATTTCTCTGGTACCTCTCCCGAACAAGATCATAGGCGTATTGTCACAGCTGCCGTATCCGACATTGACGCAGAAGAGACTGTCGTGGTGCAATGCGATAGTATCCCTGAAACTGGCGTTTTAGAAGGGTCACTTAGAATTGCAATACCTTTCCAAAGACCTGGTCACTGGAACTTAATCACAATAGATGTCGATGATACAAGTAAAATCGCAATGGTTAAGTGTCTCGATACTAACGGCTATGCCTACCCACTAGATCCAGAGATACATAACATCATTAAAAATATAATCTCGACAAAAAGAGGACTAGAAAAAGATCAGATACGCACGATTAGGGAGCCAGAGCGACATTACGCATTCTCAGGACAACGTGGGGTAAATTGCGGTATTGTCACAGCATGTATGATGTTTGATTACCTCAAGATAGATGTAAGTGAGCAAGATAGGGAAAGAGAGCTAAGAGACAACTATGCGGATATTATCCACAGTCATATGAGTGATAGAGAAATCAGAAATTGCATTTCAATACTGATTGATGATTATGGTAGTACTGAAGAAAAAAAACACTTTTGTAGTGATAGAATGACAGCATTCCACGGGGGGGGATTGCACACTGAGTATACTTACAACCCTAAAAACCAAGACGAAAAAGAAATCTATGATTGCCTCAGAGGGTTGAGCGAAGATTCGTTCGTTGCTGTTTACAATGCCATTGATGCCGGCGAAGAACTGTCAGAACAAATTGCTAGCTTAAGAACTCTCTACAGGGATAACGGTATAGACATTGGGAGCCTATTTAAGAATGAGGATTTAGAACTAAGACATTGTTGGAGGGATCTCATTATATTTGTTGCAAATGAGAAGACAGCTAAGACAAGTAAAAACAGCGAAAAATCAATAGAAATGACCTATTTAGAAAGAATCAAGAGGGGCATCAAGAGATTATTTAAAAGTGCAGTTTTCCAGTATTTATTATGCCTAATAGTGGGCTTTTATTTTTTTGGAATAACAGGATGCATCTGTACAACCATAGCACTTTTCACAATAAAGACATACATTGTGGAAAACCAGAAAGAGCACACCAAAATAGCATCATCAGTAGATATTGGGGAGAAGCCAGTAACAAGTGAAACATTGAATCAAGAGATATTACCAACTGAGCTCAATCTTATACCAGAGGGAGATTTCTTTGATAAGGAACTTGATGAAACACCAAGCCCAGAAATTGAAACGGTTACTAAAGATCCCATCGACAGAAAAGTCAGAAAAGCACTAAATCAAGAGATTATAAAGATCGCTGGACAATACAATGGGTCTACAAAAGAAAAAATTAAAGAGATTGATACAGTACCAGTAAAAGAAGTCAACGATGAACAGCAGAACACAAGCATAATTCAAGTACAACTCGCGCAATAAATCCAATCAAAAAAACTAGCTGAGAAATGCAAGATAAAAACCCGTTGACTGAAACATTCTAATACATCTGCTCTAAAAAATTCATAACAAGTCAGTTTCTGGTAATAGAAAGGTTAGATGAAACAGGTAAAATTGAAATATTATTAGAAAAAAAATCAAATAGACTTAAATTCGAGTAGCACAAGGTTAGAGTCATTCAGCAGTAGAAAAGGCGTGTAAGGCCTCAAAAAAACCGGGATATTTTTAGACTGGAAAAGATGTTTCACATGGTTAGTATGAACCTCATGTGCATTGTCATGGCGCAAAAAAATAACCTTATACGATTGTTCACTACCGCCATGATTTTGCAGCTCTGACCAATCAATCTGTAATGAAACTTCATTTGGGCATTTGTAATAATAATTAGACTCTGATTCATTGACCATAAAGTCCTGTGGTTGGACAGAAAAATACCATGTAGGAAGCACATAGATATCACCACGTCCATAAATGATTCGATACTGAGCTGTACTCAATTCAGCACGAGATGAGGTATTGGCAACTTTGATTTGATCTAAAAATCCAATCAGCTGTTTCGCTGAAGGCAAATACCAGCCTTGATCCAAAATATAAGTACGCAAAATCAGTGATTGTTCAACATCTAAACACTGACAAAAACGCTCATAAGACAACGAGAATAAACCAAATTTTTGAGTCGCAATATTATTTGTTTTTTTACGAATCAAATGTTGCAAATGAGAATAATCTTCCTGGCAATGTGATAGTGTCTTTGTGATTAAAGATTGATATGCTGGCCAACGATTTTCAATATGGGGTAATATCTGGTTTCGAATATAGTTTCTATCGTATACCAGTGACAAATTAGAATCGTCCTCAATTGTCGGTAAGGACAAGTCTTTAACCATTTTTTCTAGACATCCCCGTGTCAAATTCAATAAAGGACGACTCACTACCAACGAATTAAAGGTCCTCTTTGGAGAGATAGAACAAATACCTGCAAGGCCGCAACCCCTTAAAATCCTAAGAAAAAAAGTTTCAGCTTGATCTTTTGCATGATGACCTAAAAACAGAACGGAATCATTAGCACTTCCTATAATATCAGTAAATGCTTGCATACGAGCTTTACGAGCAGAATTTTCAAAACCTTGACCTGATGACAGAGTGAGTTTGACTTTGCGGGTAATAAACTCTGCACCATATAACAAGGATTGCTTTTTACAATGTGACATCCACTGCTCTGAAAACTGGCTGACGCCATGATCTATATGAACAGCAACAACCCTATAGCCTGGATGAATTTTCACATAAGTTGAAAGAATATATAGCAAACAAGTTGAATCAACACCCCCACTGTATCCAACATAAATATTCTTCTTATCTGACAATACACAATCCACGGTAGAAAATATTTCTTGTCTTAAAGACTGTCCAAGTGACTGGTCAATTTTAGAGATACTCATGATAAAAAAGCTTAAGATTTAAGTAATCTCGATTCACGTTGTTTTAATAAATCTTTCTCACTTAGAGAAGTCAACCTATCCAGTTGTATCTTCAAAACTTCATGAATAGACAAAATAACCTTTTCTGGATCGTGATGACAGCCACCGCTTGGCTCTTCAATAATCTCATCGATAAAGCCCCTTTTAAGAAGATCTGGAGCAGTTATTGACATTTGCTCACTCGCATCAGCCATATGCTGTTTATCCTTCCAAAGTATCCCAGAACAGCCTTCAGGAGAAATAACTGAATAGATTGAGTTGGACAACATTACGGTATAATCAGACACACCCATCGCCATTGCACCACCACTCATTGCCTCACCTATGACAAATACAACTATCGGCACCTTCAAACCAGTCATCAACAAAATATTATCCGCTATGGCCTGACTTTGATTACGATTTTCAGCATCAACACCAGCATACGCTCCAGGAGAATCTAAAAAAATAACCACTGGCATTCTATAACGTTCTGCCAACCTATACATACGAGCTGCTTTCCTATACCCTTCTGGCATCGGCATTCCAAAATTGTGCTGAATTCTTGATTCCAGATCAGAACCTTTTTCTTGAGCGAGTAACATCACTGCGCGATTATCAAACATCGCAGTACCAGCAATAATTGATTGACAATCGCCATACATACGATCACCATGCAATTGATCAAAATCCATAAAGGTTTTGAGATAACTAGATCCATGTGGACGCTCAGGATGCCGAGCCAACTGCACAACATCCCATGCTGACAACATATGAGTTTCCGTCGCAGAACCCACATGCTTTAAATCCACCATACCACATTTCCCTATAATATGAAAAAGCCCTAATAAATCTTACAGAACCATACTAAGAATTATCTGAACCATCATCCGATGACAACTTACGCTTAATCATGTCACCAATACTGCCTGAATCTGAAGACTTATCAAATTCCATTTTTTCGTACTCTTTTTTAGCATGATCAACAGCAGGCCCTTTACTCATAGACAATGGCAATAGATAGTTTCTTGATTCATGTAATGTGACATATGCTTCTAGAGAATCGCCTTCTTTGACAGAATCAGGACATTCTTCTAAACGAATAACACCGTCAATTAAGTCATTGACTTTCACGATCACATTCTTGCCATCAATTGACTTCACTGTGACTGAAATCTTCGTATTTCTTGGTGTTTGCTCACAAAAATCAGCAAATGGGTCTGATGTGATCTGCTTAGCACCCAATGACACACGTTCACGTTCTGGGTCGATAGACAGAACAATGGCTTCTATCTCCTCGCCTTTTTTAAGCTGTCTAATCACTTTTTCGCCTGGCTCTACCCAAGATAGATCAGTAGTGTGAATCAAACCATCAATGCCACCATCCAATCCGATAAAGACACCAAAGTCAGTGATTGTCTTAATTTTACCCTTTATGATATCATCTTTTCTGTGATTATTTGCAAACTCTTCCCAAGGATTCAATTGACACTGCTTAAGACCAAGAGAAATTCTTCTCTTATCTTTATCAATGTCCAAAATCATAACTTCTACTTCATCACCAACATGCACCAAATTACTTGGCTTAACGTTTTTATTGGTCCAGTCCATCTCACTCATATGAACCAAACCTTCTATTGCATTTGTAATCTCAACGAAACAACCATACTCTGTGATATTAGTAACTTTACCAAACACTTTACTTTGAAGAGGATATTTTTCTTGCAAGTCTTCCCATGGGTCTTCAGCCAACTGCTTGAGCCCCAAAGAAACACGTTTCTTTTCTCTGTCATAACTCAATATTTTCACATCAATTTCGTCACCAATTTGTATCATATCACTGGGGTGTTTGATTCTTTTCCAAGACATATCTGTGATGTGCAAAAGTCCATCAATTCCACCTAAATCAACAAAGGCACCGTAATCAGTTAGATTTTTAACAATACCTTTAACAGACAACCCAACAGACAAAGTATCCAGTA
This sequence comes from Pseudomonadota bacterium, assembly GCA_036121365.1. Taxonomy (GTDB): domain Bacteria; phylum Pseudomonadota; class Gammaproteobacteria; order Comchoanobacterales; family Comchoanobacteraceae; genus UBA7916. The sequence goes on along the minus strand of JAZAFR010000029.1, from coordinate 78,882 downwards.
GCTTTTGTCTATCCTCACTGCCTTGCTCTTCAAGAATGCTTCTTCTTGACACGACAATATTATTACGCTTTTTATCAATCTTAACAATCTTAAATTCCATCTCTTGACCAACCAAAGAATCTTGTTGTTTCATTGGCCTAACATCTACCTGGGATCCCGGCAAGAAACCTTTCACTGTATTGACCATGATTGAAAATCCACCTTTCACTCTCTCTACAATGACACCCAAGGTTGGCGAACCGTTTTCGTAAGCTTCTTCAATATTACGCCATTCAACAGCTTTTCTGGCTTTTTCTCGAGACAAACAAGTTTCACCATAACCATTTTCAACAGCTTCCAAAAATAAATCATAAACATTGCCTTCTTCAAGTGCTTTTTCACTTTCGTCCAATGCAAATTCAAATCGAGGAACGATTGACTCACTTTTCAGTTCACTGTCTACAACCACATAGTCTTTGTTGACTTCTATGACCCTTCCTTCAATAATACTACCTGGCTTAATATCCAAGTTACTAATCTTCTCGTCAAAGTATTCAAATAACTGATCATCTGTCAGTTCTTTGCTCTTTGGGTTGGTTGGTTGTATTTTTTCTTGATTTACATCAGCGTTCATGCTTATTCCTTAATTACGCAATTGCGTCTATTGGTTGGTTAACTATTATCCCTTTCTCAGAAAGGGCTCTATAAATTCTTGCTTTGACGGCATCCATACTCAACTTGGATGTATCTAAAAGAATCACTCCATCACGCTCATCCATTTTTTTGAAAGCCTGAGAACGATCTCTGGCATCTCGCTTAGACTGCATAAGCGCAACTTGGTCTATTTTAACATCATTTCCACACCGATTCAACTGCCTAAATCGTCTTTGTACTCGAACTTCTTCATCAGCAAATAAATAAATACTCACAAGAGCTGAAGGGAAAACTACTCTTGCCATATCGCGCCCTTCAGCAATCAAACCAGGCGGCCGAACAAATCGGCGCTGAATCCCCAATAACTGTTCGCGAATCCGTGGAATTCCAGCAAGCAATGATGCATCTCTACCTATCGATTCAGAGGACAACACCATACTCAAATCTTCATTAGCAAGCAGACACACCACATCTCCAGACTGATTGACACGACATCTTAGATTCAATAAGGAATCTCTTAGGCTATCTGAAATCTCATAGTCACCATGAATGGCAAAGGTCATATTTTTTTGACAATACGCCAAATAACGATAAAAAAGACCACTATATAAAACATACCAACCCAGCTCACTTGCCAATTGCGAAGCAATACTTGTTTTTCCTGACCCACCTAAACCGTCAATTGTAATTATCGGTACTTTACCCACCATAAGCTTCTCCTAAATCGAATTATCCTCGCCATAACAACTTAGAAAGTCACAAAGATTTTCAAAAGCCATATCGCTAACACCATGATATAAATTTATCCTCACGCCCCCTATCATACGATGCCCGCGTAACCCATACAGCTGTCTATTTTCAGCTTGTGCTACGAAGTCAGAGACATCTTTTGAGCACAGTTGAAAACATATATTGCTCATAGATCGATAGCAACCGGGAATCGGACATGAATAAACTGAATACCGATCAAGTAAATCATAGATTATTTTTGAACGCTCACGCAAGCGTTTTTCAAGCACAACCATTCCGCCAGATGCTAACATCCAATCCAGAATAGAGTCAAATAAATCCAAGCCAATCATAGATGGAGTCGAGTACATAGACGCGCTTTCACAAATAGAAATATAACTTTGCAAAGGCAGCAGATCAGTTCGACAATGAGAAAACATATCTTGACGAATGATAACAATTGACATACCTGATGCATGAAATGCCTTACCCATTGATGCAAATAACATGGCGTGTCGACTGACATCAAGCTGCCTAAAGCCAAGATCAGATGTTACATCATTGATTATAAAGGGGTGCTCAAAATCTAGAGGCAACATAACACCATCAGCAGTCTCATTACCAACAACGCACAACAAACAATCATCTGTGACATTCTTCAGAGTATCGGACCATGAAGTATCAAAGTGAAATTGATCACGACGGACATTGACACCAGAAAAATCCAGAACATCAGCCCACTTTTTTGAAAACATACCAGACTCAAGTATACAAAAAGGAATGCTGCCTTGAAAGTTTAAAGCCACTTGTTCATACTGATGACGAGCTCCTCCAGTGACCAATAAAACTTCATAACCTTCAGGAACATTCAAAAGTCGTCTTATCTTTTCAAAAATATTGGCTATTTGTCGTTTTGAAACTGGATGAACATGCGCCAATTCATACAGCTTTGCTCTAAAGTCCCCTACTTGTGTAAATTTGTTAGAAAAACTATCCAAAACTTCTGATGGCAAAGGACTCGGACCAGAGCCAAAATAATGACCGTTCCAACTCATACAACAATCATACCTTTAAAACAACAATTGAAGAAAAAAATCCCAACATGACCAACCTAATCCTGATCAATGTCATCTGACAGCGCGACCATCTCAGAATCGTCCAACACTGGATCAGTTAAAACATCATTTTCTACAACACCATCTTCCAAGAAATCTGTCTCTTCTTTTTCCAAAACCTGACATCCAACCACAAGGTCCCCATCTGACAATTGAATTAAACGAACGCCTTGTGTATTTCTACCAACAATAGATACTGCATCAGCATGCATTCGAATAATCGACCCATTATTGGAAATCAAAAAGAAGTCATTCGCTTCTGATACTTGAACAACACGTATCACCGAACCATTGCGTTCACTAGCAATGATTGCAATCACACCCTGCCCTCCTCGACCAATACGATTAAAATCTTCTGTTCGAGTACGCTTACCATACCCATTTTCAGTGACAATAAGCAACTTCTTATCTTCTTCTACCGCTAAAAGTGAAATGACTTTGTGTCCCTCTTTCATACGAATACCAATCACACCTTGAGATGTTCTGCCTGTTTCTCTAATGTCAGCTGCCTGAAAACGAATCGCCTTACCCGCAGAAGTAAACAACATAACATCTTGCTCTTCCTTAACCAACACCGTACCAATCAAACTATCATCATCTTTCATCGTGATGGCAATAATTCCTGAAGAACGAACATTAGAAAATGCAGACAACGGGACCTTTTTGACCAAACCGTGTGATGTGGCAAAAACACAACACATATCCTCAGAGAATTCTCGAATTGGAAGCATTTCTTGTATATTTTCTCCATCTTGTAGAGGCAGAAAATTATTAGCAGGCCTACCTTTTGACACACGACTGGATAATGGTATTTTTCTAACTGGCAGTTTATATACTCGACCCAAGTTGGTAAAGCACAATAAGTCTTCATGCATAGTTGCAATACATAAACTTTCAATCACATCGTCAACTTTAATCTGACTGGCACTTTTCCCCCTACCGCCACGTCTTTGAACTTTATACTCATCTGCGCTTTGTGACTTCAAATAACCATGTTGACTTTTGGTCACGACAACAACGTCATCTGAAATTAGATCCAAGTCATCCAGATCACAGTGCTGATCTGAGATCTCAGTTCTTCTTGGTGTGGCAAATTTTTCCTTAATTTCAACAAGCTCCTCACGAATTAAATTCATAAATTGAGCATAGTCACCTAAAATTGCCAATATCCCACGAATTTTCTCAACAATGCTTTTAAATTCATCAATGATCTTTGTGCGCTCTAGACCTGTAATTCTATGTAAACGCAAGTCCAAAATCGCTTGGGCTTGAGTTTCACTCAATTGATACCCCTCATCATTGGCCCCATATTGCCCATACAAATTGGCAACATAAAGCAAATCTCTCTCTAAATTGGCCAAGGGAAAATTATCCATACTCCAACGCTTTTTCAACAAAGACTCCTTAGCATCCTGTGGACTCTTTGAAGATTTGATCATGGCGATCACATCATCCAAATTAGAAATCGAAACAGCCAGCCCTTCTAATATGTGAGCCCGTTTTCTCGCTTTGGCAACTTCAAACTCCAATCGCCTTCTCACCACTTCTTGTCTGTGCTCAATAAAAGCGGCTAGGATCTCCATCAATGGCATACATCGAGGCCTATCCCTATCCAAACAGACCATGTTAATTCCATACACACACTGCAATTGCGTCAACGAATACAACTGATTTAATATCAACTCAGCATTTTCACCACGGCGACACTCAATCACAACACGCATGCCTTTACGATTGGATTCATCACGAATTGCTGTAATGCCATCGATTTTCTTCTCTCTAACCAGCTGGCCAATCTTTTCACACAGTTTTGCTTTATTCACAGCATAAGGTAGCTCAGTGATCACGATGGTCGTCTTATTGAGCTTTTCGTTGTGTTCAAATTCAGAACGGGCACACATATAAATCTTACCACGACCCGTTTTATAAGCATCTATAATCCCACTACGCCCATTGATCTTGGCAGCAGTCGGAAAATCAGGCCCTTTAACATAGGTTAAAAGATCCGCCAACTGACAATCTGGGTGATCAATCATATGCACACAAGCATCAATCACTTCACCAAGATTATGCGGTGGGATATTGGTGGCCATGCCCACAGCGATACCCGAAGAACCATTGACCAGCAGATTGGGTATTTTAGTTGGTAATACTGTGGGCATCATTTCTGTGTTGTCATAGTTGGGCACGAAATCAACCGTGTCCTTATCTAAATCAGCAACAATCTCATGAGAAATCTTGGCCAAACGAATCTCGGTATATCGATCAGCAGCAGCGCTGTCTCCATCAACAGAGCCAAAGTTTCCGTGCCCATCAACCAACGGATCTCGCATTGAAAAATCCTGAGCCATACGGACGATGGCATCATATATGGCCAGATTACCATGTGGGTGGTATTTACTCATCACCATACCGACAATACGTGCAGATTTCTTGTATGCTTTATTCCAATCGTTGCCCTCTTCATACATGGTATATAGAACACGCCTGTGCACAGGCTTTAATCCGTCACGAACATCAGGCAATGCTCGTCCTACAATGACACTCATGGCATAATCAAGATATGACTTTTTAATCTCACTTTCCAAACTGGTTGGAATGATTTGCTGACTTTCTGACATAATTATATATCTGCTAAAAACTGACTCAATTATATCACAAAACTGTACAACAACCTAGAAAAACTTATTCATTGACTCAACAAAAAAAGCAGAGAGACCAAAAAAATGGTAAAAACACATAAGCAAGTAAACCAGTCCATTTTCGTCTCGTAATATTGTAATATTCGCAACTCATCAATACGTTAGTCTTGTGGTCTATTCAAAATATCAACAAGTCCCAAAAAATTTTCATTGCAACCAAAAACAACATAAGAAAAGCAAAATAACATCTCATTAAAACATCAAGAAGGCACGGTAAGCAATTGAAAAATAAATAATAAAATGATATAATAAAGAAAAAAGAGATTAAAAATGAAACGAATTAGAGAAAATGACCAACCTACAAAAACAGAAAGGCAAAAAAAAATAAAGCAGAAAGTAAGAACTGAAGCTTTCAGCCCCCTTAGTAGAATCGAAGAACACCAAAGAAGCGTCCGCGTCACACCATCGCCAGAGAACAGACAAGCCGCAGCAGAGCACATAGATCCTATCCCACAACAGGATTTAAGAGCACTCAATGCATTAAGCATGAAATCGACCCCAATGCCAGACGGAGACATGCATCAACAAACATATAGTAGCATTGGCGCATTTCCTTCTAGAAGCGTCCGCATCACACCATCGCCAGAGAACAGACAAGCCGCAGCAGAGCACATAGATCCTACCACACAACATGATTTAAGAGCAGTCAGTGCATTAAGCATGAAACCGACCACCCCAAAGACAGCCGAGGACATGAATCCACAAACATATCGTAGTATTGTCGCACTTCCGTCTAAAGGATCTTTTTTTGATTTAAGTGCGATGAATAAAGCTTTGGAGGAGACTCTAGAACTAGAAACAGATTACTCAGAAACCATTTCGACTGGCGAAGAGGAAGATTATGGACTTGGTCTTATTATCGATTAAAAACACTAAATGCATGGAAGTTACTTAAGAAAAATCGACTAGCAGAGCATATCAAATCTTAAAGTCTTCAAGAACAAGAATACAGTTACCTTTATCAGATGGAAAGTGCCGGGAAGGACTTAGGCAACATAGATCAAAATAGCAGGGTTAACTAAAAATCACCCCCTTATGGCTTCTTAAGAATTTAACAACAGAATGAGAAGGAGCAATACTAGCAACCTTATCCTCGTCAACAACATCAATTTAAAGAGGAGAATCATCTATTTTGGGATCAATATCACTAAGATCCGCCTCGCTAGACACATCTACACTCTTATCTGTGGGCAAGCCATCACCATAATCCATCGCGTTAGACTCATCTGAACTCATATCTGTGGGCAAAACAGCATTGACATCATCAACAACATCCTGCTTAGATTCATCTGCACTGCCATCTGTCGATAACACAGACTGACTATTTTTCTCTTCTTCAGCAATACGTTTAAGCTCTTGATCTCTTTGAATAAAATACATGTTTGGTGCATCGTCTGGATAGCCACTGTCTTCAAAAAAAGACACATCAACATCTTCAACATAATCACCTACAAAATCTTCTTCTAACTGACTCTCTTCTTTCTTCCAAGGTGTCTTTTCAGGCTGATTGGATTCTAAAGGGCTATAGCCATCTTCATTTTCCTGACCATCCTCATCAGATTCCAAAAGATCGACAATCTCACCTTCTTCTTGTTTTGCTTCGGCCTCAATATTTGCCTTTAAAATATCCTCACCTTGAGAACAGACCAAGTTATCCAAATAAACAAATCCATCTTCAACAACCATACCTTTCGTACTAAAACCAATCCCCTGATTCTTAGATCCATAGACCTGAATCAAATCATCATAAGCGACCTCAATACTAGCAAATCCCTCTGAATCAGTGACAACAGTATCAACAGATGAGAACAGAGGCTTATTTGCAAACGGCATTCCAGCACAACTAAAGCTTGAAAACAGTGTAAAAACAGGCTTTGCTTTAAATTTAATAAAACCAATATTCCCAGGGAATAGCATTATCTCGTCTTCCCCGCCCTCAAAATAAAATGCCTGATTTCCTCGATAATCAATCGTTAGTTTATAAGGCTTATACAGAGGCAAAGGAATAAAAGCAGATTGATTCTGCGCATCAACTTTAAACTCTCTTCCCATTGCCGTAATTATAACATCTTTATTATTTTCTATTCCTTCAACTGAAGCAATCACACCAGCAGAAGTTGGCATTTTGCCCAAAAAATTTGTACCGTGACGACTAACCACGAAACCAAATGCATCATTCCTTGAAAGACTGGCATCATACATATACTGTAAATCACCTGAGAAATCTTTCAGAATTGTGTTTTGGACATTAATGACATTATTTTTAATTCGCTTTTTTATCCTAGAGTTAATTGAAACAGATTTATCATCCAAATTAGCTGCAGCAGAGAACGATAAACTTTTACTATAATCATAATCAAAGTCATAACCCAAGCCTTGATCATATTGAAATGATTCTTGATCAGAACCATGTTTCAAATTGGAACGAAGCAAACCATTGTGTTTTTTTGTTTTTACAATATGCTTAACCGTACCCACGCGTAAAAAACTTCGCTTATTGCTATAACCAACTTGAACATCAAATTTAAATGGTCTTTTCCAAGACTTCGGAAAAGAGATCCTTTTATTTCTACTAATAGAATATGAATATTCAAATGAGTTAGCATTAGAATAATTAACAGCTAATGCACCATAACGACCCAACTCATATCCTAAGTTAACAATAAAAACTTCATCAGTGTCAAAAAGACCACTTTTAACTTTTGAAGTAAACAAAGCAATGTTCACTCCTCTCCATCTATTTTGAGTCATAAATGAATATAAAAATCCAGATTTTGTATCATAAGCAACTGAAGGCTTTAAATACTGATGGCGTCTCCAATAGAACCCGGGACTGACACCAAGTAGAAATGAATTATCCTGCCAACCAGATTCAAAATACAAAGCAAGCTTTCTATTGTATCTATAAGCATAATTCATAGTTAGAAAAAATTCATTGGATATCTTAGGATATATTTCAGCTGTTGCCCCCCTATTGACCCCCAAATAAAAACCATATTCTGGATATCCCACCAACGGATCAACTGAACTTTTTATAAATGGAAAATCTTTAGTCGAAACATCACCGTTAATATCGTGAATCACTGCTTTGATTTGATAACTACCATTCGGAAAATGGGTCAGATCAACATCATGAATACCTGTGTCATAACTTCTACTATCAACAATTTGACCATTCACATAATAAGTAACTAGAGATGGAACACTGATATCGATACTAAAGGGCGTACCAACAAGACCATTGGTATTATTAGTATGACGATCGATTGTGGTTAAACCAAAACCAAAAATATTACCAGAAACAGTATATTCAGTTCCTTGAGCAGGAATAAAACCAAACATATAATTCTTACGAGCTTTCTCATAATTAAAGTTCAAGTTATTTAAGAATACATCACCTGAATATTCTGGATTAATATATGACAAATCATGGTTATACGTCAAATTCATATACGCACTGAAATGACCTCGACTGAGATATTGCTCATTCAAAACCTTAGTTAAAGTCTGCATCCTATTTCCAAGAGCATGTGAGGTAAATCTAGAAGAATAGACCCATTCATTAAAACTAGGAAAATTGTAATACAATTCCCTGGAAATTGAACTTCTTGTTAAATATTGAGGGGCTATATACAAATCAATTCGATATTCGCCTCTATCTAAAATTAAACCAACAATCTTTGGAACCAAGTAAGGACAAACACCTCCCAACAACCTGTCTTTACAAACAAGATCGATATTAGAGGGGAGCTTTGTACCTAGCAAATTGAAAACCACATAATCATCAACCAAATAAGGTGCCAATTTTTTCTCTAGAACTGAAGAATTCAATATCTTTACATAGTTTGAGTCAAATTCAGCAATAACTTCACCTATGTACTCATTATTATAATACACAGACAACTCTGATAACTCTTCATCAGATAAATCTGAAAAACCTTCAGGCACCCACGTTTCAGCAAAGGCCGAATGAAAAAAAATGAAAAAGGTGAAAATAAAATGCCATAAATTCACATATCATCCTTACAAATCCTGGAACCAAAAAAAGAATCCAACCAAATTTCATAAACACTCAAATAAAACATGGCTTTAAATACAGCAAAATTAAAAAAACAAAAAAAATACAAACCCATCAATCTATGGCTTCCACATTAACTGCAAATGCTGATACATAAGTTCCTGAAGGAACAGAAATAAGATCTCTATTCAACACAGCAATTTTCATAACGATGGGCTCGCCTGGACATCCCCCAAAACGCGCATTAGCAGATTTATTCGAAGTCACATCATAATGATCAATTTCACCCCAAATACCAGCTTGAAGGTGATTAAGATGTGAACCATATGGCTTTTTTGATCCGCCAACAGTGAAAAAGTTTCTTCCACCCAATAATCCGGCAGCTGTTGCATCCTGGTTTGGCTCAACAATCACAAAATAAGGTAACCCAACTTTTAAATCCACATTATAAAAACGCAAAATATCTCCACCAGAAGGATCCTGATAAGCACCTGAGTCTTTATTTGTATAGCGACCAAAAGACTTAGGCTCTATCATAAAACGAAGACCCTGCGACAAATTATTACTATAAACACAGAAATTCGTAGCACTTGCAACTATCGTATAACTACCTATATCACGCTCAAATGCTTCTAACGCTTTCAATATGACCTGTTCATCAATATGCAATAGCTTACTTTGAAAATCTTCTGAGTACAAAATTGATACCGCATTAGCAACAGGCAAGCTCGCTTCCTTCTCATGATCTAAATCAACTGCATAAAGAGAAGCACATAGGAACAAAATAGTAAAAAAAATACAGAAATTCAATGACAATCTAGAACTAGAGAAAGTATCACTGCAAAACAACCACACGCTTTTTCTCCGCAGAACCAAACTTTTCAACATACTTAATCTTAGAAACATTATCATCCACTGTGTAGAAATACTGTTCTCCAGGGTACATAAGTTTGAACCAAACACGCCCTTCACATTGACCAGAAAGATCACAAATTTCGAAACCAGTCAACCACAATAAGACATTACCAGAATTGGTAATAACAAGGCGTTTCTCCAACTCTTTCTTACCTTCTTCTGTTTCAGTTGAAATTTTAACTGTCTCAAAACGAGCACTGGTAGCAGGCCTAAAATCGTTACGAGACCCCACGTCAACTATCACCGCACGCTCCGATTTTGCATCTATAAAAATACTCATACCAGAAGTCTGGGCCTTTTTATCTTCCATTGCCTTAATTTTATCAATCTTATCCTTAGTTACATGATCAAACTCAACTCGAAAATAGACGTGTTCATCAGCTGCCAGATTTTCAGCCTGAGCCCCCAATAACGATACAACTCTCAATTTACGCTTTTGTTGAGAAGCAAGCTTCAAGTTAACAGGAACCACTAATAAACCTAAATCTCGAGGATTTTTTTTAGTTTCATATTCGACCTCGCCTTTATTATTTACCGTCACCCGCCTCACAATCACACGAAAATACTCTGTCTTATCACTCGTATTCACTACAGTAATAAATTCCTGACCTCTCCGTGAGAGCAATAAATTTCTTGACTCTAGCTTTAATGGATTTGCAAAAACAGGCCCAGTAAACACAAAGACACAAAAAGTCAGAAGTAAAAAACTAAATTTCATCCTCATTGTGTATTCACCCCTGATTAAAACAATATTTCAAGAATACCTTACACAATAAAAAGCCACTATTCAAGTGGCTTTTTATTGATAATAGTATTAAATTTTCTCTATCTACTATATTCCTATAGGTCTAAGAACCTGCTCCATCTATATCATAAACATTACTTCCAGAAATATCATTGATATCAGCATAATGTATAGTATACTCAGCTGCATAAGTACCCGCTGGAGCCAAAGCCATCTCAGCAGCATTGGCATAAAGCTTTAAGGTTAGTAACATTGATGTAGACCCAGTTGTGTCTGTCGGATCTTGATCCCCAGTACAACTTGATAATGTATGGTTCTCATCCTCATCCAAACCCATAGTAGTGGCCGTTCCAGAACTTACATCATCTGCTTGCAAGTCAGAGTTCACGCCATAATGGTTGACGGCGCCATAAACATCAAGAGCTAGATTTTCATGGGCAACACCACTAGCGACCGAAGAGGCATCAGCATCATGCAAATACAGAGTCGTTGAACCCACATTCGCAACATCTCCGCCGATAACGAATGGCGTAGAAGCACGTTGATCTGCATATTGACCAGAAGATGCAACCACAGCACCTGCACCAAAAGTTTTATCAGACTTTGTATACCCCGCAGGAGTAACTTGAATTAAAAAAGGAATCTTTTTTTCAGTTGCTGAATTATATAAAGTCAATTGATTGATACCACTAGTTGTAGGGTTTGCACCAGTTGCACCAGCTTTATAATAATTAGAAGAAGATTTTGCAACCTTCAATAGAATACCAGCAGAATCATTACTATCTCCAACCAGTGTATTACTCAAAATGCAAACTTGGTAAGAAGCTATCAACATATAATACTCGCCATCTACGTCGCCAGCCAGTGATGATATCGTTTGAGCTTTAAGTATATCAGCCTCTGTAAAGGTCATGTCCATACTACCCATGTCATTGGTCTTAACAATTGTAACAATTGGTTCAACAGTAGCATTGTCTGACTCAGCATTAGAACTTGTACCCGCATACGAATTTAGCGAGGATGCAATCAAGAACAAGCTAGAAAAAAACACACCGTACGCTGTTTTATTTTTAATATAATTATATTTTTCACACATGGAATTTCACCTCCTTAAATATTGTTTATAATTATCTTATAGTACAAAAAAAGTGATTTTGCAGGTTTTATTTGATATTTTATAAACATATATTCATATAGTTAAAATATAGCTTACAGAAAATATGGTTAATTAGAGCCCTGAACATCCCGTTAACCACTCAAGTTAATGCATATACAGAGAAAACATGGTTAATTAGAGCCCTGAAAGATCCCATCGACCACTCAAATTAATGCGTATTACAGTGCCAGGTTTATGATCTTCGTTCATAAACCATAACACTACTGGCCAAGTCATTAGAATCAGCCCAATGCATCGAAAATTCTAACTGATAAGACCCTGAATTTGCCTTAACCAGATCAATCGTACTAATATAAATGTCAAAATTAATCGACATATCTACCAATGAGTCCTGCTGAGACGGATTTTTGTACCCATTACAACCCTGAAAAACCAAGGAACTACCATTATCTAAACGATTAACCTTAATATCTTTTTCACCTAAGGAGACATTTGATCCATAATGGTTAACGACACCATAAGAGTCCAATGCCAAATTTGGCAAAGATATAGGAGAAGATAGCATGGTATCACGACGATCACGTAAAATAATAGAAGCATCTTTGCCATTAACAACATTGGCTCCAATCACAAATGGAACACCCTTCGATTGATCATCACTATAACTAGCATTACCAAATGCATACTGATTTTTAGTCCATCCAGCAGGAGTAACAACAAGAATCAGCCTAATTTTATTACGTACATACTTATTATACATGGTCATTTGTTTAACACCAAAATCTTCAGTAAAATAGTTTTTATTGTCTGAAGGAGTAACCTTAAAAAGAACCCCATTTTTTATATCATTAGAGAGCACACAAAACACATATGAACCGAGCTTTTGATAAACATCTTGAGCCTGACCTGATGAAATAAACTTGTGCGCATTGGACAAATCAGCCTCAGTGATCAATAAATTCAAGTCACTAACACCGGTTGACTTAACAATGCGCATATAAGGATCAATCGTGGAAGATCCGGCCAAAATTGGACCATTTTCAGTGGCTGCATTCAAAGTTTGACAAATAAACAAAACACAATAAAAAACAAAATAAGCTCGAGTTTTCATAGACGAAGTTAAATGATTTATAAAACCAATATTATGAATATAACCAAGCACCTTTCCACTAAAACTCATCAAATATTTAATATTGAGTGTAACCATTTACACAGAAAAAAACAACAATGGGTGCAGTGATTTTTAAATACAATCAATCGCATTACAAACACCCATTAACCAAATCAACCATTTTTTCATACTTTGAAACAATTCAAATCACTAATAAAATATTACATTATTATAAATTACTCACAATTTTTAGATTTTTTACAATTACATACAATTTTTTTGCTACTCATTAAGATTATTTTTACTTTTTGTAACTTTTCTTAAACTTTGCATCTAGCAAGAACAGAAAAAGCCAAATACAACTACTGACCTCGACGAAATACCGCATCAATTCTATCCAAATCCCATAAAAACCAAGTAGGTCTGCCATGATTACAGTAATCACTATTGGCAGTTTTCTCTATTTGACGCAACAATTCGTTCATTTCAGTCAAACTTAAGACACGATTGGCTCGTATCGCACTATGACAAGCCATCGTCGCAAATATTTTATGTAAAGACTCCTGAATTCTATCAGTCTCATGATACTCTAAAAGCTCTGTCACTATGTCCTGTAGCAGTCCATTCAGGTCTTTTTTAGACAACATCGCAGGAATGGATTCAAGAAAAACCTCCCCCCCTCTAACCTTCAAATCTAAGCCCATTTGCGACAACAACAAACCAAACTCATCAACAAAATCAATATCAACACTGTCTTTCTGACATTGAAATGGCACCAAAAGCTTCTGTGATACCACGCCTTGCTGTGCATAATCACTTTTCAACTGCTCGTACACAATCCGCTCATGCGCAGCATGCATATCAACAACAATCAAGCCTTTCTGGCTTTGCGCCAAAACATAAATCCCATGCAATTGCCCCAAGGCATAACCCAAAGTCAATCCTTCATCTTCAGCAACAAGCAAAGAACTAGAATCCTTATATTCAGCTAAAGAAGATATATCTAGGCTTGTTTTAGCACTATGATTACGCATCTTATCCGAAACAACAGGCGAATATTCTGGCTCTTCTGATCCAATTTGTGATTTCACCTCTTGAGAAACAACATCTTCTCTTTCAAGTACGCAAACAGACCTCGATACCACAGCATCCAAAGACTCTTTACCAACATTAAATGAACCATTGCCCCGATCAGTAGCAGACAAAGACGCGAAAGATTGAGAGTCAGACATTTCTACCCCACTGCCCAAAAGACTCTCTCTTTCTGATCCACTACGTGATTGCACACGAGAAGAAATGTCAGAATGCATTGATTCAGACAATGACCTAGAATCCAAAGAAGCACTTTGATGTGATACTTGTTTATTCTCGGAACAAACGGCATTTCCAACATCTGAAGAAGTGACATTAGACATCATATTTAACGATGATTTTGACGCTTCAAACCTTGATTCATCCAATGTTGCAGGCTTCAAGAGTGGGTCTTGCGTCTGCCCCACCTCAAAAGACACTCTAGACTTTAAATCAACCCTATCTTCAGGTGCTTGATCCAACTGAGATAAACTTTGACTGATCACATACTTCATACTTCTAGTGATCTCATCTATATTTGAAAATCGAGCCTCATCCTTAGCTGGATGCACATTGACATCAACCAATAAAGGATCCATATCCAAATACAAACAAAATGCAGCATGCCGCCCCGGCAACATCACATCCATATAGGCACGCTTCAAAGCAAAACTAAGCTTCTTATCACGCAATGGGCGATGATTCAATAAAAAAACCTGCATGTCTGCATAACGGCGATTATAACTGGGCCTTGCACACCATCCCTGCAAGCGCCCCCACACCATCTTCTGATCAATATAAAAAGCACTTTGTGCAAAATCACCACCAAAGACACTCTTCAAACGCTCTTTACTACTTGCAATATCTGTGCAGGAATCAGCCAATAAAACACGTTTATCAGCATTTTTAAGCTCAAGAGTGACAGCAGGATGGGCCAGTATCATCTTTTTGACCACTTCTTTAATTTTCCGCATTTCAGCCTGATCACTGCTTAAGAATTTCTGCCGAGCAGGCACACGAAAAAACAAATCTCTCACTTCTACCACCGTTCCAACTGAACAAGGAGAATCAAAAGGCTCAATTCGCATATCATCGGTTGAATCGCCCTCGCAGAACAATTGCCAAGCAACATCTTGTTCGGCAGTATGACTGCGTACACGAAAACGGCTCACACTTGATATACTGGCCAACGCTTCGCCTCGAAAGCCCATTGACCGACAATGCAATAAATCATCCATTGTACGAATTTTACTGGTAGCATGACGCAAAATCAATTTAGACAATTGGTCATGGGCGATACCAGAACCATTGTCTTCTACTGAGATATAACTCTTACCGGATCTTTCGACTGTGATAACAATTTTATCAGCGCCAGAATCTACTGAATTTTCAATCAACTCTTTAATCACTGCAGCAGGATTTTCTATCACTTCTCCAGCGGCTATTTGATTTGAAATTTCTATTGGTAATTGAATGATCTCTTTCATAATAATCTTAATTTACTGGTTAATTCTTTACAAACCTTCTCAAGATAAGGGGTTTGGTTCTTTTCTTTATCAACTTCTTCTTTTTTGGAAACATTTAAGGACATAGGCTTCTTACGCAAGATTAAGTAAGCAAACGCGTTACGTCTCGATTTGTCAATATAAGATACCGTAACTTGGCGAAAGCCAGATCCATAAGAAGAAGTCTGTAAACCTCTGACTATAGAACGACATAGTACTGTGAAATAACCCCAACCGTAGATCATTCTTTCATACAGAGTGACCTTTTTAAAATCAAGAATAAATTTGTGGACTTTGTGATAAGGAGAGACCAAAAAAGCAATGAAGTTATCGGCAACAGCCGACATTGTCCTAAATGTAGACAATGCAATGGCAACCAACAATAAAGTTTCTTGTAAATGATTAAAGGATAACACACTATTGTACATGAGTTTATAGTGAAGAACCCCATCTTTAAGAGAAACATAAAGGGCCTCGCTGAAATTCAATGTCAAAAGCATACACAATGAATAGTTCAACAGAGTAATCGAAAAACGATAAACTGATTCATGTTCTTTAGAGGGCTGTATCACCATAATTTTATTGCGCAACATTAAAATACAATCACAAATCTTATTGAAAGCATTTAAAGTCACAGTTAGAACCATGGGCTGTATTAGCAAATTGACAAGGAAGGGTATCACTAAATATAATTCTGGCATATAAACATAAAAAAATAAGGATGTTTGAAAAGCAACATGCATAAAACTATACTGGAGCAAGATACTAAAAGAAGCATATATCGCCAGGGCATAAAGAAAAATCCATAAAAATACCACACTGGTAGTCTCAGAAAAAAACAAAGACAACATTTGTTGTATCGCATTGAAAAATGACTCATAGACGCAAAAAGCATCAGAAACAGCAAATTGAAAGACAATAGCTGACACCAAATATGCCAGATCTCTGCCTATAAAGATATTGATCAAATTCCAAACACTAAAAACCTCTACAAATGCAGTAAAAAACGAAAAGACAATCACTATAAAAGACAAAAGTGTGTATAAGTAGCTGGAAATTTTCATCTTTGTATCCAAAATATTATACAGTATACACAATATTATTTTAATTTAAAACCAATTTAATAAAGCTTATAAATCGGGACGGCTGGATTTGAACCAGCGACCACTTGCACCCCATGCAAGTACGCTACCAGGCTGCGCTACGCCCCGAGAATTAGAAAAAATATAAAATCAATGGCCCTATGATACAATTTCTTCTTCTTTTTGATTTTCATTGAGCTTGGCATACTTTGCTCTGGTTGATTTATCAACCGTCTCCTTAAGCTTATTGCCTGGACGAAAAGTGACCACTCTTCTTGCAGAGACTGGAATCACTTGTCCCGTTTTAGGGTTACGCCCTGGCCTTTGCTTTTTATCCAACAACAAGAAGTTACCAAAACCTGAAAGTCGAACAACGCCCCCCTCTTCTAAAGACTGAGAGATCACCCGAAAAAACTCATCGACCATACGTTCAACATCCGATCTTGATACATCACCGCTCATTCTTCCGATTTTATCTGATAACTCTGCCCTTGTTAATGTCTCCATCTTAACTTCCTCCTCGGGGTTTTATGTTCAATTTTTTTTCAAGATTGGCCATTAGCTTTAGAATCACTGGCGCAAGATCATCATCCTGCAAAGTCCTTAACGCATCTTGAAATAAAAGGCCAATACTCATACTGTAGAAACCATCCGGTATCTGATCTCCATTATATATATCAAAAACCATAACTTTTTTCAAATTATCTTTAACATTTACATCGATTTCTTTCTTAATAAGCTCGTAAGAAACGTCGTTTGGAATAACCAAAGATAGGTCACGTCTCATCATAGGTTGGTTGCTCACTTGCTGATAACGCTTTTCTTCAGCAATATGAGTCTTAAGCCAATCTAAATCAAGAGAAACAAAATAGATCTTCTCTTTAATCTTATAAGTCTTGGCCAGCTTTGGATGCAAAAGCCCACATGTCCCAATTACCCGACCTGCATAATAAAATTGACCACCCTGGTGTGGATGAAAGCCCTCAATCGAATCTTCTTTCCATATCAATTTCTCCGAAGATTGAATGCGAAAAGAAGACAGAACATAGTCAAGCAAACTTTTTGCATGAAAGAAACCCAAAGATGATGATCCAAACCAACTTTCAGGAACATCAGAACCAGTCAATGCACAAGACAGCATCATTCGTTCTAAAATATTCCCATCTTGACGCTCAAAGCAATGCCCAATCTCAAATAAACGAATATTGCTTTCCTGCTTCGACAAATTCTTTTTCACCTGTTTTAATAAACCAGGAAACATTGTCACTCGCATAGTATTGAATGCATGACTAATTGGATTTTTAAGCTTCACAAGAGAAGAATCATCCTGACAAAAACACAGAGTTTCTTCGTCACTCTCAAAACTATATCCATATGTTTCATAAAATCCACATCCCAACATCAAGCGTTTAACAGAATCAACAAAAGCATCAGTTTTAGCAAAATCAGACACATGAAAATCAAGATTCAAAGACAATGAATGATCTAAGTCTTTCGGCATGCCTTGCAGCCTTAAAAGCTCAGAAACTATGGTTTCTGGCAATTTCAAATCATTCCGCCAGGTCGGAGGAGTGACAGAAATCTGATCATTATTAATACTCACTGCACATCCAGAAGACTTCAAAGATGATTCAATTAATTCAATGGGATAAGAAAAACCCAAAACCTTCTCTGGAAATGAAACAGAAAAATCAATTGTCCGCTTCTTATCATTCAAATCATAAGCATCATAAGCAATTCTATATAAAGGCTTAAATCCAGCGTATTTTACAAGTAAATCAATGGCTCTTTGACAGGCATTTTTCGTAAAATTAAAATCTATTCCCCGCTCAAAACGACTCCCAGACTGAGTATGATCAACATACTTTCTGCAGTGATAAGCAACTTGAGCAGAATCAAATGCTGCAGCTTCAAGATAAATAGTGACATCATCTTTCTGACAAGCACTGTCTTGCCCTCCCATATAACCTGCAATGCAAGCGGGTTTACCAGCATTAGAAATCACCAAAGTATTCTCATCCAAAGAGACTTCTTCACCGTTGAGCAGCTCCAAAGAATCATCATGTCCCATTTGTAAGGAAAATTCATCTGTCAAGCCAGAACCATAAGCATGCATTGGCTGCCCTGTTTCCAACATAACGTAATTTAATATATCTACGACGCAATGATGCAAACCAAACCCAGCTTCTATCAAACGAACTTGTATCCAATCAGGTGTTTTCATTTCACAAGATGTTTGCTCACGCTCCAAGCATACCAAGTGGAACATATCAACAAATGCCTTTGCATCATTAGATACGTCTATAGAAGAGCGAACAGGCAAAGAAAGAAAGTCTTGAGAAATCACATCCCAAGGCGGAACAACATTGGCTTGAAGACCAATTGCAAACTCTCTAACAACACCACGTAAAGACATACAGTCTCCACGATTGGGTGTAATATCAATGCCGTACCGAGAGTCAGAACGCTGTAAATACACATCCAACAACACCCCTACTGGTGCATCTTTATTTAAATGCCATATACCTGAAGAACTGGTTTTAAAACCAAGCTCACTCTGGCTGCACAACATCCCACATGAGTCAACGCCGCGCAACTTTCGTTTGGCAATTTTAAAATCACCAAGTTCTATTCCTTCTGTCGCAACAGCCACCTTAACACCGACTGCAACAGAAGAGCAGCCACAGACAATTTGTAAAGGGTCACCTTCGCCAATAGAAACCTGACAAATATTCAACTTATCTGCATCAGGATGCTTATCAACAGCGACGATTTCACCAATGAGAATGCCTGTTGTGTAGATCGGATCAAGAGATTCCATCTCAAAACCCTGTTTTAATAAAAATTCATGTGACTGATCAGCATCTATTTTTTGATCCAGCCATGACTGTATCCAATATTCATTCAGAACTAACATGCATCGCTACCCTGTTGTAAAAATGCTTGATCACCTTCGTATAAACAACGAATGTCCTCAATCTGATATCGCAACATGGTCAATCTATCAATACCCAGACCAAATGCAAAACCTCTATATTCAGAAGAGTCTATGCCAACATTCTTCAGAACATTGGGATGAACCATACCACAGCCAAGCACCTCTAGCCAATTATTTTTAAACCATATGTCACATTCCAACGAAGGCTCCGTAAAGGGAAAATATGACGGCCTAAAACGCAACTTCAATGACTGGCCAAAAAAACCTTCGAGAACATAACGTAAAATCGCAACCAAATCACTCAACGTGACCTTTTTATCAACCAATAGACCCTCACATTGCATAAAACAAGGACTATGAGTTGCATCTGGTGTATCAGCTCTAAAAACACGACCCGGCGAAAAAATACGCAGCGGAGGTTTGTGATTTTCCAACATTCTAATCTGAACACATGATGTATGAGATCTCAATAAAAGATCCTCTTGATCTGGATGATCGATATATAGCGTATCTTGTGAAGTCACCGCCGGGTGATAACGAGGCGTATTCAAAGCGGTAAAATTATAATAAAAAGTTTCAGCTTCAGGGCCAAAAGCAATATCAAATCCGAGTTTGTACAACAGACCTTTAATTTCAGACATTGTTTTTGACAATGGATGCAACACACCTCCCTGCCACAAATCAGCAGAAAGAGTGGTGTCCACCTTATCTTTCTCGAGTGCCTTTTGAGTCTGTAACAAGATCAACTGCTCTTTTCGAGAAAAAATAATCTGCCCTAATTCCTTCTTTATGGCATTGACAGCTGCACTGGCGCGCAGCCTCGCTTCAGGCTCTAGTGAGGAAATTCTTTTAAAAGCTTCTTTAACAACACTTTTGTTGCCTAAATATTTAGATTTTACTTGATCAAGATCATGCTGGTCTACAACAGATTCTACTTCTTTTCGACATTGATCGATGACAGATTCATCAACAATCGTCATATCAGGCCCTTTACACGACCTTTTTGTCAACACCTGAAAGCGCTGGCAATGCTTTTACCTTATCAACCAAGGCCTTAAACGAATCCATGTCCTCAGCAGCCAAATAAGACAATTGCTTCCTGTCCATTTCAACATTCAACTGCTTCAAACCATACATAAACTGACTGTAGCTCAAACCAAATTGACGAACAGCTGCATTAATTCGCATAATCCACAGACTTCTGAATTGAATTTTCTTCTTGCGTCTATCGCGATAAGCATATTGACTTGCCTTAATAACTGCTTGTTTTGCGACTCTAAAAACACGACTTCGGGCACCTTGGTAGCCTTTAGCGAGCTTTAATATTTTTTTATGTTTTGCTTTTGCAACAACACCACGTTTAACTCTAGCCATCTTACCCCTCCGCTAACATACGTTTCACACGACTTTTATCTACTTGATTTACTACCTTTCCACCAATTTTCTGATCCAATCGCTTACGCTCTTGCTTACCTAAATTGTGCGAACGAAATGCACTACGACGACGTATCTTACGGATAGAACTTCCTGAACCACCAGAAACTCTAAAACGTTTTGCAGCACCGCTGACTGTTTTTTGCTTATTGGCCGACTTGTTTGGCATTTTTAAATTCCTCAAAATTTTGACATATATTACTAACAACCCAATCAAATGTCAAGAAGATTTAGTTGAAATACAACTATTTTACTCCTTTCAAATCGATTGATCACTTTTTCTTGGGAACAATCACAAATATAATTTGCTTCCCTTCCAATTTTGGCACCTGCTCAACCTGGATATATTCCGCTAGATCCTTCAATAGACGTTCAACCAAATCTTCCCCAAGCTGCTGATGCATCACTTCACGCCCACGAAATCGAATTAGAATCTTAACCCTATGACCGGCCTCCAAAAATTGGATCATTTTCTTCTTTTTAATGTTATAATCCCCAACATCAATCACGGGACGCATTTTTATTTCTTTCAACTGAACTTTGACATGCTTGGCCTGTTGCTTTTTACGCCTCTGATCATAACGTTTTTTACTGTAATCCAATATCCTGCAAACAGGATTCTCTTCTTGCTTACCAACCATAACTAGGTCAAGCTGCACTGATTTTGCAAGATCAATCGCCGCCTCTTTAGACATCACACCTAAATTTTTACCACCTTGATCTATGACCGTCACAGACGGACTTAAAATGCCCTCATTGATCATATCGTAATTTTTCTTTGAACTGTTAATTACAAAACTCCTAACAAAATATTACGGGATTATAGTCTCATTAAACAAAAACTTCAAGCATTGCATACAAAAACCTACGCACAGATGACTGCCATGTTGCAAGTTGAAGCGATGGCAAACCCTAACCTCTCAATGACAAATGCGCAGACCAAGATAAACCTTAAAGTAACATTTCCATCATTATCGGCGCACATTCTTAATTTATGATTTCAACGTAAAATCGGGACAGAAGAGTGCAGATTAAAAAAGCAAAAATCAAAAAATCACAAAAAAATGACATTACTTAAAACAAGCTTACTGATGAGCCGAAGCATAAAGCTTTTGCCATTGCTGATTAAAAGAAGGCTGGGACTTTTGTTTTTTCACCAATAATAAATGCCCACTGAGTCCTTCTCTTTTATTTGAATGACTATCGCCATGCTCAAACACAACACCCTGTAAACGATCATCTGAACCTGAAGCACTTGCACCTTTTAACAAATATAATTCATAATGACTCTTATCTGCCATATCCACTGCATGTATCTCTACATCACCACCTGGTGTTGTAAAATAAGAAAACAAACCAGGATCATAAAGAATGCCCTCTTCAAAATGACCAGTTAACCTAGGATTTGATTTTATATTTGGAGCTGTAAATGCTTCATAACTTTTACCTGTTCCTGAGTCCAAAGAAGATTGTACAACATTAAAAGTCACACAAAGCTCAGAGGACTTAAAGTCTTCAACAGAGCCCATCTTTGATGACGGCTCTCTCAATAAAAAACTTTGCTCATCTGACTGAGTGCACCAAGTCCCGTTAATTCTATCAGACAAACTGCTTACATCATTTACACCCACGGCATTTAAAAATAATAACACGATATAAAAACATCTAAAATAAAGAAACATTCTCACCTCCTCAAAACCCAAAATATTAAGAAAAAAAGTCCATAAAAATTACCACAACAATATAAACCCTCAAAACAAGCACCCATACTCAAAGCAACGAACCCATCACTCACACTGCCATAAAGCTACTGGCAATCTCAGTAAGATCTTCCATATCGCAACAACGACTACCCCTTTGGGAACACACTTTACTGGCAAGAACACTGCCTAAATCTGCAGATTGCTGCAAGCCCAAACCATTCAAATAAGCATGCAAAAAACCAGACAAATAATAATCACCGGCAGCAACAGTATCGATCAACTGACAGCCATGCGAATGCACACAGAAAAACTCATCAGAAGAAAACACGCATGACCCTTCCGAAGATCGGGTCATTATTCCGATCAATGGCAAATGTGAAAAATATGACTGTATATTTTCAATCGCTTGCGTATTCAGCAACGTCTCAAATTCAATTTCATTACCCGCAACAAAATCCACAATACACAATAAATCCAGTAAAAATGTGCGATGCCTAGAAACCACGTATTTATTTGACAGAACCAAAACAATTTGAGTCTTGTTCTTTTTGGCCAAATCCAAGACAGAAGCCAGCCACTCATGTAGTTTAGGCATATCAAGTATATCTGCCTCGACTAGCAGCACACGTGCATCAATCACATCTTGCATAGACATGTCAGCCAAACCGAGGGTTTTAGAAGCTCCCAGATGCACAACTTTAGTGACACTCCCTGCCCCACTGTGAAAAAACAAACAGCCAGATGTTGACAAATCTTCATCACTCGGAGGCAGTCGCATAGACACCCCATGCGACATCAAATCATTCATAAAAAACAGACCATCACCATCTACTGAAGCTTTTCCAACAAATCCAACCTGATGTGATAACTGCGAAAGCGCGACCAAGCTATTGGCAACAGACCCCCCAGCATACTGGAACACATCCGTCCGCCCTTGACATAAGCTGCGATAACGCTCAGAGCCTACTTTATATATTCGACCTGGCTCCAACCCTACAGACTTCAAGTAACGCTCACTACAATGATAAACTCGATCAACCCAAGCGCTCCCAATACCAACTACTTCAATGGCACTCATGACCCCTCTCTTGCCCTATAATAAACACAAAAACATTGCAACAGTTTAATCTCAATGAAAACAAAAAGCAAACCATCAGCATCACAACACCAATATCTAGAAGCAATGCCTCTACCACCTCTTCTCATTTCTTAATAGCATCGAGAGATTCATTGATCACAGCTCCAAATATATCTACGGTTATAACATATACTTAAAAAATTTAAATTTTAGCACAGCCACTAAATAGAAATTTTCAAAAAATTAATATAACAAGAAAAAAAACACAATTTATCAGCACAAAACAAAAATTACGATTAATTTTAAATAAAATATAATCATATACTTAAATAATAAATTGCTGTTTTTATACATAAATATAAAGTTAGATTTGACAAAAAGAAAATATTAGTGTAATATTAATAAGTTAGGTAACGTAAATGGATTTTACACAAACAGGAGGATACTATGTTAACCGAAAAAAAATTGCTTGCTTCTAAGAACAAAGACTATATGTCAGACAAACAACTTGAGTTTTTTACAAATAGACTCAACGAACTGAGAAAACAAGTCATAGAGAATTTAATATCTTACAGAGAAACCATTGCTGAAAATGAAATTGAAGCAGATCCTCTAGACACTGCGTGCATAGAAGAAATCAAACAAGTCACCTATTTGGGCATCCAACGAGACACTGAGCTATTACATCAGATAGAAAGCTCTCTAGATAGAATTCATAATCACGAATACGGTTATTGTGAAGAAACTGGCGAACCAATTGGCATTGCAAGATTATTAGCAAATCCAACTGCCACGCTGTCAACTGAAGCCTTAAATTCAATAGAGGAAAAAATTGAAAGAGAAGGAAATATTCAAACATTGGGCGAAGAATCCAATTACTGAGATAAACGACTTTCCTGCGATACAAAACAACAGGAAAACTTCGCTTAACCAATACATACCCAAATAGCACAGGGGGCCCAACTACGCCAACAAAGCATGTTGGTAGCAAATCTTTAAAACTGCCGCAATAACATAACACAAACAATAAGATAGCAACATATTATAACCCAACAAAAAACAAATACGGGTAGATAAAACACTTGTCATGACAACCTCATTCAAACAACCAATCACCAACAGAAGCTCAGGAATCATCCAAGGCAAAACAACACAAATAGACAATAGGACACCATGCTGCATAAACATAGAAACAAGACGGGCCAAGTACATCTGCAAGAAACAAACAGGAGATGACAACAACCACAATAGATACAAAAACACAGATTCTGAAATGGACAAACCATACAAAAGACAGACCAAAGGCAATAAAAGAAAAAACAACATAGAATACATCAACCACAAACATAGCAAATCCAAAAACCATACTGAAAATCGAATCTTAGAAAACTGCTCAGCCTCAAACAACCAGATCATCCTTGAACGAGTCAGATATTGTCCCATCAATGCACCATGAGAAAAAAGAACAATACCCCACAATAAACCCATCTTTTGAGTCAAAGACAAAGAATGACTTGGCTGCAAAAACAGAAGAAAGACAAATGACTCCAAAACCCAAAACACACAACCAGAAAGCCACAACTCTGGCGCATAAATGAATCCAAAAAATTGATTTTTCAAGAATCCATACACAACAGACCTCCCCTACTCAAAAAAACAGAACGATGTTCACAGGAAAAATCAGAATGACTGACAATTAACACAGTACCGCCCAATTGAATATGCTCCTGTATTAATGAGAGCAAAACAACTCTCAAATGACTGTCTAAATAGACAAAGGGCTCATCCAAAATCCATATCAAACGATCTGCGTAACACAGCGATGAGAGCTGCAAAGCCTTTTTTTGTCCTGAGGATAAACACTGCCATGTTGTGTCCCTATGTGACAAAAGTGAAAAACGATTCAAAAATTGACTCAACAAGAGCTCCGGCAGATCGAAGCCTGTCCGAATAAAGTACTCACGACTAACCAAATCAGAAACAGTGGATGAAGCCGCATACCCCATTGGAGAAAGAACATAAAAACCTTTCTTCAACTGCCCCTGATACGAACACAAAGACCAATCCACCTTACCCAAACTAGGCAACAAACCCGAAACCACCCTAAGCCAGGTTGATTTACCCACACCATTACTGCCCCGCAGCCAGTACACCAGAGCAGAGTGTAAATCAAATCCATTAAAGCGCCTTGATCCATCTGCATGTTCAGATAAAATCCACTCTCTGGCACAAGGCCAATCAAGCTGAACATCATTCAATCGACACAGCACAAAAATCAATCCAAAAGCTGACTATATTTACGCCATTTTAATCGATGATATCGTCTTGAAAACACTTTACCAACTGCATATCTCAAAAAAGCCAAAGGTTTTTTATGCATCAATAAATGCCGACTGTAAATCACATCAGATCCGCGAAACGGCGTTATCAATCCAGACACATTAGACTCACAGTTTAAGACATACTCAGACAAAATACGCCCCAAACTGTAGCGACTTAAAACACGTTGCCTAGCCTCAATAATGGCTGAAATATTTTTTTCATAATAACCCTCTGCAATCGCCTGGGTGATGCGATCATAAGCAGAATCAACACAACGCGGATCCACTTGAATATAGCTGTTTTTAGGAAAGTAATCACCGACATTAGTACAACCAGCATAAATTGGCATACAATAACCCAAATAACAATCCGATAATTTTTCAGTCCAATGGTGAGGTCCTCGATGATTTTCCATAGCAATATGATAACGATATGAATCCAAAGCCGTTTTCTTTTTTTCAACAGGCTGATACCCTCTCCCATAAACAGACAAATTATCCCCAAAGCGATTCATCATACCAGTAATAAAGCGATGACGAAGATCGTGCAAACTGTGGCTCATCGTTTTTCCCGAATAAAAAACGGAAACGTTACGTGTTTTAATAGGAGGAACAGACAAAGATTGAGCATCTGAATGGGAACCATAATACCAAAGACCAACAGGAGGCACATCATGTCGATTGGGATGGGACAAACAAGCAACTTCATGACTGGTCAAGACGTGGGCAAACTGACGCACATAATCATATCCATAAAACTTGATTGACGAAGGCTCATAAGTCAACAAGATGGTTCGACTGGGATCGCAAGAAATCAATTCAGACGAAAGAGACAACGACTCACCAGAGATAGAAGGCAAGTCATCATAAACGACCATCCAATCATATGCTGAATCATCATCAAAAACAAATCGCACTCCTGGCAACGCCTCCAGGCCTGTCCGCTCACGATCAAGTTCATACTTAGACAACACCTTTACAACAATATCACCCACAGCATACTCCAAAATTAGATCAATTCAGTATAACACCAACTGAGCAACAAGAAAATAGAGAACAAATTAGACACACAAAGCACTCATACAATTAGTATAGAACATCAATAAATTTACCAATCTGAAACCCACAACACCATACCCAAATACACCATTGCATCAAATGATAAAATAGACATATTCATAAATAACATATGGAATTAAATCATGTCATTAGTTACACAAAATATAAGATTGCATATCTGAATTCAAGAGATAGAGAAATGATTTTACATTCACAAACATATACACTAATAAGCAATCAATTACTGAAATCATACTACAAACAAAACAACCAAACGTCTCAGATGGTGTACTGACTTTAATTCTTACATAGTATTATCTCGCGACAAAAAGAGGACGTCTGCAGCAACCATTTTTCGTGCACATACCTAACATCCTCAGTAACACATTGACTTTGACTTACATATCTTATAAAATACCAACAAAATAACAACACAGGAAACTACATGACAATCAATGCGGGAAAAACAAGCACATTAGACCTTTCTATAGGTAAAGAACTATTGCAGAGCACATTAGACGAAATGCCAAGGGGTTTTGATATAAACGCCTATGAAGATAAGGCATCTGGAAATGATCGACATGACAGTTATGCAAGACTTCGTCAGTTACGCTATCAGATAAGAATCAACCCGTCATTAAAAAATAAACAAGAGCTGCAAAAAAAGTTATATACAACACCAATGTATCAGCTTAACTTGACGAATGTTCCTTATGGCCTGCATAAAAAATCTTTGCAAGCATATGTCAATCAAAGCAAACAGGAAAAAGAGGCATGCGCGTTGGAAGATGAGCATTATCGAGACGCTGCAGAAGGATTATGCAGTGAAAATGGTAAAGCAACTCTAGAGTTTGTACTGAAGAATATCAAACAATTATCTAATAGAAATCGTGCAAATGAAACTATTTGCTTAAAGACCGAAGCACTGAAAGCACAAGTTTTAATCGGATTAAATCGATATAATGAAGCATTGAATGTATTGAGCAATGTGAACCAAAAGTTTCAATATGATGATTATTGCTTGTATTTAACGGCAGAGGCATTGATTGAGCGCCCACAGATGTTTTTCCTTTTTGGGGATAAATCCAACGACTTACGCGAAGCGAAATTAATCTTAGACAGACTGATGCCAAGAACTCAAGTAGATAAAGAGGACGGCGAAAAAGATGGTGCGCCATTGTATGAATCTAAACATTATCTTGTATGGGCAAAATATCATCTTGCAAGAGCCAAACATGAAGATACTATCAAAGAAAAAGAACTTTTTGCCGATAAGGCAATTACATTAGCAGCAAATGTGCACACCAATAGTGTAGATTATAGACAAGCGCACCATGTGATTGAGAGTGCAAAAGCATGTAAAAACGACATAGATTGTTGTTGGTCGCCATTTTAGCAAACAGCAGATAAAACCTGAGTACGTTGGAATATACGTTATTGCTGCACGCAACCAATCCTATAAACAGCCGACAGTACAGCAACTATTTTGCATTTTCTTATGCCAAAAGAACTGTGTTCAGAACTCAGAATTTTACGCACACACAATAGCGCTAACGATCAAAATTTGTAAAAAATACTTAAGCTTTTGATAATTTATCATCTTGTAATTCTTTCAAACGACTGACAATCCCATTTGCATCCAGTGTTGTTGTTGGAAACGGAAAGTCAGCATCATTAGACTTGATGATTTTGACAGCAGTATGCAACATGATTTCTATTGATTTATTGTATTCCTTAAATGTCTGAGGCCTTGTAAACACATTGAGCAATATATTAACAGAGAAGTCCCCGAGTGAATTGAACGTGCAAAAATTACTCATGCGTTTATCAATAAAGTCATACTTCTCAAAAGACTTTTCCATTTTTTTACAAATCTTAGCAACCTTATCAAGATCAAGATAACGTATTCCCAAAGTAATACGAATACGTCGATTACTCATGCGAGTTAAATTTTCAATTGAGACAGTAGAAAACAAACAGTTAGGAATATACTTTGTTCTTTTTTGAGGTGTCCGAACTTGTGTTACACGCCACCCGATACGTTCAACAGTACCTTCAATATCGCGATCAGGTGAACTGATATAATCTCCAACTCTGAAAGGCCTATCAAGCAAAATCATAAAACCACCAAAAATATTGGCTATTGAGTCTCGCGCTGCGAAACTGACAAATAAAGCACCAACTGCCCCAGTAGTAAACAAACTGTCTGCCAAATGATCCAAATCAAAGGCACGCATTAGAACAAACGCTATGATTAAATAAACCAATGCACGTAAGATCATAAATAAAACCTCAACAGATGACTGAAAATCTGAAGAGTAAACGCTGCTATTCCTATAAAAATCAACTTCCCATTTTTTTATAACACCATTAGAGACCCAACAAATAAGCACGCTATAAGTAACAACAAAAAAGATATGTGCGTAGTAATAAAAATACTTCGTATAATCTGCAATTGCAGCTGCGGTCTCTTTTGAAGAACCCAAATCAAAAAACGAGGAGATATCTTTGATATAAAGATCCCAAGGCAAAACATTAAAAGAAAAATAAAACCAAGTGAAAAATAACAGCGACAATAAAGGCACCCACAAACTCTGCAACCAACCTGCAATAACAACATGGGTCGAGGATGATTCCAACTTCATTAAAACCCTATAGATTAAAAAAGCAAATAGAGCCAATAAAATCTCAACAATTAAAATATGCATAACATCCCTAAGTATCTGATATATTAAGTATACAACAAAAAAAGAAAACTGTGCTTTTTTTTTACAAATTAGAAGGAAAAAAACAAAATGAAAGATAAATACGGTATTTACACTACCATAAAAAAACAAATAATACATAAAACACGGAACCAAACCAATGACTCAATTATATTTTCTTCGACATAAAACACACCAACAGTTTCAAGGAACCGATGAACTTGAATGGACAAGCATAATTCTAAAATACATTGCAGAACTATCATCAGACAAAATCCCATGTAATATAAGAATAAAAAAAACATTACAATACGGCGATAGAATAACAATCATAGGAAAATCGTACGCCTACTTAGAACAACATACAGGTGAAATATACGGAATCACACGAAAAAAAAAGAAAATAAAAATAGCAATACAACAATACAAAAAACAATCTCAAATTACTCACAAAGAACCACAAGATGATGAACTCCACCCTTGGCTGGAATGGAACATCATATTTAAAAATAATAAAAAACTGAAATCAGGAATCATAATAATACATACAGAAGAAATCGGACAAACATCAGAAAATATCAAAACATATTTGACAACAAATGCAAATGAAAGACCAACCATAAGATTGACATCTGATTCATTAAATAAAACGCACAGTGATGTGATGAGCGTACTCACAAAAAACTACAAGACCATTGAGAAGTTCGACACAGGAAAAGAAATCAAAAATGATAAACCGGTAAATACCTGGAAAAAATGGATCATGAAAGAATGTACAAAAAAATGTCCTCAGTATTGTTTTTCATTAATTAAAAAAAACATATCACATTTAATAAAAATTGCATTAAGTACGATCATAGGGTATTTTTTGAGATACACGACTATCTACATAATCTTTACAATCATCTTGTTGTTAAGTCTAAGAAGGCTAAGACAAAGTCAGATAAAAAAAAACTTATCAATAGCTAATATATCAAGCAACTATGTAAAATTGGGCTTTGAGTATTTGATGAATCTGAAAAATAGAAGAAACAGTAGATTTAAAAAATCTTTAAACAGAATGTCAGCAGAAAAAGAAAAGATAAAAGCGTATAATAGGCAAATTAGAAGAATATAGGAGAAAAAAGCATTCAATTCACAAAAAAACAAAAAACAATAAAACAAACAGTTAAGACCGTATACAGTAAAAACTAGAAAAAAGAATCTGATTTCAATACACATTAACCATTTTTATAGCAAATATTATTGACAATTCCGTAATATATAGCTATCGTTATTGTGTTAAATCAAACACACAAAGTGAGGTAATAGCAAATGGCAACAGGAAAAAAAGAAATTGTGGATGCAATAGCATCGTCAAGCGCAATGGAAAATTCGAAAATCTCTAAATCTACAGTTAAAACCATTGTGGATCTAACTTTTGATCAAATCATAGATCTGACCAAAAAATTCGGACTATGTCGTGTCGCAAAATTTGGCACATTCACTCGTAAAACGAGAAAAGCAAGAATGGCAACTCATCCAAAAACTGGTGAACCCATTCAAATTGATGAGAAACAAACTGTAAAATTCAGTGCAGGAAGCGACTACAAAGAGGCAATTCAAGAAGAATCTTAGAAAGTATTTTATACATTGGTATTTACAAATCGAAATGCCTGTGTATAATACTGTATAAATTGGGTACTTAGCTCAGCTGGTAGAGCGTCGCCCTTACAAGGCGAATGTCGGGGGTTCGACTCCCTCAGTACCCATAACACAAAACGTGTGGAGTGGTAGTTCAGTTGGTTAGAATACCGGCCTGTCACGCCGGGGGTCGCGGGTTCGAATCCCGTCCACTCCGCCATCTTTAGGTATCATGCAATTTTTTAGAAATATATCAAAATCAAACATCGTTCTCCTCTTAACAGGTGTTTTGGGAGTATCGATGGTGGTTTTGGGTCTAGAGAAAGGTTTTACTGCAGCAGTGCAACCAGTACAAAAATCCATTGAAAAAAGAGCACAATTCAAATACAGAAACCTAGTACAAACACACTTCGCAACACACAGCAGAGAGCCCAGCGAAGAAGAGCTACTAAACTATCAAAAAAGAGCGATTGAGCTGATCCAAATGGAAACAAAATTACAAGAATTCTTCAAGAAAGAAAATTTCAAAATCAGTACAAAAGAATTGTTGTTTTTCATTCAAAACAGCGAAGACTTGAAACCCCTACTAAAAAAGATGGAAACAACAAATGCTCAACACCGGAATGAAGTCCCTCAATATCTAACAGAGATTAAAACATTAGCAGAACAAAACATATTTCAATCGATGATCATGCAAAGCACAATCATTACAAACAAAGACAAAGAAAATCTACGGAATGTATTCATGCAAGAAAGATCATTTGAATGGATTAAAGTCAACACAGATTATCTTAAAGACGTGAATTCAAACATAGAAAATGAAGCTGAAATACAAGAGGCCTATCAAAACGGTAGCTTTTCAAGTGAACCAAGTGCTAAAATAAAATACATTGAAATTGATGCAAACAAAATTAAAAAACCAATCATCAGTGATCAAAAAATCAAACAATTGATAGCAAACAAAAAGATTCAGTCCAAAACAAATACCAAGTACCATATTATAGAATATCAGCTGACCGACAAAACAACCAAAGAGAGTATCGACCTAAGCAATACAAAAGATCAAATACATAACATTGAGTCACTTAGAAAGTCGCACAATCAAGATAAAATACACTACACAAAGAGAAAGAAGACCATATTAGATGACAAAATTGCAATTGATAAAAACATAAACTCATTAAATATAAATCAATATATGTATGACGATGAAACAAACAAACTATACTTTCTCAATAAAATAGAAGAAACTCAATGTCTAAGCAAAGAATGCATAAACGGCGCCAAGAGAAAATGGCAAGAAAGAGAGATGAAGTCACAGCTAAACACAATTGCAAGTCGCATACAGGAAGAAAAACTATATGCACCAAAGGACTTAACTAGAATAGCAAAAGAAATCAATCTCAAAATCAAGGAATTAAAGACAATAACGCCAAGCAGCAACTTAAAAGAAACACTCAACAGTCAATATCTCAAAGAACACATCTTTGAAAATGCAGATAACAACAAAATATCCTCACCGATCAAACTTGACAATGGAAATATCATCTTTTACCAAATTGGCGAGTACACTCCCAGTAAAAAGAAGGACCTACAGGCAGTCAGAGAAGAAATAATAAAAGAACTGAAAACAACACAAATGAAAAAACAATTGGACAATGAAATAAAACTGAGTGTAAAGAAACTGCATAACGGAGAAAAAATAGAAATTTTAGAAAAGAAATTCAAGACATCGAGGCAAAAAGCCGGAAGTTTTAAGGAGTTGAAAGACAAAGTACCTGCACAAATAGTGCAAGCAGCTTCACAGATACCATCAACCGACATCGGGTGGGCAAAACCAATTTTACAATACAACCAGGAAGACAAACATTATTACTTACTAACGCTAAAAGATGTTATCTATACTGATAAAAACAGCACATCAGTGAACAACATCATCAGTGATGAAGCAATTACACAGATACTTCAATCACAAGAAATTAACAGTATATACCAAGAAATACTCAAGTAAACGAATGGTTCTAGCTGATACACATCCCAAACAAGTCAAGTTACGAACTACGATACTTTTAATAAACTTGGGAACACCAGAAAAACCAAGTTATTTCTCTATCTTGTCATTTCTGAGAGAATTTTTGTCTGACAAAAGGGTTATCAATATCAATAAATTATTATGGTATCCAATTTTATATGGATTTATTCTGCCATTTAGATCGTACAGTTCATCAAAAAAATATGCACAAGTATTTACAAAAAAAGGCATGCCTCTGGCATACTTAAGTAAACAATTACAAAAGAAAGTCAATAATGAGATTCAAAGACACCAT
Source organism: Pseudomonadota bacterium (assembly GCA_036121365.1). GTDB lineage: Bacteria > Pseudomonadota > Gammaproteobacteria > Comchoanobacterales > Comchoanobacteraceae > UBA7916. Next base: position 44,951 of record JAZAFR010000029.1, on the reverse strand, counting down.
GATGAAACGGAAGTCAAACTGTGCATGCGCTATGGCAAGAATAACATCAAATCTACACTAAATTCAATTAAAAAGATACCTCACAAAGAACTCATTGTCATACCACTATTTCCACAATATAGTGCAACTACATCAGCAAGCATTTTTGATGAAGTTGCAAAGTCTCTTAAACAATGGAACTTCATACCCAATTATCGATTCATTAGAGATTATTGTAATGAAAAGGCATATATTCAAGCATTGATAACATCAATACAAGAACATTGGAATAAAAATAAACAAGGGGAAATACTACTTTTTACTTACCACGGGCTTCCTGAAAAGAACTTATTGAATGGAGACCCCTACTCCTGCTATTGCCACAAAACAACACGATTGGTGACTGAAGGATTAAATTTACCACCTGATCGTTTTAAAACCGTATTCCAGTCAAGATTTGGACCAACACAATGGTTAAAGCCGTATACGGAAGAAACTCTTATTGAAATGGCAAACAGGGGTATAAAGAGAATAGACATCATCGCACCAAGCTTTGCAGTAGACTGTCTAGAGACCATAGATGAAATAAAAAGAGAGTATGGAGAAGTATTCATCAATCATGGAGGAAAATCACTCAACTACATTGAGGCGTTAAATGATTCCAATCAACACATCTCTCTTATAACAAACATCATTAAGAAAGTCATATCATAAAACAGACTAAGCAAAACTGAATTTGGCGATGTTCAAGCAATTTTGCACCTATAAGAAGCATTAATACACAGAATTGAATGAATCATTGACTTGAAATAAATACATTGATACAATATACACTAATTAAAATTAAAAATAAAGGAAACAATATGAGCTATATTAATCCATTAAGTGCAATGCAAGCAACCAGTGTAGCCAGTAACGCATTAGCAATTTATGAAGAAATCAAGCCAGATGTCACAGATATAGTATATTATACTGCAGCAATATCAGCAGTTGCACTTTTAATCTATCAGTGCAAGACCAATTTAGATGATTTCCTTACACATTCAAAGAACAAAGATGAGCATGCTGATAAATTGAATCTTGTGTTAGAAGAATTAAAAAACAAAGCTGAGCATGCTTATAAATCTAATTTAATTTTTTTAATACAAGACTATCAAAAGGAGCGAGCAGCTTATGCAGCTCTAACAATACAGAACTTCTACAGAAAAAACAAAAAAAGCAAAAGCACATTTCAAAAATTGAGCCTATTTATTAAAAAAGGTGTAAAGAGTATGATGAAAGCATTTTCTAAATTCGGAAGATTTGTATTCAAAACATTGCCATTACGTGTGTCTGCAGTTGTATTCAGAAGTAGCCTACATCAAAAACATGCGTATCAGTTATATCCTGTGTTAGTAGAATTAAAATGTGACTACAAAAAAATTAAAAAAAGTTTAGCAACTGGAAAAAAACCGAACTTCGACAGAACAAACAAAGATACACATAAAGTAAGTTTTGAAGACGAAGTTAAAACTACAGGACCAGCGTCAAGACTCGTCGCAGTCGCATAAAAGCTGAGGCACCAAACACAAAAAATAAAGGTCTAATCTCGGCCTTTATTTTTTTATTGAATAATTCTAATCAACAAATCTCTCTTATAACCAACGTCATTAATAAAGATTGAAGAATAAAACAAACAAATCGATACTCAATTTGATAACATTCAAATGCTTTTACCGCTATAAGAAACATTAATAAAAATAATTCATAAAAAACATTGACTTGAAAAAAATATAATGATACAATATAACAAGATTTAAAATTAAAAATAAAGGAGATAATATGATCAATAATACTTTTCAGATCAATAGCTTAGCTAATACAGTCATGGCAGCAATTAGTAACGCAACTGATACAGCAATGACTTATGTAGAAAACAAGCCTGAAGTCACAACCGCCGTGTATTTTACTGCAGCACTAGCAATGTCAGCAGTTGCACTTTCAATCTATCCATCTGCTAAAGAGAGCAAGCCTAACTTGGAAGAGAGCAAGCCAACTTTAGGAAAGGATAAAGCTGTACATGCTACTAAATTAAATTCTGTGCTAGAAGAATTAAAAACTCAAGACCTGAAAAAGAATAGCGCAGCTAAAAAAATACAGCAATTTTACAGAAAAAACAAAAAGAACAAAAGCACATTTCAAAAATTGAGCCAATTTATTAAAAATGGTGTAAAGAGTATGATGACAGCATTTTCCAAATTCGGAAAATTTGTATTCAAAACATTGCCATCACGTATGTATGCAGTTGTATTCAGAAACAGTGTACAACAAAAACATTCACAACAATACAGTAAAGTTATGTTTGAATTGGAATACAATAAAGCACCAGGAAAAGCTGAGCATGCTGATAACTTTAAGCCCGTGATGACAGAACTCAAAGATACACGTAAAGTAAAATTTGATGACGAAGTTAAAACTGCAGGACTAAAGCCAAGCCCAGCTGCAGCTGCTTAAAAACTTAAGTCGCTAAATATAAAAATAAAGGCCTATTTAGGCCTTTATTTTTTTTGTGCAACATGACAACTGATTTGATAAACCTTAACAGAATAAAACCTCAAAAGAACAGACAACATTTGACACAATCAAAAAAAAAAGTATAATATAAACAGAACTTTTAATTACAATAGGAGAATATAATGAATGTAAGTAGTATGAATAATATTTCAACTTTAATCGGTAATATCAATTCTAGAACAGCACTCAACAGTACAACTAATTTTTTAAATTCAATTTCAAGTCAAGGCACAACTGGGTTGTTCGAATTGAACACAAAATTAATGACAACAATTGGAGCAATAGCAGTCGCAACCTATACATTGATAACTGCAATGAGAGCTGAAACTATGAAAGCCGAAACTGAGAAAGTCAAAACTGAGAAAGCCGAAACTGAGAAAGATGAAGCTAAGAAAGATGAAGCTGAGCAACTAACTGAAACAAAAACAAACGAAGCTAAGATAATCGCAGAAGATAAAACAAAAGACGCTGAAAGAACCGAAAAAGAAGAAAATAAGGAAGATGATGAAAAAGATAACAGCGAAGAAAAGTCTTCAATGTTAACTAAGATCTCCTATGTAGCTGCTATGCCATTCGTAGCAATCAAAAATGGTGTCGTATTTTCATGCAGAAAGATAGCTATAGCAGCTTCCTTCGTTTCGCAGAAAACAGTTCAAGGCAGCACTTTTGCTTATAAGAAAATGGGGGACGGCTGTTCTTTTGTGTATGAATGTTTGAAATCTACCGGACAATACGTTTCAAGTATGTTCAGTTACAATACAAAAACTGACGATTCAGTGGAAAGTCCAAAAACTGCAGACGAAGTTAAACATGGTGTTATAAAGGCAGAAAAAGGTGCAAAAGAAACTTCTGAAAAGGGTCAGCAGCAAGATAAAACTACATCTCTAGGATTGTCTGCATAACAATATCAAAACTTGAAAATAAAGGCTCTGTTGGGCCTTTATTTTTTTAAAATACAATATATTATTTAAGATCTGTTATGAAGTCATTTCAGGATCAGCGTTAGCAAACTTTACTGTGGATGACAATACAAAAAATCGAATCTCCACATCATAGCCATTCTGAAGAAAATCATGTTGGATGGTTTTGAGAATTTTCTTTGAAGCCATCTTTGATACAACAGAATGACTCATTACATCAACATACAGCATTTCGTCTACATAATGTATTGTGAATGAATAACCAATCTGAGGCATAAAAGAATCTAATATCTTTCCAATATACTGTCTATTTGGTAGTTTCGAGTCCGAATCATGCAAATGCGTATCATCTTCTGGATCGATATGAACCACAACATCAACAATATCATTAAAGTTTTTCATAATTCTTCTTCTCAATTTCTCACCAATATAGTGTCCTTCAGACACACTAATAAATGGATCAGTAATAATATGTACATCCAAACAAATATCTCCCGCTTGCTTACGGGTACGTAAACAGTGGACATCACATACACCTGAACTTGATTGCATAAATTTCACCAATTTCTGGTATTTCTTTGGCTCAATCCCAGCATCCAACAACTCAAGAATGCCTTTATATGCGATTTTCATACCCATTTTCATGATAAATAGACCTATGATCATTGCTGCATAGCTGTCAAAATTATAATTTGGAATCAAAGTATCCATAACTGCACTAACAAACACAATCAAACTACTCAATGCATCAGTCCGCTGATGCAAAGCACTTGCAGCGAGCAGATCGGAATTAGCAATGACTGAACGTGAATGTGAATAACGATATAGCAATTCATTGACAATCATAGTCAAAATGGAAACATAAACAACTAAATCACTACGTACTGTATTAATAATACGTGCAAATAGAGCATCATAAACGATTCCTAAGCCAATTAGGCAAAGTAATATGGACAATACCAAACAAGCCAGTGTTTCAATGCGTTTATAACCATACGCATGCTTTTGATCAGGTGGCCGACTAGCCAAACGACAAGCCAAATAGGTAATTCCGTCCATTATTAAATCTAGAAGTGTGTGAAGGCCGTCAGCAAATAAAGCATCACTACTTGCTAAAAAACCAACAATAATTTGCAAAAAGCTCATTAAAGCATTCCATGATGCAAGTATGCACACCGTCTTTAATACCAGTGCCAAACGTTTTGTCTTTGATAAGCTCATGAAAATCTCAATTATTTATATCTAAAAAATAGCATACAATCTGATAAAAAAAAAGTTGAACTTGAATATAAAAATATCGAGAGATAGACCTTGACAAAAACGTTCTCACTTTGTACTCTATCTATATTACGGAGGTCATTGTGGAATACAGTATCAAAGCAAAGTTCATTATTATATCGAATAGTTACAACATAAAAACAGGCAACCTGTGTATCCTAAAGGGACTATTGGGGAGTGAATATGAAATCATGAAAGAGCAAGATGAAAAGATAAATAGAAATAGCATTTCAACACTATTGCTCAAGAGAAACAAACATGGAAAAATCATTAAACACATAAAGACTGGTTGTAAAATAAAAATCTTAGGAAAAATAAATATTGTTAAAAATAGACACCAACACATACAAATTGAAGAAGTCAGCATCGATGAAAGTCAATAAACCATAAACAAATTACATAAAGCAGCTCAAACTATTGACAATGGAACAAAAAAGTTAAATAATATAATCACATCTGTTGGAGAAATGTTATGACCTTAAATTTGATTACTTTTAACAAAATAGTTCTATCGACAAACAAATTTCTTCTTCAAGCGATATTTAGTAGTGAATTATTACAATATTGTGTACTTCAATGTAAATTGATCGGAATGAAAGGGATTAAAATACTGACATCAATCAATTACATGATGTAAACAATATCCACAGGACAAATGATGGAATTCGTTGATGAAGAAAATGATAGCGAAGAAATTGATGTTGGAAAATATTTAAAAAAACATCGAGTAAATTACAAGATCAGCATAGAAGAGCTTTCAAAAATTACAAAAATTCGTATTGAAAATATCATAGCAATTGAAGAAAGTGAAAAATCAATACACATACCCCAAACATATTACAGAGGTTACATAAAAAGCTATTGTAAATTTTTTGGCATCGATGCAGGAGACATCTTAAAACACATTGAGAGCGTACCCTATACACCACCAAGAAGCAATCATTCCATATATAAAGTTCAAAACCAAACTCTAAAACCATTCAAAAAAAGCAAATACAGCACACAAAAAAAAACAATGGTAGCACTCACGCTAGTTATAGTAATGGGAATAGTCACTACAATAGCACTGTTTAAAACGGGAGGACTCATACAGGAAAATAGTTTCTATGCAAACAGTGAAGTAAAAGACACACAACAAACAAACAAAAACGACCTAGATTCAATCATAGAAATTCGATAAGTAAAGATATCAATAGTAAAAGAAATGAAGTAGACAACAATATAAAGAAGAGGTATAATAAAATCCCAAATCAAGTAGCCTAAACAATGAAGTCTATACAGGGAATCAGAGGATTCAGTGACATTTATGAAAACATCGAGCAATGGCAAGGAATAGAAAACATTCTATGCCAAATTGCAGATCAATACGCATACGAAGAAATTAGAACGCCTTACTGTGAACCAACAACTTTATTCGAAAGAAGCATTGGCATAACATCTGATATTGTTCACAAAGAAATGTATACATTTACAGATAAAAATGAACAGAGCATCAGTCTTAGGCCTGAAGGAACAGCATCAGTTGTCAGAGCATGCATTGAAAAGAATTTACTATATGATCAAACAAGAAAATTCTATTATATGGGAAGTATGTTTAGACGAGAAAGACCTCAAAAAGGACGTCTGAGACAGTTTAATCAATTTGGTATGGAATGTTTAGGATATCCAGAACCCTATCCAGATACAGAACAATTAATTATTATACATAACATATGGAAAAAACTCAGTATTTCAGAAAATATAAAACTTGAAATGAACTACTTAGGATCGAGAGAGACAAGAATAAAATATGGCAGTGCACTAAAGAATTACTACCAGCCATTTAAAAATAAAATGTCCGAATTAAATCAAAAAAGATTGGATGAAAACACACTAAGATTGCTAGACTCAAAAGACGAATTCCTGATAGACATCAACAAAAATGCACCATCAATAGATGAATACTATACCAAAGAGGAGAGTGACTCCTTCCTGAAAATACAAAAAATATGCGAGGATCATGAGATCAAATACCAGGTCAACAAAACACTGATGAGAGGGCTTGACTACTACACAGGACTGATCTACGAATGGAAATGTGAAAGTCTAGGAGCACAATCGACCATATGTGGAGGAGGACGATATGACTTATTGTTTGAAAATCTTGGACAAGAAGCGCAGCCGGCATGTGGATTTTCAATAGGAATTGAACGATTAATCGAGCTAGTTAAAGGTCAAAAATACTTAGAAAAGAAAAAAATAATAGCAATGATTGCAATGAATCAAGAAAATATTCAAGACATCATGCAACATGCTGAAAGAATAAGAGAAGACTGTAAAAACATTAAGGTTCACACGCATTTTGAAAATGGTAAAATCCAGACGATGATAAAGAAAGCATTAAAAAAGAAAGCAAAATTCATGATATTATACGGAGAAAATGAAAAAAAAGACAATACGTTCACCATAAAAAATCTTGATACAAAAGAACAGCGGACAGTGAACTATAAAGAACTCATAGATATGATACGGAGTGATTATGATTGAGAAAGTATTTAGTAAAGTCATAGATACAATCAAAAAAAATCAAGAACTAAGCCTTATTGGAGTATTATTAACATTATTTGTATCAATTCTTGGTCACAAGTACACACTATGGTCTGTAAAAAAAGGAGATAAGATTTCAGATCAATTCATCAGTATAACAAGAGAGCATGACAACGAAAAACATATTATGAACTTCAATAAGAAATACAGTAAAACGATTTATGCACATCTACTAAATCTTAAACAGGCAAACGCATATTATGAAAGGGGCGATACAGATCAATGTGTTAAGGTCTTAAAAGACGTCTACAAAAGTTCAAATGTGACAACAATAAAGTCAATTGCAGCATATAGAATTGCGAACATTCTTAAAGATAGCAACCCAAAACAATCACTAAAATATGCAGAAAAAATTGAAACACATTCTCTTAGACCGATGAAATCATTAATAAAAGCATCAGCTTTTGAAAACATGAACGAAAACGAAAAAGCTCTAATTGAAATCAACAGCATCTTGAGTAGCAATTCAGTCAGAGAAAAACAAATTATGGACAACAAAATTATAATAGAACTGGCAAATCAACACAAAAGAAGATTATTGAATAAAAATGGAACGCTATAGTTATAGAAAAGTATGCATAATAGGATGCACAAACATTGGAAAATCTAGTATATTTAACAGACTGATTGGAAAAAAGATTGCCATTACATATGACAGAGAAGGTGTTACTGTAGACTGTAGAGAAGAAAGTGCAAGCATTAATGAATATCATTTAACAGTGGTAGACACACCAGGGTTCGATGAATGCCATGAATCATCAGATCACACCTTACAAGATAAAATAAATGAGACAATCAAAATACAGATAAGTGAATCAGATGCAATCATACATATAATTGATGCAAGTAATGGTCACAACATACATGATAAGATATGGGCTGAAAGATATCAGAAAGCGAACAAAAAGACATTAATAGTTGCAAATAAGATTGATATATCTCAGGGAATTAACGAAAGCTGCTACCGTATAGGAAACAGTGAAGTGGTGGGTGCAAGTGCAAAGACAGGAGAAGGAATCAAAAAAATCAAGCAATGGATTGAATCCATATTTAAAAGCACAGAAAAAACGGAAAAATCAGATAACCTAGAGAATGATCAAAGTATACAATTTTGTATTGTTGGTAAACCCAATTCAGGAAAGTCGACACTCATAAATAAATTATGCAAAAAAAACATATCACAGACATGCCAAGATGCTGGCACAACAACAGATACAGTAAAAAGCAAATGCATGTATAGAGATAAAATTTTTACGATCTATGACACGGCAGGAATGAGAAAAAAAACAAAAGTTAAAGACACAGTGGAACAATACTCAACCTATCAAACATTAGAAACGATAAAAAATGTAAAAGGGACGGTCGTACATATGATTGACGGAACAATAGGCATCAGTGACCAAGACTTAAAAATAATAGAAACAATAAAACTGAATAGAAAAAAACACATTATCGTTGTTAATAAATGGGACAAATTAAACAACGAACAAAAGAAGCTGTACAAAAAGAATATTGAACACCTGACACACAATAATAGACACATCCCTATCATATTTATGAGTGCTTATTACGGAAAAAATCTTAGCCAATTAATGAACATGATCAGCAGAATGAGCAGGCAGGATAAAATCCCACCAATGTCGTTTCTAACCAAAAATATAGAGACAATAACAAGAATGCACCCTCCCCCATTGGTAAATGGAAAACAAGTGAAGATAAGAGTAGCATACCCAAATCACAAAAAAGCGATGTGTATAATAATACAAGGGAAAAGAGTTTCTAAAATAAACAAATCATATAAAAGTTATATCAAGAACTCTATGCAAAAATCATTAAACATCATAGGCATCGAATTAGATATTGTATATAAAGAGGACGCAAATCCTTATACCTCATAATAAAAAAATGATAGTCGCAATTGTAAAAGCATCATATGAAAAACATAGCATGACCGGGATTTCTTTAGACGCTGGTAAAAACTAAGTTATGTGAGTGGTTGGGTAATAAATTGTATACGGATGGTGTGAACAGTATATTAATGACGATAAACAATGATTGATAAAACAATTAAAACTTATCTATGAGAAAGCAAGAGGAGGAGAGTCTTAGGCTCTCCTGTTGTCAAATATTTAAAATACGTTATCAAATTGGTGGCGCTGCTGGAACAAGAGATGTTAATCCAAAGTCCAGATTGGCTTCATAAGTTTCTTTGTTAAAAACATTTGCTTTACTTGCTCCTCTGACTAATTTTACAGCATTAACAAAATTACCACTAGCAATCGTTATTTGTCTTAGCAATTCTCGACCTTTTGGCTGAAATTTTACTTGATCGTGAGTAGTTGTCGTCTTAAATTGAGAACTATCAACAAAACGTGTAACACGTTCAACCAAAATTTTGACATCTTGCATATTCGGCTCTTTTGCTTTTCCAAAAGCTGTAATCTGGTTTACAAAAACGGCACTCTTGTTTAAGGTCTCTCTTACCTCTTCATTTTCTACTTTCTCATGTACTTTAAAATCTTTGAAATCAGAGAGTTTTAAACTTTTTGCTGTTTCTGTTAGTTGGTAGATATACGAATCAGACTCCTTTCCAGTTACAAATGCGTTTATTGCATCATCCTGAGATACACTACCATGCATATCAACACCAGACATCAGAAGAGGTGTTTTCATATTAACTGTAAGTTCTTTGAGACTAACAGATGTTGATACAAGAATACTGATTGCAGCTCGTGCCGCCTCTCCTAGATAGATAGAATATCGTGCTGCTAGACCAAGTGGCCCTAGTAATGACGCTACAACAGTCGAAGCTATAGCTGTACCAATCTCCCACTGACTACCAACAGTAATGGCATCAGAACTAACTTCAGACATCTGAATTTTTTGTCGAGCTGATATATCTCTTATTGTCAAAAGTTTACCAGCGGCATACGTTAAAGCAGAGAGAGCCAATGTCGTTACGCTAGCTGTATACGGTACTGGTGCAAAAAACGCTGCTGAAGCAAAAAAGAGAGCAGTTAAAAAACCATAAAGTGGCCTTGAAATGGCTCTTCTTGAATCAAATAGAGTTTTAATCTTACCGAGAAAGCTATCTATTTTCTTCGACTCTTTTAGGAAAGCCAGATAATCGTCAGATTTGACCAATTCTGCTCGAACAGCCTTAATGGCATCTGCATAGGAGTCGATGATATCGAGGACTTCTTTTTCGTTTCTTGGCTTATTATCATCAAGGTCTGAGTCTAAGTCCATTGTACGGGGTTTATCTTCCTTAGAATGCGCTTTAATATTGCGATTAAAGACTTTTGTCTTCTGCGCTTTGTAAGCTTGAAATTGTTTTTCTAAGATTGATTCATCATCAATAGTTTTTATCAACTCAGATATGCCAGCATTCTCTAGTATGTCATTTTGTTGATTATATTGTCCAGCGGAAATATATTTGAGCATGGGAAGCAAAAAAGACAAGGTAGGGAGATCTAGATATGCCTCAAAATCATCAGATTTTACTGTACCAAGAGCAATCGGTCTTTGATTGATTTCATTAATCCTTTGCAGATCTGATTCATCAATAGCAACATCAAAATCATCAGCTTTTAACTCTATTTTTTTTGGCAGACGAGATAAGAAGAGAATATCATATTCTTTACTTAATGTGACTTTATCGCGTAGCTGTTTTGGAAAAGCATACTCTAGAGTCCTACGATCAACATCGAGGGTCTGCTGAATATCAACCATCTTATCAAATAAAACATCAACTTTTTTTGAATCGTTGATAAAGTCAAGTACATCTCCTGCTGTTTTTTCGATAGATTTTCCACCTAAAGCAGATGATTTTGTTTGTCGTATGTGATTAATTCTTGCAAGAATAGTATTCATGAAAAGTTTTGAAGCCTCAACATCTTTATGACTTAGTTTGGGCGGAACATTCTCGTTGCGACTAGAATGTGGAACATAACCATAACCTTGTTTAGGTGTTTCAACATCTGGATCTAAAAGATTAATAATTTTTCCATGCAGTTTAGCCTCAGGATGAGTTAACTTTGCGACAATACTTCGCTTATCATCTGACAATTCAAACTTGGGTTTCATACCATCAGCAAGCCTAGGAATAGAAACAGGGTTACCACCAATATCAATAGTACGATCATCGATATATGCAAGATAACCAAATCTCTGTCGTATATCTTTAGTGCTTTTTGTAACTTTTGAGTCGCCCGCTATCTTATTGATCAAATCAACTTGCTCTTCATTCAAAGTAGCAGGTGAAACTAACGATGTTAAGTACTGCGATAAAAGTTGCGCTATGGGCAGTTCCTCTTGCCCAGCTAAGCTAGCAATGTCCTCTTCGTTAAGCTTTTTTAAAATTTTAGTACCTACAATGTTTTTTAATCTTTCAGCCAGAGCTCGACCGCCATATGGATCTTTTACCAGTTGTTCATGCATTTGTTTTTTAAGAGTATCTACAAGATTATGTAAAGTGGTTCTCAATTGTAAAGTATTCATATTCACCTTATTTTGTTAATTAAAAATCATCAATATCATTAACGGACTATGATATATAAGATAGAAAAAAAGGAGGGGTATAACCCCCTCCTCTTATCTAGCTTTGAATCTAAATTATTAGACTGCTGCAATTGGAGTTGCAAGAGCACTTAACCCAAAGTCCAAATTAGCTTCATGAGTTTGTTTGTTAAACTTGTTTGCCTTATCTTGACCACGGACTAATTTTACAGTATTAACAAAATTAGCACTAGCAACCGACATTTGTCTTAGCAATTGATGACCTTTTGACTGCAGATTAAGATCTTTGTGAGCAGAAGCCTCCTTGAATGTAGCGCTTTTAACAAATGATGTAAGATCTGCAACTAGTGGTTTGGTGTCTACCATATTTAGCTCATTTTCTTTTCGAAGCTCTGAGATCCTGTTTGCAAACTCAACACTCTTTTCTAAAGCAGATTTTACTTCTTTAGATTCTATCTTCTCATTCACTTTAAAATCTTTAAGATCAGGGAATTTAGAAGTTTTTACTACTTCAGCTAGTTGATCACTGTACGTACTAGTTGGTATTTGTCCATTAACAAAGGCGTCTACAGCTGCTTTATCAGATACACTACCTTGCATCTGTACATCAGACATCAGCAGAGGAGTTTTCATATTAACTGTAAGCTCTTTTAGATTAACAGACGTTGATACAAGAAGACTGACTGCTGCACGTACTGTCTCTCCTAGATATACGGAATACCGAGCTGCTAAACCAAGTGGCCCTAGCAATGCAGCTGCAGCTGTCGTAGCTATAGCTGTACCAATCTCCCATTTACTACCAACAGTAATGGCACTAGAACTAACTTCAGTCATCTTAATTTTTTGTCGAGCTGAAATGTCTCTTATCGTCAACAGTTTACCTGCAGCATATGCTAAAGCAGAGAGAGCAACTGCCATAATGCTTGCTGTGTACGCTACTGGTGCAACAAGCGCTGCTGAAGCAACAACAAGAGCAGTTAGAACACCATAAAGTGGCTTTGAAATGGCTCTTCTTGAGTCAAATAGTGTTTTAACTTTACCAAACAAAGTATCTATTTTTTTCGCTTCTTTCAAGAAAAGCAAATATTCATCAGATTTGACTTGTTCTGCTTGATATGCCTTAAACGCATCTGCATATGAATCAATAATTTCAAATGCTTCTTTTATATTTTTTGGCTTCTTCTCTTCTGGTTTAGATTCAGCCTTAGTTGCATCTGCACCTTCTTTAGTTTTAGATTCAGCTTTCTTTGCCTCTTCAAATGCTTTTAATTGTGCTGATTTAAACTTTTCATAATTCTTTTCAGCATCCTGATCTGCTTTGAGCATATCTATATTATTTTCAAGACCAGCTTGATTAATTATAGCATTTTGCTCAGCATATTGCCCAGCATGCAGGTATTTCAAAGTAGAAGTAAGCTCTTTTACTTCAGCTAAGGTTAGACCATTTTCAAACTCGCCGGATCCTTTAAAAAGAGAAGCCTGACTCTCTCTGAGTTCATTAACCTTCTTCAGTTCCTCATCTGAAATACCGCTAATATCTTTCGCTTCCTTCGGTGTGTATTTTTCAGCGGGTTCTTTTGAAAAAACCTCATCAACGGCTTCTACTTGTGATTGATACTTAACATCAAGCGAAGCCAATTTCTCTTCATTTTCCCGAAGAGTTTTTTCAATTCTAAGTACCTTATCATATAATGCATTAATTTTTGCTGAATCGTTTACAAATTTTGATATATCCTCTGCCTTACGCTCTCCCGTTGTGAGCCGATTGAGGTATGCAACAAAACCAGTAAGGGATTGGACTGACCTTCCAGCATCTTCATAACTTAGTTTAGCTGGCACTTCCGGTGTCTCTCCATCTGCGGCCTTGTAACCATAACCATCTTGAGGCAGGTCTGCACCAACCAAATTTTCAACCGCTTTACCATCTGCAGTTTTGGCTTCTGGGTGTGTTAATTTAGCAACCAGAGTTTTTTTATCACCTTCACCTGACAATTCTATCTTGGGTTCGATACCACCTGCAAAATCAAGTAGGACAGATTTAAGATATCCATATCTTTGCTCTAAATCTTTAGTATTTTTTGTAACTTTTGAGTCGCCTGCTAACTTATTGAACAACTCAACATCCTCGTCACTTATAGTGTGAGGATCAACCAATGATGTTAAATACGCATCAACCAGTTCTTGGGTGTCTGCTGCATCTAAAGCATTAAGATCACCTTCCTCAACTTTTCCTAGCTTTTTAGACTCTTTAATCTTTGATAATTTTTGAACAAGTGCTCTACCACCATATGGATCGCTCACCACTTGTGTTTTTAAATTTTCCTCAAGTCTACCTAAAAGTCTACTCAATTCTACAATATTCATATTCAACCTCTTTTTGTTGATTAAAACTCATCGCTGCAGATTAACAGCATCCTATGTAAAAAGTTACAGACAAATGAAATCAAAGTCAACTGTTAATGAAACAATCATTGAGAAAAAATCTATCCATCTGAAAACAAGACAGATAATATCAAAGTTATACTATAACGCACAATAAAAACTTCGAAATAGTACTGCTTATTACCGAATCGTCAAGCAAAAACGCATAGAGACGTGTAAAAAGAGTACACATAAAATGGATATGATTTTTTAAATAGACCAAAGCCACACTTAAGAAATCATATCTAATAAAACATTGCCAATATCAGTAGGTTTCTCAACTGTATTGACACCACATTTTTTCAAGGCTTCAAACTTACCTTTAGCAGTTCCTTTTTCTCCAGATATAATCGCACCAGCATGCCCCATTCTTTTTCCTTTTGGCGCTGTCATACCTGCAATATAGGCGAGCATTGGCTTTGTCATATTTTCTTTTGCCCAAAGCGCAGCCTCTTCTTCACCTGAACCTCCGATTTCGCCTACTAAAACAATAGATTTTGTCTGCTGATCTTTCTCAAAAAGTTCTAATATCTCAATAAAACTTGATCCAACAATTGGATCACCTCCTATCCCAACAACACTGCTTTGCCCGAGTCCGCACAAAGTGGTTTGATTCACTGCTTCATAAGTTAAAGTTCCTGATCGCGAAACAATACCAACTTCTCCCTTTTTGTGGATACTTCCTGGCATGATACCAATCTTACATCCACCTGGAGTAATAATGCCCGGACAATTTGGTCCAATTAAGCGAACCCCATGATAGTCGACAACATTCTTAACAATCATCATATCATAAACAGGAATACCCTCTGTGATACAAACAATGACACGTATCCCTGCGTGAACAGCTTCTAATATCGCATCTTTACAAAATGGAGCCGGCACGAAAATCACTGAACAAGTTGCACCTGTCTCCTGCACTGCATCTTTAACTACATTGAATACGGGCAGCCCAAGGTGATCCCCCCCCCCTTTCCCAGGTGTCACACCACCTACCAATTTGGTTCCATATTCTAGCATTTGTTCACAGTGCAAAGACCCTTGAGACCCTGTAAATCCCTGACATATCACTTTTGTGTTCTCGTCAACCAATATACCCACAACTTATACTCCTTATTCCACCATTTATCCAGCCATTTCAACAACAAGTCTTGCAGCTTCAGAAAAACTACTTGCCGCTACAATATTCAAACCACTGGATTCTAATTTCTTTCTACCCAAGTCAGCACGATTGCCTTCCAACCTAATCACAACTGGCAAAACCGTTGACATATCAACAACAGCTTCTATAACACCTTCAGCAATCAAGTCACATCGCACAATCCCTCCAAAAATGTTTATTAGGATGGCCTTAACATGCCCATCAGACAATATAATTTTGAATGCTTCTGATACACGTTCTCGAGTCACACCTCCCCCTACATCAAGAAAGTTTGCAGGTGAACCACCTTCAAGTTTAATCAAATCCATTGTGGCCATTGCCAAACCAGCTCCATTGACCATACAGCCTATATTTCCCTGCAAAGAAATATAGTTCAATTCCCATTTTTTTGCCTGTGACTCACGCTCGTCCTCCTGGCTCAAGTCCCTCATTTGACGCAATTTAGGCTGTCGGTATAATGCATTGTCATCAATATTAATCTTAGCGTCAATACAAAGCAAATCACCAGACTTCGTGATAACCAACGGATTGATTTCAACCAAAGTCAAGTCATGAGATATCAATAAATCATACAAATTATTAACAATTTGCACAAATTTCGTGACTTGTTCTTTCTTTAGACCTAAAATGGCAGCAGCATTCATGCACTCATACCGAAGCACACCTTCCAAACAATCCACGTGAAATTTATAAACCTTCTCGGGATGATGCTCAACCGTACTCTCAATGTCTACTCCACCTTCACTGCAAACCATGAACGTTACGCAACATCGCGCTCTATCAACAACAGCACTCAAATATAGCTCCCTATCAATTAGACAAGGCTTAACCAAATATACACTGTCTATAGGCTGACCATGATTATCTGTCTGATATGTGATTAGACGAGTACCAAGTAAGTTTTTCACCACCTCAGTTAGGCCTTTCTTATTTTCAACAATACGTATACCACCAGCCTGACCACGACCACCTGCATGCACCTGAGCTTTCACCACCACCTGCTTCGAATCCAAACGTGAATAAATGGCCAATGCTTCTTCAACAGAACTCGCTAATTCACCAACAGGCACAGGTATACCAAACTGCTGCAACAACTCTTGTGACTGATACTCATGTAAGTTCATACTAAGCTCCCTTTACTAAATTTGTAACAATAAACGATCAGGATCTTCCAATAAGTCCTTAACCATGACTAAAAAACGCACAGCCTGACTTCCATCAACAATACAGTGATCATAAGTCAGAGCCAAATACATCATTGGACGAATCTCGATAGTATTATCCACAACAACCGGTCTTTTTACAATATTATGCATGCCTAAAATAGCACTTTGTGGTGGATTTAATATAGGAGTTGACAACATTGAACCGAACACACCGCCATTTGTGATTGAAAAAGTCCCCCCTGTCAACTCATCAAGAGTTATCTTGTTGGCTCTTGATCTACTCGAAAAATCTAATATTTTTTTCTCAATTTCAGCCATATCAAGTAATTCCGCATTTCTTAATATAGGCACCAACAGTCCTTTTTCAGTAGACACAGCAATCCCAATATCACAATAATCATGATAGATGATATCTTCACCATCAACAGATGCATTCACTTCGGGAAATGCGTGTAAAGCATGACAACACGCCCGAGTAAAAAAAGACATAAAACCAAGCTTTACACCATACTTGTCTTTAAACTCATCTTTATATTTAGACCTCAAATCTATCACTTTACTTAAATCCACCTCATTAAAAGTGGTCAAACTGGCTGTATTTTTTTGACTGTCCAACAAACGCTTTGAAATGGTCTTTCTCAATCTAGTCATAGGGACTGAACGGTCTAGGCGCTCAACAAAAGTATCAGCATTGATATTTTCATTGGCACTGACACTGTTAATTTTTTCTTTTATATGGGCATCCAGATCATCATTACTTATACGTCCGTTATTTTCACAAACAATGTCTTTCTCATCAATTGATTGTTCATACAATACTTTTCGAACATTTGGTCCTTTAACAGCATTTTCTTTAGCATAACGGATCTGATCAATTGCAGTCCGCCCTTTTTCTTGTTCAGAGAAATCTTTTTCTACATTGGAATGATCTACCTTCGACTCCTCAGATGGTTGATCAGGAACATTGGCATCACAATCAACTGAACAAAGAGTCTCATCAGAAACAACATGACTGCCAGATTTTTTGAGGATCTGCGTCAACTTACCTGAAAACATAGAAGGCACTTCCAACATAATCTTATCAGTTTCAAGCTCAGCAATAATTTCTCCCTCAGAAACAAAATCACCAACGTTTTTATGCCATTTTGAAACCACAGCATCGCTAACTGACTCAGGCAACAAAGGCACTTTAACATCTTCAACCATCATATTCTCCATATTTATTCATAACTAAATTACAAATCAATCTAATTCAATCCCCAATGCTTGGCTGACCAAAGCATTTTGTTCAGATACATGCTGAGAATGATCTCCTGTGGCAGTGGCTGCCATTTTTGACCGCCCCACATACGTTAGCTTTTGAACATCGGTCAAACAATTTTCAATCTTATCTTTCAACATATACCAACATCCTTGATTTTTAGGCTCTTCTTGACACCAAACAACATCTTGGACACTTCCATATTTATTCATCAAGTCCCTCAATACTGTCCTAGGAAAGGGATATAACTGCTCAATTCTACAAAGGGCGACATCAACTGAGTGATGAGCCTGACGCATATTTAGTAGATCATAATAAACTTTACCACAACATAAAACAAGACGACGAACTTTTAATTTTTCGCTCATCTTATCATCATCAATAATCAAAGAAAATTTACTTTCAGTAAAACATTTCAAATCAGAAACTGCATCTGGACTCCTTAAAAAGCTCTTAGGTGTCAAAACAACCAAAGGTGATCTAAATGCCCTCAATGCCTGCCTTCTAAGCAAATGAAAATACTGACTTGGCGTACTTGGGACACAAACTTGTATATTATTCTGAGCACACATTTGCAAATACCGCTCTAATCGACATGATGAGTGTTCAGGTCCCTGCCCTTCATACCCATGGGGCAATAACAAAACAAGCCCTGACATTCTTCCCCACTTCTGCCATGCTGAAGTTAGGTACTGATCAATAATCACCTGAGCGCCATTAGCAAAATCTCCGAATTGCGCCTCCCACAACACTAAACTCTTTGGGGAACTAGAGGAATATCCATACTCAAACCCCACTGCAGCAAACTCACTTAAAGTCGAATTATAAATGAAAAAATCTGACTTAGATTTCTTTTCTATATTCATATAAGGAACCATACTTTCACCAGTATTCTGGTCATATAGAACAGAATGACGATGAGAAAAAGTCCCACGACAACTATCTTGGCCAACCAAACGGATAGAAATTCCTTGATGCAGCAAACTGGCAAATAACAAGGATTCTCCAGCCCCCCAATTCATTGGCAACTTACCATCGAACATCTTCCTGCGTGTATCCAACATCTTAAGGACCTGTTTTTGCACACAAAACCCGTCTGGCAGTTGATGCAAATCAATACCCAAAGAACGTATAAGCTTTGCAGAAATTGAAGTATCCACTGGCGTGTCCCAATCACAAACAGTAAATTGTGACCATTCAACCTCTCTTTTAGATTTAACACCATTCTGATACTCAACCAAACTATTACCTGACCCCATCAGAGCATTAATACGCTGTTTCAATAAAGATGCATCATTATGAGACAAAACAGAAGCTTGCATTAAATGTTTTAAATAAGCATCCACCACAGAAGGTTTCTTCTTAATATCTTGATACATCAACGGACTGGTGGCCATTGGTTCGTCTGCCTCATTGTGACCATGACGTCTATAAGAATAGATATCAATCATAACATCTTTTTTAAATCGACAGCGATACTCGCTGGCCAACAACGCCACTCTGCAGACGGCCTCCGGGTCGTCCCCATTGACATGAAATATAGGAGCCCTGATAGATTTAATTACATCAGTGCAGTAATAACTACTGCGTGACTGATCAGGTAAAGTGGTAAAACCAATCTGATTATTAATCACAACATGAATAGATCCTTTAACGTCATAAGCATTGACATATGACATATTCAAAGACTCTGCCACGACTCCTTGACCCGCAAAAGATGCATCTCCATGAATCAATATTGGCATCATTTGACTCGCATCATCAACACTTACATCATCTTGTCTTGCTCGAACTGACCCCATAGTCACTGGGACAATGGATTCTAAATGTGACGGGTTAAAACCCAGGGTAATATGCATAGGCTTCCCTGAAAAAACACGATCTGAAGAATAACCAAAATGATATTTAACATCACCAGAAATAGAATCCGTATCATTTTTAATTCCTTGAAACCATTCATCCACCTCCTTTAACGAAAAACCAAGAATATTAACTAGGGTATTCAAACGGCCTCTATGCGCCATTCCAATAACAACATCTTTGACCCCAAAATTTGTAGAGGAAGATATGATATGTTCTAAAGCAATTATAAAAGATTCTGAACCTTCTAAAGAAAAACGTTTTTGCCCCACATATCTACGGCCAAGATAATGCTCAAAGGCTTCTGATTTTAAAATCAATTCATACAATAATTTTTTCTGCTGATGATTAAATTGTATGGGATTCAAAACATGCTCTCTCAACCATTGTTTTTCTTCTGTGCTAATCAAATGCGCATATTCATAACCAATGGATGATTGAAAACAACCCGTTAGTAAATCAACAAGATCTGAGAAAACAGCCCCTTTAGGCATTGTAATAGACAGGTTTTCAGGTAGTGGCCTTGACCAATCATCAGAAGTCAAGCCAAGCTGACTCCAATCTATTTTCTCTGGCTTTTTATGAATGCTTGGATAATTAACCATACCAATATCCGAATAATAATGTCCATTACACTCAAACCAGTCAATCACACGTTCACAGAGAGCTGTAAAATAGTATTGATTATAAACAGAAGAATAACGAGCAGGTCTGTTGTGTGAAATCGATTTACGCATCTTTTCTATAACGGCTTGATGAGAAAGATCCTCCGTAGACTGATTTTCATTAAATGTCTCAAATTGAGCACAAATAGAAGGATCGACTTCCTCTTTATCTCCAGAGATATACATTTCATACAACGAGTCTAAATAAGACATACTCAATGCTGAAAAAGCAGACTGTCTCCTCTCCTCATCTATCCTTTTCATATTCATCTCTCCAAAAAATCAGTCTATCCTAAATTCACGATTTAACCATCCAGCCCATTTTTAGAACGCAGCTTCTTTTGCAAGAGTTGTTCTCTAATACTAGCAATTGCACCCGAAGGATTTAGGCCTTTCGGACAAACATTCGCACAATTCATAATCCCTCTACAACGAAACAATCTGTACAATCCCTCTAAATCTTCTAAACGCTCACTCTGTTTGGAATCTCGAGAATCAAGAATAAAACGGCAAGCCCACAATAAACCAGCAGGCCCCACAAACTTATCAGGATTCCACCACCAGGATGGACAAGCAGTCGAACAACAAGCACACAGAATACATTCATATAGACCATCAAGTTTACTGCGCTGCTCCACCGTTTGTAAATGCTCCCTTCCATCAGAAGGCTGTTTGGCCTGTAAATAAGGCTTAACAGATACGTATTGCTTATAAAAAAGATTCATATCAACGACAAGATCACGAATCACTGGCATACCAGGCAAAGGACGTACTGTAATCTTGTTTGGCAGATTCTTCAGCTCTGTCACACAAGCAAGGCCATTGAGCCCGTTAATATTCATCCCATCAGAACCACATACCCCAGCACCACAGGAGAAACGAAAAGAGAATGTGGGATCGATTTCCTTTGCTACTTTAAGAAGATCCAAGAGCATAATCCCCTTAACTCTACTAGAGTCAATTTGCATACTTTGCATATAGGGCGCTTGATCTTTATCAGGATTGTAACGGTAAATGTTCAACTGGTAAATTTTCTGACTCATCAATGTTCTCTTTCTTGCACTTTAATGGGATCAACATGCACTGGCTGCATATTAACATCTCTATACTCTGTGTTGCCTGATCTATCCACCACTATGTGTTTTTGCCATTTTTTATCATCACGTTTCGGATAATCAACACGACTATGCGCCCCTCTACTCTCCTGACGGGTTTTTGCTCCAACTGCAGTAGCAAAGGCTACCTCAGTCAAATTCTGAAATTCCAATGCACCGAGCAAGTCTGTATTAAAGACATTGGAACGATCCTTGATAGCAATATGATAAGCAGCATCACGAATATCTGAAATTTTCTTAAGACCAGTCAGCATCGATGACTCCTCCCTAAACACTCCAAAATCAGCCTGCATTATTTTTTTCATATCCTTAGAAAAAGAAGTGTAATGCTCACCTTTCTTGGTAGACTTCAACTTAAAACAACGAGAAAATGCCTGTTCTATATCGTCTTGACTTGGACTGGGTGAATCGAAATTTTTAAAATTATCCAAAATATATCGCCCACAAGCACGCCCCAACACGACCAAATCAAGTAGCGAATTCGCACCCAAGCGATTGGCCCCATGAACAGACACATTCGCGCATTCACCTATTGCAAACAATCCGGGGACGATCTTATTTTTGTTTAATTGATTGTGTTCAATCACCTGTCCATGATAATTACAAGGTATACCTCCCATTGCATAATGACATGTGGGCACAACAGGTATGGGCTCTTTTCTTGGATCTATACCCCTGTAGGTATTTGCAATCTCTGTTATACCTGGCAACTTGTTTTCGAACACGCTATCATCAAGATGACTCAACTGAAGCAGCACATGATCTTTTTCAGGCCCACAACCACGTCCCGCCCTAATTTCCATCATTGAACACCGAGCAACCACATCTCGACAAGACAAATCTTTTAAATGTGGAGCATAACGAGTCATAAAACGCTCACCTTCACTGTTCAGCAAAAAACCACCTTCCCCACGTGTCCCCTCTGTTATTAAAATACCCGTACCATAAAGTCCAGATGGATGGAACTGCCACATCTCCATATCTTGGAGACCAAAATTGTGTCGATTAACCATGGCCATACCGTCTCCCGTACAGATATGAGCATTGGTACTAGAATCAAAAATTTGCCCCGCACCACCTGTGGCTAAAACAGTTGCATTGGCTCGCAGAAAATACAGCTTACCCGTCGCCATCTCAATCGCACTGACTCCAGAAACACGTCCAACACTATCAACAACCAGGTCAACCACAAACCACTCAATTAAGAATTGGGTCATCAATGCAACATTCTTTTGATACAACGTATGTAACATCGCATGACCAGTTCTATCTTGAGCACAACACGTTCGATGTGCCAACTCACCACCAAAATTTAAAGTCTGCCCTCCAAAAGCTCTCTGATATATAGTCCCATCCTTATTTCTGCTAAACGGAAGTCCCATATTTTCAAGTTCAATAATACATTCCGGTGCTGATCGACACATATACTCAATCGCGTCTTGATCTCCCAAAAAATCCGAGCCCATGACGGTGTCGTACATATGCCACTGCCACTGATCTTTACCAGCATTAGACAAAGCAGCATTAACGCCACCTTGCGCAGCAACAGTATGTGAACGAGTTGGAAATACTTTTGACACAACAGCCGTATTCAATCCTGACTGAGACAGCTCGCAAGCAGCCCTCAATCCTGCACCACCACCACCAATTACAATGGCATCAAACTCTCTTGTTTCAACATTCTTCATTATATTACCCAATCAAGCAACTCATTTTAAAAAAACAACAAAATAAACAACATGGCCACCGATGAGCCAATCGTAACCAAATACAGAAACCACAATATAATTCTTTGGTAAACAAGTATATGAATATAGTCCGTCGCTACAGTCCACAAACCAATACATGCATGCACACTCAAAGAAATAGCTGCAAAAAAACCCAGTATTTTCATACCCGGAGACAAAAGAAAGTGATTCCAAATATTAAAATTATAGACATCTGAAGAAACAAACCAAAAACCAAGCACCGGCAAGATATAAAATAATAAGAAAACCGCACTCACTCTCTGCCAAATCCATCCAGACAAGCCATCATTCATAAATACACCACTTTCAATATCGTTAATAAAATCCAAATAAACCAAGCGAACAGCACCATATAAGCTGAAACAACAGTAGATTTCAGGGAATGAACACCAGTAAAATCGTGAAACATATGTCTAATACCTGCCAATGCGTGATACATAAATGACCACACCACACCCAATTCCAAAATCCTTGCAACCCAGTGATAAGCTGGCGGCCAGACAATAAAATGAGAACGACTTGAAACTTCGTACATCAAAAAGATAAGTATGGGCAGGAATAGCACAATAACCACACCAGTCACTCTATGTAATATCGACACCAATGCACAAGCAGGCAAACGAATCTGCATTAAATTCAAAAATACAGGCCTATGATCAGTTGTCTTTTTCAATACCACCATAATTCATCAAAAATATTTCACATACATAACAATTAACACCATATTAATCCAATAATAATATAAATCAAAATCACTAAAATATAAAGAAAAAAATGACAAAAGCAACGACAAAAAACAAAGAAAAAAAGTACAAGGAGACCTTAACGACATACAAGCCAGCCAAGTAACACAAATTCAGAACAATTCGATCAGAAAAGACCAGCACAATTGGCATCAAAAAATAGGTGAAAAACAGGTTATTGACCAGAGGAAAGACAACAACATAATAACATCAGATCTCCGAAACTAAAACGACACAAAATCACCCCGTCCCAAATAACAGTATAGATCTTTTTAAATTCAGGAGACTTTTTGCATATCTAAAAACTTTTCAGCATCTAAGGCAGCCATACAGCCTGTTCCCGCTGAGGTGATTGCTTGCCTATACACATGATCAATGACATCACCACATGCAAAAACACCTTCCACAGAAGAAGCTGTTGCATTCTGAGCCATACCGCCAGAGACTACAATATAACCGTTTTTCATCGCAATCTGATTGGTAAAGATATCGGTATTTGGAGTATGCCCAATTGCAACAAAAACCCCAGAAGCGGACAAAACCCCTTCTTCGCCATTTGTGTATGTCACAACAACTGACTCCACCTCATCTCCATTGCCGATTATTTCTTTGACATTGGCATTCCAAACCATTTCAATATTACCGTTTGATACACGCTTTTTCAAACGGTCTTGCAATACCTTTTCAGCGCGCAAGCTATCCCGACGATGAATCAAATAAACTTTATTACACATATTGGATAAATACAAAGCCTCTTCGCAGGCTGTGTTTCCTCCACCAATAACAACAACATCTTGCCCTTTAAAGAAAAAACCATCACATGTAGCACAAGCCGAAACACCTTTACCCATATAAGCCGTTTCTGAAGGAAGACCAAGATATCTTGCTGACGCACCGGTTGCAATAATCACAGACTTAGCTAAGTATTCTGATTCATCCCCATACAAACGAAACGGTCTCTGACTAAAATCAACTCGATTGATGTGATCAAAAATAATAGACGAACCGACTTTTTTACTATGCTCAAGCATACGCTCCATCAATTCAGGCCCCTGTAAACCACTACTATCACCGGGCCAATTCTCAACATCTGTTGTCTTGGTCAACTGACCGCCCTGCTCCATTCCCGTGATTAAAACGGGTTTTAAATTAGCCCTAGCGGCGTAAATTGAAGCAGTATAACCAGCGGGACCAGAACCAATAATAATCAACTCATGACAATCAACCATAACAAATCACCCAGCAATAAATGCATAAATTCTACAGAAATGAACAAGATTAATCAAGCAAGGAAAAAGAAAAATACGGTTCATAATCATAAAAAAATTTGTTATCATATAGAAAGCAAAAAGGCAGACACAACATGACTCTCGAAGAAAAAAAAGAAGTTTATCCTCAAAAAACCGTAGCCCTATTAATTTTCTTAGGCGGATTCACAAACAATATCATACCGACATTGATTACATTCTTACACAGCAATTATAATTTTGAGCATTGGAAAGCAGTACTGTTACAATCCACTTTTTTTATAAATTTCTTCATTACAGTAATACCTGGATGGATGCTGATCAAAAAACACGGCTATGAAAAAACAATCCGCTATTCACTAATATTGTGTGCAATCAGCAGCACGTTCTTTGCGTTTGCACTTGAAACAAAAAACAACACACTGATCTTTCCAGTGATATTTTTACTTGCGATCGGTATTACTCTAATTAGAATCTCTGTAACGCCACTACTCATCGGAAACCAAGTAAGCAACAGATACCATAAAAACATCAGCCTAATCATGTGCGCTGACACCATAGGAGCACTCATCAGCCCAACACTCTCGTCATACTGGCTTTTAAATGCACAGAACAACTGGACACTACAACCGTCAACCTGCTTTTTTTTAAAGTTAGGCATAATATACCTACTGCTGGCAAGATACGTACAAAAGAAACCACTTGGCAACAACAATCATACCAGCACGACAATCAACAAAACAAACTTATTGAATGCCATGAAAAAAAAGAACATCCAGTCAGGTTTTTTTGCAACATTCACATTCATTGGGCTTGAGTTCTCAATCCCAATATTCATTGCATTGATTGCACAAAAAAACACACCAGACAATCCACATATCGGCGCCGTGTTAATTTCATGTTACTGGACACTCCTCCTAATAGGCAGACTGGTGTCTACAAAAATTCTTCAAATAGTATCGGCAAGCAATCTGATTATGTATGGTGCTGTGATAAGCATTTTTCTAATAATCACAACCATCAACACCACATATTTTGCATACTCACTGACCATTCTAGGCTTAATCAACTCATACATGTATCCATGTATATTTTCAATTCACACAAAAAATTTACCTAAAACCGAACACTTTATCGCAAGCAGTATCTTTTTGATGGGCTTTTCAGGAGGCGCTGCAATTCCCTTCATGCAAGCACTACTATCAAAATCACTTGGAACACATGGGTCTTTCATATTAATCATAATCTGCTACATCTCTTTAACAGCCATCATTCAAACAAACAAAAAGCACCAGGCAGAGTCTCTAGAAAAAGCCGCAGCCAACCTTGGACAAAGATAAACGATTCAAGCAAACAAAGAAGCACATTCTACGATGCAGCAAATGAAACCCGGTACAAAGTCTCCCCCGGGCCTATCATTCCCAAATTCTCCCTGGCATTACCATCCAGTAATTTACCATCAGTGTTCAAATCATCAACAGCCTTTTTTAATTTTACAATATCGTTCTTATAATTTTGATTGACAAGCTTCATATCTACAATTTTATTTTGGATATGACTATAACGTGAATATCCAGAGTCTGAAAACCATACGTGAAACTGCAGACACAACACAACGAGAAGAAGTGCCCATTTTAAAATTAGAGAATTAAGAAAACTCAGCATCTTATCAGACCTTCAACCTAGCATCAAGATAGCACTTATAAATATCTTTTGCAAATTTTGCACGATTACCCAGCTCTCTCTCAATCCACAAAAGTCGATTGTATTTTGCAACTCTATCACTTTGACGCAATGGTCCTGCTTTTATCTGTCCAGCACTGTATCCAACAGAAATATCCGAAATAATGGAATCTTCAGTCTCTCCAGATCGATGCGAAACCACTGTCTTGTAGCCATTGGCATAAGCACAATCCATTGTAGCAATTGTTTCAGAAACACTGCCTACTTGATTCGGCTTGATCAAAATTGCATTGGCGACACCTGAAGACATTCCAAGCTTTAATCGCTTTATCTGAGTAACAAAAACATCATCACCAACCAACTGAACTCGACTGGACAAGCGTTCTGTCATCAGTTTCCACATATCAAAATCAGTTTCATCTGCAGCATCTTCAATTGAAACAATTGGATAATCTGAAACCAAAGACTCCAAATAATCTAGCCATGCCTCCTTTGGTAATACAACCTGCCCCTCTTTATCAAGAAAATATCCAGATTGATTACAATATTCACTGGCAGCCATATCCAGAGCCAATGACACTTGATCAAATGAAAAACCAGCCTGCTTAATCGCCATACATATCGCATCCAAAGCAGATCTTGTATCAGAAAAATCAGGAGCATACCCCCCTTCATCTCCACGCCCAACATGTCGACATTGTTTAGACAGAATATCACCCAAAACTTTAGTGATCTTACCGCTCGCAAAAATCGCAGCAGAAAATGAATCAAACCCATGAGGAACCAGCATGAACTCTTGCACAACTAAAGGATTGTGGGCATGCTTCCCACCATTAATGACATTCATCAAAGGCACAGGTAGAACATGAGCATCTCGAGAAAAAAAAGCATACAAGGGCAGCCCAGACGAAAAAGCCGCAGCCCTCGCAAAAGCACCAGAGACTGCTAAAATTGCATTCGCACCCAAAAATGTTTTCTGAGATGTGTTATCATGATTCAGCATAACCGAATCAAACACTTCAATCGATTCAAATTGCCGACCACACACCAAAGGGGCTATAATATTTTCAATATTAGAAACTGCCTTGCGCACACCTTTACCAAAATAACGATCTGGATCCAAATCTCTAAGCTCACATGCTTCATATTGTCCAGTTGACTGTCCTGATGGCACTTGCATAAAACCAGATGCCCCATCCTGCAAACGCACTTGGCAAGCCACTGTTGGCAAACCGCGAGAATCCATAATTTCAGAAGCCAACAACTCTTTTACAACAAATTTACCTTTCACACCACTGCCTCGTTAATATTCTGCATCAACTGCTCTTTTGCCAATTGATCCACTTTCATCCATTGCTTAACATAAAAAGACAATTCATTGAGTGGAATAGAATTCGCACCATCACTCAAAGCCTCATCAGGGTTGGGATGGGTTTCTGCAAAAATCGCAGCAATTCCAATTGTTAAAGCACAACGAGCAAGTACATTGGCATATTCTCGTTGTCCACTTGATTTTCCATCACCGCCCCCTGGCAATTGCACAGAATGTGTTGCATCAAATACCACAGGATAGCCAAAAGAACGCATCTGAGACAGACCACGAAAATCAACAACTAAATTATGATAACCAAAAGTCGTACCTCGTTCACACAACAATATATTCTTATTGCCTGTATTCAGAGCTTTTTCAAGAACAAAGCGCATATCACCAGGCGCTAAAAACTGACCTTTTTTGATATTCACAGGCAAACCTGTCTGACAAGCAGCACGAATCAAATCAGTCTGCCGACATAAAAAAGCTGGAATCTGAAGAAAATCAACTACTTCAGCAACATCTTGAATCATTTCACAATGATGAACATCTGTAATAACTGGCAATCCATAACGACTTTTCACTTTAGCTAAAATTGACAAGGCTTTTTCAAAACCAACCCCTCTAAAGCCTGTATCACTGGTTCGATTGGCTTTGTCCAAAGACGCTTTAAATATGACATCAACACCGAGATCATCAGAAATGCGCTTAATTTCCTCCGCACATTCAAGTACCACTTTTTCACTCTCAACTACACAAGGGCCTGCGATGACTGTCAATGGTTTATCATTGCCAATCCCAAACATATCAATTGCATTTTGCATTCCAATCACCTCCGAGAAGCTTGAGCTTTTCTTGCCGCTTCTAAAAAACTAATAAACAATGGATGAGCAGACAATGGCTTGGAAGTGAATTCCGGATGAAACTGACATGCAATAAACCAAGGATGATCAACCAATTCTACCATATCTACGAACTCATCTTTTTCAGACAGGGCCGATATTTTAAGATCAGAGCCCTCTAACATCGGAATATATTTTGGATTAAACTCAAAACGATGCCTATGCCTTTCGCTGATTTTTCTAGCCCCATAAACTCGATGAGCATTAGAATCTTTAACCAAATCATCAGTCACAGCGCCCAAACGCATACTGCCTCCCAGGTCAGCAATCGCATCACCTTTATCTTTCAACTCATCAATCAAACAAATAACCGGATCTTTACAGTGAGGATCCAACTCAGTGCTATTTGCACCCTCTAAACCCAAAACATTTTGAAAAAACTCTACAACTGCAAGCTGCATACCGAAACAAATACCAAAAAACGGAATGGAATTTTCTCTAGCCCAACGTATAATATCAATCTTCCCATCACTGCCACGTTCACCAAATCCACCAGGAACCAAAATAGCATCATAATGTTCAGACTCAATAGACGAAACTGTCAAAGACTCAGAGTTAACATAACAAATATCCACATTCAAGTTTAAATGCATACCTGCATGAGACAATGCTTCATGCAGTGATTTATACGCATCTTTACTTTCAGTATATTTACCAACAATAGCAATTTTAACTGTATGCTTCGCACTCTGCTGTGTTCTGACCAAACTTTGCCATTGATCTAATGACGGATTCCTCTCGGCCATCCCAAATTGTTTCATAACAATGCGATGGAAATTCTGCTGATATAACAAATGTGGCAATTGATAGATACTATTCACATCAGGAATGGCAATCACACGCTCCTGTTTAACATTGGTAAACAAACCAATCTTACTCTTTGCAAAATCAGATATTTCGTGTTCAGCTCGACAGACCAATATGTCTGGTTGTATGCCTATCGAACGCAACTCCTTCACCGAGTGTTGAGTTGGTTTGGTTTTCATCTCTCCAGCAGTCTTGACGTACGGCAAAAATGTCAAATGAACAAACATAACATTATCATATCCATGTTTAACGCGCATTTGTCGAATTGACTCCAAAAAAGGCAAGGATTCAATATCTCCAACAGTGCCTCCTACCTCAACCAAAGTAATGTCATACGACTGACCACAAGATTCTATTAGATACTGGATATGATCTGTGATATGAGGAATAACCTGAATTGTTTTACCAAGATAATCTCCACGTCGTTCTTTCCTGATAACCTCTGCATAAACTTGTCCGGATGTGACATAATTGTCTTCACCTTTAAGGCTAACACTTAAAAAGCGCTCATAATGCCCCAAATCTAAATCAGTCTCATACCCATCTTCAGTGACATAAACTTCTCCATGCTCAGACGGACTCAACGTGCCGGGATCAATATTAATATACGGGTCCAGTTTCATACAAGTCACTCTGTAACCACAAGACTCTAACAAAGCACCTAAAGAGCCAGCTGTAATCCCTTTACCCAAAGAAGAAACAACCCCTCCTGTAATAAATATAAACTTCATATTATTCTAGCCATTCCTCAAAAGTTCCATACATAATAAACAACAACAGATTATAGCAAAACATGTCAGATTAAAAAAGTCATTTGCGAATAGAGTAGCAAAAAATATCACCAATGACAAAAAAACGGTTATCCAGAATCAAAAAACACAGTTAAAAATACCATAACACATCATCAATAGACTGATAAACGAATTAAAGCTCAGAAACCTCAACACATCAAAAAATTTACACAGCACAATACCCAAAACAATAATCATAAATTACACTATCAAAGCTTGTTGATGAAAAAAATTTATGTTTAATTACATGAGTACAGACAAAAGGCATAACATGACACCATTTAATATATCCATACTCGTTGGCATCGTAATCAACCTGGGCTTAATCATTTACATCTTAGTGTCAAATAAGCAACAACAAAAACAATCACAGGAACAATCAAGATCAATCAGCGCAAATTTAGATCAACTAAAAGGCCACTATGAAAACAAGCAAATTCTAGAAACACAACTCCATCAAACCGTTTCAGAAAACAAGCAAATGCTTAACATGCTACAGCAAAAGCAAGAACATTTACAAAAAACGATCTCTTCAGAAATGTCACAAAACATCTTACAACAACAAAACACGTTGAGACAAATCATGCAAGACATCAGAAATCAGCTTACAACCACGCTCAATCAACAAAACCACACCACATGCCAGCAAATCACACAATTACAAAAAACCGTCGATCAACACCTACACCACATTGCAGGACAGGTTGAAAAAAAACTCAGTGATGGTTTTGCCAAAACCAATACACTTTTCACAGACGTCATGACAAGACTGGCACTTATTGACAAAGCGCAGCAAGAAATCAATGACCTTTCTTCCAATGTTGTTAGCCTACAGGACATATTGAAAAACAAACAAGCACGAGGACATTTTGGTGAAATTCAGCTCAATCAATTGGTCAAAAACTGCCTACCAGAAAAACACTTTGCTTTTCAACACACGTTTAATAACGGAAAGAGAGCCGATTGTGTATTATTTTTACCAGAGCCAACCGGAACCATTGCAATTGATGCAAAATTCCCACTCGACAACTACCGACTCAGCTGCAATGCAGCAGATCTAACCACAAAAAATAAAGCCAAAGCGCTTTTCAAACAAGACATGAAAATTCACATCAAACACGTTGCTGAGAAATACATCATTCCTGATGAAACTTGCCAAGCAGCCGTATTATTTATTCCTGCAGAATCTATATTCTCGGATATACATTCATATCATGAAGATTTAATTGATTTTGCATACCAAAGAAAAGTCTGGCTAGTATCACCCACGACTATGATGGCAATCCTACACACAACGCAAGCTGTACTGAAAGACATCCAAACGCAAGCTCAAGTTGACATCATCAAAGAACACTTGCAACATTTGTCTAACGACTTCAACCGATTTCAAGATAGAATGAACAGTGTAGCCAAGCACATCAACGAGGCAAACACAAAAGTGAGTCAAGTCAACATATCAGCAAACAAAATAAGCAAACGATTCAAACAAATTGAAAACGCTGACCTCAAACCAAAAGAAAGCTTAAGTTCAGCATTGGACTTAACGGAAATATCCACGTAGAGGAAACAAACACGCCCGGAGAGATTCGAACTCCCGACCGCCTGGTTCGTAGCCAGGTACTCTATCCAGCTGAGCTACGGGCGCAATGTTGGGAACAATGATACCACCAATCACTGACAAGTGCAAACATTTTCAGAAAACCAAGGCCGATCATTTTGTAATAGCGAGATCTCTAATGGCATCAAGAAGCTTGTGCCTAGAATCGAATATGGCAGACAAACCTGAATGCTTTTGATTGTTATTTTTAGAATTCAATTTATATTCACGATAAAATACAGCTTGATTACTATCTGCCTCCATCAATACGCGTAAATCTGAGGTAGACAATTTTGAACAAACAGTTTTATCTTGAGTCAATAAGCAATCACAGAAAGACTCCTCATAAAGACTAGGAACAACTTTTTTGTGAAAACAACTTGGCTGACAAATCTTTTGCAGAGTAGCATACTGATCTTTACTCAAACCAGAAGCAAGCTCAATATAATCGGAATAAGAACAAGAAAATGGACAAATGGCGTTTGTTTTGGAATATTCAGACACAAGAATATTTTTAAAATCCGATAAATGATTCGGTTGAGTTTCCTCAATCAAACGAGCAATGGCATACCCATAACCCTGGTCAAGCCATTTTCTAACCGCATCTTTTTCTTTATTACCCCATTTTTCACTAATCAATACTTCTTCCATGTGCGAAAAAAAATGTTCAGTGGGCACCATCCACCCCCTAACATTCAAACAAAAGTTTCTCTTAGCTTGAAAAGTAATCAATATTTTTTTTTCAGAATTTTCAGCCTTCTTTTGATCATTGCTCTCCTTATTTTGAACGATATCTTGAACCATCAAATGAGGATTACGGCGCAAAACAATAGACGGATTACGTGCAAAAGACTCCCCCATACTTGGGACAACCAACAAAAGTTGAAAACTCAACACAACCAATATAGAAAAACATCGAATCATTACAGTAACAATCAAGAGCAACCGTTATGCAGTATAACAAAAAACAATGTACTAAAAACAGCCCCAAAGCAACAAATAACCATAAAAACCAATAAAATAAGATCTATACTCTCAAAAAAGAATACAAAGAACAAGACGCTCTTTTCCATACAAAGATATGTGACTCACAAACATAAATTGAACATGAGACATCCAAAATATGGACGAGAGACATCCCAGCCTGACAAACAAAAAATAAAAAATAAATAGACAAAGACAAAGCAACATCATATGATAACGCTAAGGTTAAAACTAAGGATTTTTTTTGTGATACGCAAACAATATCTAACAAAAATACTTTGGACCACAGCAATCATATTATGCACATATCTACTACTGTGTGGTCTATTTATCTTCCAAAGTTCTTATACCAGTTATCAATGCAAAGACCCAAATAACCGTCCTGAGAGCTGGAAATTACCAAGTAGAGATACCGCATCAACAGAAGAGCACCCCCACGGAAAGTTTCCATTTTTAGAAATAGATAAATGGCAGTTCGACAATTACAAAGAAGTGACTTTCCCAAGCAGATCAAGCAATGTGAAAATCCATGCCTGGTACACAGAAGTCGACAAACATAGACCTGTCATTATTATAACACATGGAATACGACCCGCTTGTAAAAACAACCATGAAATATTACTTGCAAGCGCAATGTTGATTCAATCTGGATTCAATGTTGTCAATATTGATCTACAAAATCATGGTCAAAGTAGCAAAGTATCACGATTCATCACTTATGGACAAAAGGAATACTTAGACATCCTAGGCGCTTATGATTGGTTAAAAGAACAAGGCTATACAAACAATCAGATTGGATTGATGGGCATGTCACTGGGGGCAGTCACAAGCGCCATCGCATTTAGCGAAGAACCAGACATAAAGGCTGTCTGGCTTGACAGCCCTTACTCAGACTTCAACACCATGTTTTGCTATGAACTCAAATCAAAAAACCTCCCTTGTTTTTTCAAATATGGAGTCCGTCTGCTCGCAAAAATATTCATTGGCACATCTCCAGACACAATTAAAACAACCGCTGCAATCAGCACAAAGAATGAACGTCATATTTTTCTGACCCACGGAAAGAAAGACAAAAGAATCCCTTTCATACACGCTGAAAAATTCATATCCACTGCACAAAAGAAAAACGTTGAAATAGAAACTTGGTTTATTGATGACACCAAACATTTGGATGCAATACTCACATACCCATATTTATATAAAAAGTACCTCACAGAGTTTTTCAATCAATCATTAGTATCCATCAAAAAAAAGGCATAACAAAAGCACAAAACACTCAGAATGCCTGATACAAAGACGACGATAACGCACTAAAAAAACAAATCAAAAACATACAAAAAAAGTCATAGATAAACGATTTCAATAAACTACATGAGGGAAAAATCAATCAAGCCTGTCTATGAGTTGAGACAAACAGTATGTGTGATCACCAAATTGATGACAAATACATGTCAAACGTCTAAAATAATGAGCAATATCAAGCTCATCACTGACACCCATACCTCCATGCAACTGCACAGATTGCTCACCAATGTACTGCGCATAGTCATTGATCTTAAGTTTGGTCATAAAGGCAAATTTTTTCAATTCTGAATAGTCAGTTCCAGATGACAATGCAAAGTTCAAAGTCAAACTCATTGAACGCGCCTGTTCCTCTTGAACATACATCTCAACCAAACGATGTTGCAACAATTGAAATTTACTCAAGGGTTGCCCAAACTGTTGTCTGTCCTTTAAATAGCGCTTGGTTTTTTCATTTAGAATTTGCATGATGGCAACTGCTTCGGAAGACAAAAATGCAATCGAGCGCACATAAAGTTCAGTTAAAACACCATCCTGATAATCCAATTGTTGATCGGCAGTCACTTTCACATTATCCAAAATCAGTTGCGAGGCGCCTGAATCATCAATCAAAGAGAATTCTTGAATTTCAACTGCATCACAGGGCACTATAAAAGGCATGATTTTATTTTTTTCATTTTTGGAAAAAACAATAACATGATGTGCATTATCTAAACCGCATACCATTGGAGAACTTCCCGAAAGAACCCATTGGTTTTTTGATACCTGAGAACATTGAACTGACTGGTAATCTGACAAAAAAGCATCATGACAAGACAAATCCAACGCCATAACAATACGAGACTGTCCTGAGCAAATATCAGGAATATACTGTTTTTTTTGTTTTTCACTTGCACATGAGGATAAATAGCACGATGCCAAATAGCAGGGCAAAAAGGGCTCAACAACTAAATATTTACCTATTGATTCTGCGACCACACTCACGTCAGTCGCACTGGCATCAAAACCTCCATACTCAGATGAAAAAGGCAAAGAGCACAATCCAAGTTGAGAAAACTGATCCCAAATTGTATTTTGAAAACGTTGCCCTTTGGATAGCCATTTGCAGCGCTGAAGAAAGTCATAGTCTTTTTCAAGTAGCCGCGCCACACTTTCTTTGATCATTTGTTGTTCTTGAGTCAATGTATAATCCATAATTTCACCTCTTTCGTTTAAATAAATTTCACAATCCCAGAATCAATTTCGCAATCACATTGTACTGAATTTCATTTGAACCAGCATAAATCGTTTCTTTCCTATGATTGAGATACTTATTCGCCAATAGGTTTGCCACATTGGCGTGTTCACCCAAGAAAAAATCAGGAGACAATGCCGCACCGTTAACCAAGGACATTTCTTGGTAGAGCTTCATGTGTAAGTTAGTGACTGCCTGAATTTGTCGCGAAACCAAAACTTTTAACAATGATGATATTTTACGGGCATACATTTTATCATCATGACAAATGGCACGTAGCATGGTATACTTAGCTGCACACAAATCGGCTTCAGCCTGAACAATATTTGATTTGAGAATTTGTAAATAGCCAGACTGGTTTGCTTTAGCGAGAGACACAAATTTTTTCATATCTTGCAAAGTATTTTCCAACATTGCAATATTGGCTCCAAAAGAAGAACGCTCGTACATCAATAGATATTTAGCACAATCCCACCCCTTATTTTCTTGTCCTACTAAGTTATCGACAGGCACTTCAACATGATCAAAAATAACTTGATTGACTTCATGGGATCGATCAGCTGTAATGATTGGTGTTACAGTGATACCTGGACTTTTCATATCAACAAGAATAAAAGAAATACCCTCTTGCAATTTACAGTCTTTATTGGTTCTAACCAAACAAAATATCCAGTCAGCCACCTGTGCAAGCGTCGTCCAAATTTTAGTTCCATTGAGAATATAAGAATCTCCTTTTTTGACTGCGCTCATTTTCAGAGATGCCAAATCGGACCCCGCATTGGGCTCAGAGTAACCTTGACACCAAATATGTTGTGCTGTTTTAATTTTTGGTAAAAAGTTCTTTTTTTGTTTATCCGTACCAAAGGCCATCAATAGAGGGGCGAGCATATTGATACCAAAAGGTAAAATTTGATGCGCATTTTTTCTAACCAGCGTGCTATAAAACAGGTAATTATTCCATTCGTCCCAACCGGTTCCTCCGTATTCAACGGGCCAATGACAAGCACCCCACCCTGCTTTTGCAAGTATACCATGCCATAGTTTATAATCTTTTTTAGTAAACTCTTGACGATTATGAATTTTATCACGCAAAGATTGAGGATAATTGGCATCCACAAAGTCGGATACATTAGCCACAAAATCAGATCTTTCTTTTGGCAAATCTAAAACCATATAAATACTCCCTATGATTATAGAGTTTGTATAGTATGAAAAAATATAAAAGCAACATTTTTTTTCAAAAAATATTTATAGCACATTCAATCAGTGCTAGGATCCTAATGAAGTATACATAGGAAAGTCATGGCTTCTAGAGAAGAGATCACAGAATATTGCAATCGTCTGCTACAAGCTAAACATTTCAACGATTACTGCCCAAACGGCTTACAGGTTGAAGGAAAAAAGGAAGTGAACCGCATTGTAAGTGGCGTGAGTGCATGTCTAGATCTACTCCAAAAGGCTCAGCAAGAAAATGCAGATATGATCTTGGTTCATCATGGATATTTCTGGAAAAACGACTCTAAATGCATCACAGGATATCATAAAAAAAGACTACAATTTTTACTCAAACACGACATCAGCTTATTGGCCTATCATTTACCACTGGATCAACATGCAGAAATTGGGAACAATGTCATGCTTGCAAAAATCATTGAGATTGACACGACTGGAAGATTGCCAAGCACCTGCGGCATTGAACTGGGAAACATAGGCACACTACAAAGACCAGTATCTGCTGAATATTTAAAAAATGAGTTACATAAAAAACTACAGCAAAATCCATTGATGATTACAAACAACCCAAATAAGATCATAAAAACCATTGCATGGTGTTCTGGAGCTGCTGCAGATGACATCCAATATGCCATAGAGAACAATGTAGATGCATTCATCACAGGAGAGCCTGCTGAGCGCATATTTCACATTGCAAAAGAAACTGATATCACTTTTTACGCATGTGGACACCATGCGACAGAGCGCTATGGCATACAAGCACTGGGGAAAAAAGTGGCCAACCAGTTCAAAATCGACCATAATTTTATAGACATACCCTGCCCAATATAGAATATCTGCACAAAATATAGCAAAAAGATTACTTTTTTTATAAAAATATCGCACATAAATAGAAAAGTAGACTATATACACCACAGGAAGGACAAGAAAATAAAGTCCAAGATAGTAGTTTTCGCATGATAATGATAAAATAGCATGCTACAAATGGAGTAAGAGCAATGTTAATATTAACACGAAGGATAGGTGAAGTTCTCATGATTGGAGATGAGATAAAAATAACAGTATTGGGTGTTAGAGGGCACCAGGTTAGAATTGGTATTGACGCACCAAAAAATATTTCTGTACATAGAAAAGAAGTCTATGATCAGGTCAATGAAGATGACGGTCACCCAAAAGTTGAAAAAGGAAATGAGAAAATAGATAAAGACTAGGGGCATATACAAAAAAAAGGATAAAAAATGAAAGACCTAGACTTGAAAAAAATGTATAGAAATATGCGAATACGAGAGAAAGCCAATCGCATAGTCGAAATCGCCAACAATATACTTTTACCCTTTCAGTATATATTCAAAGATTTATTTCTATTATTCAACTCATACAACCAGCTTCTAGGAATTTCTGCACAGGCCATCAGGATTCTAGGCCAAAAACTAAACTGGCTGATCGGTATTGGTTTTATACTGGAAGGAATCAGTACAGCATTGGAATCAGTCAAAAGCACAAATAAAAATAAAGCCACTTATTTGATAGCACAGTCAGGTTTTCTAATCGTAGGAGGCATAGCAATCAGTATAATTGCAGTCACAAGTCCACAGGTTTATGTACCAATATTATGTGCTATATGGGGAACATCAACAGTGATGAGTTTATATAGAACAATCGTTGATAGCATGAAAGAAAGTAAAGAAAGAGAATACAAAAAAGAAATACTACAAAATGTCAAAAAGCAAATCCAAGAACAATATCCAAAGACATTAAGATTAAAAATGGGAGAAAACAAAGACTTTTTAGATCAATTAACATTGATTTTCAATGCTCAGCAAAAGATAAAACAGTATACTAAAATACACGCATCCGAACTACAAGGCGAACTCATAGAAAAGGCATACCAATTACAAGAAAAACAAGGCTATATTACACAAAATGACATCGTCAATATAATAGATGGCATCACCAATGGTGACGAACTAAATCCCAGCACCAGAAAATGGATAAAGAACAACGAGAATTCAATACTATCTTTATGCTACATGGTTTCTGCATGTCTATGCGTGTTCACCATGTTTTTTTTCTTAGGCATTACAAATATAGAGCAAAACGCAATATTGGCACATTTGGGATTCACTCTTGGCATGGTCTTAAAAAGAGCAAAGGACTACTTAGGAGATCGAGTCTTCTTCAAATCAAAAGTCTATAAGAACTTAAGTTCTGAAGAGGTCGAAAAAATGGAAAAAAAGAACTTTAGAGACGGGATCTTGAAAAGAGAGTTAACAAAACTTGAAGCTTCTGTGACGAGAATATTACATCAAAAAACGATTAATAGGGAAAAACTCACAAAACTATTGAGTACATACACAGCTATTTTAAAAAAGATAGATCCAAACAAGCCCGAAATCATATCTAAATTTGAATGTCTTGAAAGCGAAATAATGAAAACAACAGATGAAAACCAGGAGACATTATTCATATTGGCCAAAACATTGAAGCAGGGCATCATCAGCCGAAAAATTTATCTAAAGAGTGACCATTCATGCGTGTTAGAAAAGGCCATATTTAATGTTAATTTAGTGTATATTCCAAAGGAAGAAATACTTCATCAAAATAAGCAGTCACCGGGGTTACAACAACATAAAAAGCCAAAAAAGTTAGGAAGGTATTCAACATTAAGAGAAATAGCAGACAGATGCAGTGAATTGAGCAAAAATCCTGGCAAGACTCAAAAAGAGCGTATGCATGAAGAGCTATTAAAACGAACACACTTAGAGCATTTAAAGGACAAACCAAATAGTAGACAATAAACCTTAGTGATATAAACCAACGATAAGCTTGAACTTAAGATGGATAAACAACATAAAAAATAATGACATACTCAACAAAAACTCCATTCAATATTCTAAACTCTTTGAAGTCTACAAGTCCTCATAAAAAGAGCAACTGTAAAATACGGATTGGGCTTGCACAAATACAGATGATTTGATAAAATGCAAAAAATTGGAGAGGTGGCCGAGTGGCTGAAGGCGCTCCCCTGCTAAGGGAGTATGGGGGAAACCTCATCGAGGGTTCGAATCCCTCTCTCTCCGAATTCGATACCCATTGTGATCATTTAAGCATAGACATCACAAAATACAGATGTTAAACTAAAAAAAGCACACACTATGCAGACCATGAATACAAGCACAACATCTCAAAAATCAAAATCATTTTGTTTGGTACTGGCTATTGTTGGCAACATATTGTTCATTGGAGGTTTGCACCGATTGTACGCAAAAAAGTACCTGTCTGGGATTCTAATGTTCTTCACGCTGGGTGGCTTTGCCATATGGACATTGATCGATGTACTCTTTTTATTGTGTAATCGTTTTAAGGATGGCAACAACAAAACGGTGCGGACATGGGTACTGTAAAACATATCCTTACCGGAAAATAAATAACAATATACATGAGAGAAAAAAATCATGATTCAAGAATTATTATCAGCAAGTATTTTGGACTTATTAATCATAGGACTCAAGTTTTATGCATAGTCAGCATCATTTGCATGACACTCATATCTATAACCGTAATCACAGTAACGGCCATTACGATGAAATTTCTCGGTGTGATACAAAAACCAACTGAGTACTGAGTAATCACCACGCAACCTACACGGTTACAAAAAACACGAAGAAGTTTGAATTTCTACATACATGGTCATTCATATGGTTTATGTATTGCAAACTGAATATTTTAGCAGTCAAGAAACAAAACCTGGCACCCATTGATGGTGAAACCACACGCAAGCGTGATATAGAAGGGCTGCCTGGTATTCCTAAGCAAAAGAAAACAACATCACAAGCAGTACATAACGTATTGATTGAAGAACAAAGCGAGAATATAACCTGAATGGCATCCCCCACCCCATATAACGACATGATTAATATTAAGAATTTAAAGATACCATAGGCAAGTATACGCGATGTCGATATGCTAAATACACAACATTGAAAGAGGCATAAAAACCACATAAAAATGAGCAGGCCATAAAAAAAATTAACAGAATACTGAAAACCACGACAGGACCTACAAATTCAATACAATAATTATAATGAAAAAACAGAAAAAAACAGGCAAAAAAAGAATATTGATACTATAGAGTTAAGAACATCAAAGTAGAGATTAGACAGAACATGCAAAATCAAATAGAAAACATTTTATCTAGCATAGAATCCAACAAAAAAGAGTTAGAGAATCGATGTGGATTTGGCTGTATTGAGGCAACCATACAAAAACTAAAAAAAGCAAACGAAAGCCCAGAAAGTGAATTAAGTCTGTGGCTTACTAAAAAAGCGCCTCAAGATACAGAAAATAGCTATTATCAAGATGAAACCAGTCCCATTTCGTTTACAAGAGACCAAGAAGGAACACTTCAGCTATTGATTGGCTATGAAGAACCAGAGAAAGGAGCAAACAAACAATTTCAACGTGTGGCAGTTATAAATAGTCAAAAAGGTCAGAGAAAACCAAGTTTTTGCGGTCTAATTCAACTAAGGGATGATAAGAGGTGGAGAGACAAAGCAGCACAAGAAGGCATACTACAAAAAGAAATGGAGTCAGCAGCGGGACTTGTTATGGTGAGTAGTCAAATCAGATTAAATCAAAGTGAATCACTAGAAGAAGATTTACAAGGGGTAAGAGATCTATCTCAAGAAATGATCGTTGGCATGACCAGTAATAATGATGTAAAAAGAGAAACAAAAGCTTTAAATGGTTTAATAAACACATATAAATACGGAAGTAAAACAGTATATTTAGTAGAAGACAGAGGAATGCCATTAAAAATATTTTTAGAAACACACAAAAAAAATGAAAATTACAGCACCCAAAGACGAGAAATAGCAAGAGGATTTCAACAGGCTGTAAGAGAAATGCATACCCAAAACATAGTCCATAGAGATTTGAACCCAAATAATATACTGGTAAAAGTAACAAACGATGGAATAAAAGTAAGCATAATGGATTTTGAGTTAATGGATATGGACAATAGCAAAAATATGGAGCCCTTCGACTTCGTAGGAACAGCTGCTCTACCTCCACAAGAAGATGAAGACCCACTTGTTATACACCCAGGAGCGACTTTTACAATGGGACAATGCCAAAAATCAAGAATTATTGATGACAGTTATGGATACCTACGTACTTTAATAATGATACTAGGAGAAAACGATCCCTATACAAAAAAAGTAAAAGATCAGATGGAGAAAATGGAGTCAGAATATACGGAACATAGAGGATGGCTTCGGACGCCAGGACCGAAACACAAGACAAGAAACCAGTATAAAGATCAAATGGTCCAAGATAATACAGATGCAATAGAGCATCTACAAGTTACATATAAAGATGATAAAGAGTTAGACAAAATGATCTTTCCTTCCGAAGATGGATTATACACAGAGGATTTAGCAAATGCGCCTCTAATAAGACAAATAGAAGATTCCGATGTCGTGGAAGGATTTCCACATTGGGGTCAACTAGAAGAAATTCTAAAAAATGGAGCGAATCCTAACTACCAAAACAAAGATGGCACAACACCTCTAATGCTTGCAGCTGAGAAATGCTCCATAGAATTGGTTGACGACTTATTAGATGCAAAAGCAGATCCATTAATACAAGATAAAAAAGGAAATACAGCACTACACCATGCTGCTAGAGTTGGCGCTGCTAGAGCTGGCACATACACCATGACTGAAAACCATGCAGAAATAGTTGAGTCATTAACAAATAGAGATTTTAAAATAGTAGAACTTAAAAATAACCAAGGACAAACAGCACTACATCTTGCTGCGGAATATAACAATCAACAGATGGTTCAACTCTTAGTGGCTAAAGGTGCTGATATATTTGACACCGACAACCAAGGAAAAACCGCACTAGACCATGCTATTGAGTCTAATAATCAAGAAATGGTTAAGTGCTTAGTGAACGCCCGAGATAGTAATGAAAAAACAGCACTACATCTTGCTGCGACATATAGAAATCCACAGATGGTTCAACTCTTACTGAAGAAAGGAGCTGATGGACTAGCCACCGATAATCAAGGACAAACAGCACTACACCTTGCTGCAAGATACAGCAATCCACAGATGGTTGAATTATTGCTGAAGAAAACAGGAATATTCAACCGTAAGACAGGTCCTAATCTCAACGCCAAAGATAACCAAGGACAAACAGCACTACACCTTGCTGCAAGATACAGCAATCCACAGATGGTTCAACTCTTACTGAAGAAAGGAGCTGATAGACTAGCCACCGATAATCAAAGACAAACAGCACTACACCTTGCAGTTCAATCTAAAAATACAGACATGGTACAATTATTACTAGATAACGGGGCCCAACTAGAAGCCACCGACAACCAAGGAAAAACAGCACTACACCTTGCAGCTCAGTCTAAAAGTACAGACATGTCTGAACTCTTACTAAAGAAAGGTGCTGATATATTTGCCACCGACAGCCAAGGACAAACAGCACTACACCTTGCAGTTCAGTCTAACGATACAGGCATGGTTAGGTGCTTAATGAACGCACGAGATAATGATGAAAAAACCGCACTACACCTTGCAGTTCAGTCTAACAATACAGACATGGTACAATTATTACTAAACAGTGGAGCTCATATAAACGCCAAAGATAGATATGGAAGAACAGCACTAGACCTTGTAGGTGATAATAAAAAAATGCGTCAATTATTGAAGAAGCAAAATGCTACTTCTGGAGGAGTTCACAATCTAGAATACAGGAAATTCGAAAGAGAACATGACCTATATAAAGTTTTTGACCAGGTTGCAAGCGAGATGCAAGATGATGAGAATATTGATAAAGAGGTAACCCCAGAAAGTATAATTGTTAATAAAGAAGGCAGAGCACATCTTATACCTTCTAAACATTCTGAGGGTTATCTTTTCCAATTTTCTAACAAATCCGATTCAATGGGAAGAAGCTCATTTTCAATGGGCAAAAGCACTCAATACCCCAAAGCAGATAGAGCTTTGGGTTTTGTTGACTGCATGATATTTGGTGGACGAGATTTACCATTATATGAAAACACACGCACCGATCTTGCATTGGCAAGAGGTGCATTACTATTGGCATACCATGGTGAAAAACTTCCCCCACAAGAGAGCTCCATACAAAAAAAACTGTTAGAATATGCTAAAGAGGATAGACAAATAGATAAGAGGGATAGTAAAAAAACACAACCAAATGATATAAGTAATCTATCAAAAGAGATAAGAGGTGACAACGAACGCGACAATAAACTAAAGCGTTTAAAAGAATTGGGCTTTGATGATATAAACAATGTCAAACGTCTGATCCAGATGACACGCATGGTCGGCAATGCAGCGTCCAAAGAAAACAGAACAAGCCAAGATATACTAAACCTCTACAAAGCTCTTAAAATGAGTGGACAGTTGAAGA
This sequence comes from Pseudomonadota bacterium, assembly GCA_036121365.1. GTDB lineage: Bacteria > Pseudomonadota > Gammaproteobacteria > Comchoanobacterales > Comchoanobacteraceae > UBA7916. The sequence goes on along the minus strand of JAZAFR010000029.1, from coordinate 429 downwards.
ATATAAAAATAGACTTAACAACGCCAATGACGCCCATAATGGATACCATTAGTACAAGTATGCTTACTAAGCAGATAAGTGAAGGCATGCAAACCATTCCCCTCATAAAAGACATACAGATTGTTAAAAAAAACAAGAGCACAATAGAAAAAGATAATGCCGAAAAAAATATAAAAAGAATAATGAAAAATGCACTCAAAAAAGGATATATAACACAAATTGCAATCGCAGTCATAAACGGGGTTAAGTTAGATAAAACGGACTTGTCGAAAGCGATATGCATTGCTGTCAATAAAAATCTTCCAGATATGGTTCAACTCTTGCTAGACAAAGATGATAAAAAAATGACTGCTTTACATCACGCTGTCAGTGAGAATAATCAAGAAGCAATTAAGAGCTTACTAGACAACGGCGCTGATCTATATGCTA
>JAZAFR010000028.1:0-57186 GCA_036121365.1 Pseudomonadota bacterium | reverse complement strand
TGCTGAAATACAAAATAAACAGCGTAAAATTGAGCAAATCATGCAGCATATTCAATCTTCTTCTACTCTGGATAGTGTAGATGGTACATTTAAAGAAAGCCTAGAACAACCCTATGTTGAGCATTCACATCTAGATGAACTTTACAAACAAATTCAATCTCACACAAAAGAACCTAAAAAATATCAATCTCATCTGTCTTCTGTCTCTAGCAGCCTAAAACAAAGACTCTTGCATTTCAATATCGAAAATGACTATCAGGATCTAGGCATCCTTATGGAAAATCCAGATTCTTTTGAGTCTAATCAGTTAAGTGACGAGCTGCGACATAACCGAGAATTTTCTCAAGACTCAACGGATGACGCCCTCTATCGGCCTTTCGCAATTAATATAAAAACATCACGGGCAAAGGAAGATTCTCTTGTTGCCCCACTAAAAACGTTACATCAGTGGTTTCAAAGGGAAAATAGTGTTCAAGTTATGTTATTTCGTGAACCTGAAGGCAATCAGGAATACATAAAAAAACTGATTAACTTGGAAACAAATTTAAAATTTGCCAAGCTACCAGGTACGCAAGATGTTATTCGACTCGTTACAGACTTCAAACAAGAAACTGATTTATATACTGAATATTATCAAAAGGAAGCAAATCATAAATCACGTCATTTAACTCGATTTTTAGCATCAGAATGCTTTCCAGATAAAACGCCAGAAGAAGTTCTGGGACCTTTAGCCGAACTGTGGACGACTGTAGAAAAAAACATATTAAAGGTTAGAGGAAATGACAATTTTAAAAAAGAAGAGAGATTCATCTCTCTGCAATCCAAGTTTCTATCCCATGCTTATCTATTTTTAGATCCTGACATTGTATCTACTGATGACCTCAGTAAGCGTTTAAATATTAAGCCAGAAAGTGCCTTTTCCATTAAAAATAAAATGCAAGCGATCTTAAGACCCGCAGAAAAAAAACTCGATGCAGAAATTTCGAAAGCGCTTGATATATGCAAAGAAAGAGCTTCTGAATTTTTACGATCTCTTAAACAAACACAAGACACTGAACCTCTTGCAAGTGCAATGCAAGAAGTACACATTGACTCTCAAGATCACATGAAACGAATTATTTTCTTACTTGGTTCCAGTCTTATTGCACCCGAAGATAAAAAAGCGATCGTGAATGCATTTAGTCAGCATAATGTGAATTCAGCTGCTCTTGATCAAGCTCTTCAAAAATTCGAGACAGAACACGCAAAGGTAGCTGGACCTCTCTCCCAAAAACTTCAAGCCCGTAAGCATATAAAAAAACCATCCAAGCAGGCTTCTGAACCAGCAGTTCCCCAACCTCAAAAAATGCTTGATGATATACTAAAAAAGCATAAAATCAAGCAAATCATGGAACATATTCAATCTTCTTCCACTCTGGGTGGAACCGTTCCCACCGCGTTTCAACAAAGCCTAGAACAACCTAAGATTCTGTATTCACACCTAGATGCACTGCTCAAACAGATTCAAGCACACACAGAAATTTCGCAGGATGCTAGATTCAATCTGTCTTCTCGCAACAGCCGCGATCCAAATGAGATGAACCTAGAAAAAACACTTAAAGATATTACAAAAACCATCCAAAAAAAATGATAATCTGGTGTCCTCATCCACACTGCCGCTTTATAGGCTGATTTGAATCAGCATCAGTAACCGCTTGACCAACCACCTCAGCACATAACTTAACGTAATCATACAGCCAACACTGGCAATATATACCATCAACATCCAACCAATCTGCTTTGCTATCAATCCCTTCTTTTGCTTCATATCAATAATGTACAGGCTTTTCTACCTTCCCCCTAAACACATAATAAGAGTTGGCCGTAAAAAATAATAATACTGGCATTGATATGCATACGCCATACATCATGAACTGCAATACATGATCTGGCGATGCTGCCTCAGAAATTGTCATAGAATGCGGTACAATATATGGGTATGTACTGATTAAAATTCCCGCTGCACCACATAGAAAAATACAGACAGCACTGAACATTGCAAGCTTCTCGTATTTTCTTTCCAAACAATGCCAATTTAGAACAAAAAAACCTATTGTCACTGCTGGTAACACACTTAAATATAATACTTTGTCTATTGCCAACCATCTCTGATAATGCACATCCCCCAAAAACGGCGTCCAAACGCTGAATACCAACATGAAAAATGCCACCACCAGACAAGTGATCTTACCATACTCGTAGGCTTTTTTCTGCAAACTTGCCTTAGTTTTGACGATCAACCAACAACACGCCAACAAAACGTAACCAGACATGGTTCCAATGCCCGTCATAAAACTGAATGCTGTCAACCATTGGTAATGTGGAATATTCATATAACTGGGCGTAATAGAACCAAACCCTTGCATAAATGTCCCCAATATCACACCCTGGCAAAATGCTGCGATACTGGAACCCAGACAAAACGATATATCCCAAATCCATACTGTCCGTACTGCCTTCATGCGAAACTCAAATGCAACGCCTCTAAAAATCAAAGCGATTAGCATCATTATCATTGGCGCATATATCATTGGTAAAATTGCAGCAAATGCTTTTGGGAAAGCCCCATACATACAGGCACCTCCAAAAACCAACCAAGTCTGATTGCCATCCCATACTGGTATGACAGTCGACAACATCAATGATCTATGATGAGGCCGCGGAAAAAGTGGAAATAAAATACCAATCCCCAAATCAAAACCGTCCAATATGACATACATGATTACCGCAAAACCAATAATAGACATCCACATCACTGCAAGATTTGACCCCATGAGATTACCCTCCTCTTCGCTTTTCTAAATATCGACTCATATCATGTTGCTCCTCTGTCGTCTTTCTCTTTTTTTTGATCCTTAAATGTTGACATATAGTTGAATGCCAAACTGTCATGCTCTTTTATTTCCATGTCTCTGTCTGGCCCTTTTTGTATCACTTTGAGTAAATATTTTGTGAAGAAATAGCCAAATACCAACCCATAGACAACAATCAAACAAATCAGTGATGTCAGCACCTGACTTACTGATACACGTGAAGCCAAATCATTTGTTCTCAATAATCCATACACTGCCCATGGTTGCCTCCCAATTTCAGCACTCATCCACCCTGTCTCTATGGCAAGCAATCCCAATGGTGATGCCAACATACAGATCACTTGGTACCACTTTGATGTCAAATGTCGATCATACCATTTTAAGAGCAAACCTAGGTATGCAACAGCCAACATGGCCATACCTGAACCCACCATCAGCCTGAATGTCCAAAATACAATGAATGCATTTGGCCTATCTTGCCTTGGCACACTTTTTAAGCCCTGCATTTCACCATTCCAGTCACCCGTGTTCAAATAAGAGCTCAGTTTTGGAATTGCAATTTCGTAATCGTTTTTTTCTGCCTTTTGATTTGGAATGGCAAATAATATCGTTGGCGCACCTTTTTGTGTCTCCCATATGCCCTCCATTGCAGCAATTTTTATTGGCTGATATTTGTGCATCACCACACCGACGTGATGTCCCATAAATAATTGTATGGGCATTAATATACAACCTGCAATAATAGCAAAATTGGCACATATCTTAGCAGTTTTTGTGTGTATTTTGAAAAACAGATAATAACTGCTGATTCCAAGTATTAAAAAAACTGCTGTGATGTAACACGAAAGAAGCATGTGGGGAAACCGTGACAGAGTGGAGGGATTGAGAATAACTTCCAGCCATGAATCTGAGACAAAACTTCCATCTTGATTAATCCGATACGCACTGGGCGTCTGCATCCATGAATTGGCAGCCATTATCCAAAATGCTGATAATGTTGTCCCAAAGGCCACCATGCACGTAGAGACATAGTGTAATGCTGGATGCACTCTTTTCCATCCAAACAATAAAATCCCTAAAAATCCCGACTCAATGAAAAATGCTGTGAGGACTTCATATGTGAACAACACACCTAAAATTGGCCCTACTTTTTCAGGGAACCCTCCCCAGTTGGTTCCGAACTGAAACTCCATCACAATACCTGAAACAACTCCCATGCCAAAGGTCAATGCAAAAATCTTCGTCCAGAACTTGCAGATTGACAAATAAATCATATCTTTTGTGTATAGATACATTCCTTCCATCAATACTAAAAAAGTCACTATCCCAATACTAATCGATGGATAAATGATGTGTGCTGTCATGGTAAAACCAAACTGTATGCGCGATAGTAATGTTGCGTCCATATTCACCTCTCTTGATTCATACAATATACATGAGCTCAATATCCATGTATACCTATATTACCCTACTAATCTTAAGAATTTGTCTTTATTTTTCGTTTGATATCCCAATATACTCATCAACCACATTTTTTAATGTTTGGCCATTTAAAATCCCTCACGACCACAGGATATACCCAACCCAGTTCTACTGTCTCTCAATTTATCTAATGGCCGCTCTTTCTCCTTGAATCTTGTGCTAACTCCCTCGCTATGATAGAATTAAAACCTTGTTATTACACCATTAAAATGACTGCCAGCCCTGTTGATTCCTCTTATCACATCCATAGCAACCATTCCCCATGTGATCAAATGTCTTGCGTGTCTCTCAATCGCAAGCACATGAAAAACACCTATAAAAAACCCATATCTGCTCGAAGCCATGACGTATTTCAATATTTTCTTGACCGCCACAAGCAAAACCCCATGCCACTCATTGTTGATTCTGGCTGTGGTAAAGGCACCAGTAGCCGAACGCTTGCAACACAATACCCAAATCATTGGATTATCGCAGCTGACCAATCACAACATCGCTTAGCACATCTACGCAAAAACACACCTGATAATGTCATGATACTGTGTATGGATTGCGTTGACCTTTGGAAACTACTGAATCAACACAACATACCCATTGCGATGCATACCGTTTTTTACCCCAACCCATGGCCAAAAAAACAACATGAAAAACGCCGCTGGTACGCCCATCCCATCGCACCCACTTTTTTTAATCTCAGCCCCATCACTCTAGTTCGTAGCAATTGGCTCTACTACCTTGAATCTTGCCAAATTGTCGCCTGCCAGCATGGTCTACACACACATCTGTCTCAGCTCGATCCAACCCCAGATGGCATCTCTCATTTTGAAATTAAATACATCAACGCCCACGTGCCCATTTATCAACTTGCCATTTTACACTCTCATCGGCCAATCACCTGCATCTAAAACAGCACCCATATCCAAATCTATAACCCGATAGCCATAACTCCATAACCAAACGTACATTTTATCTGACTCACTGTATTTTATTTACCTAAAGCCACTACAATATTACTTTTTTATGCACTTAAGAAAGCACTCTTATGCTGACTTAAGCAGCCTCCAATCAATACATCCCCTCTGTTTTTTCGCCTCTTCAACCCTTTCCTGTAGACCCAACATCAAAATTGATTTTATTTCCTTTATACTCAATTATAAACTTATAATCCAATGGTGAGATCAAAAACTATGGTCTTGCTAATAGGTGAGAAATGTGGCTATTGTCGCAAGAAAAAACAAAAAATCCAGGCCTCACAAAAAAGCCCTATAAGCATGAAATCTTACCGATGTATTGCGCAGGTCGAGAGTCTAAAAACGACTACTGCGTCTTCTGCTCCTATTGTTACTTCCTTGTGTAGCCGGGGAGGAGGTTAGTGAAAGTACTATATCACTCGTTTGTTCCTGATCCCCTTCAAAAAGCTCTCTATGCCATTTTATATAGTTGTCGACTTCTCCAAAAAAAGCAATGTTACTCTTTGTCGATGGATCTGTATCTTCCGAATTTGTCATGTCCGCTTTTAAAAAAAGCACATTATTATATTTTTTTAACTCCGTGGTTGTACTGTCATCATGATTAATAATAAATGTAGACGTTTCCTGAAATGCTTCCCTTTCTCTCTGATCGTTCATTTCTTCTATGATCTTTTTCCAGGCTTTTTTTGCTTCAGCATCAAGATCATTACACGGCTCGTCAATCAAAAACACACGTGGCTGTATTGCCTTTGCCATTGCAAGATAGATTGCCAGTGTCAATTTTTTCTTTTGACCTCCGGACATTGTGTTAAAATCTTTCTGGTTTCTTGCCACGCTTTCGACTGTAGATGGCGACCCATTCTCTTCAATCGAAAAGCCCAATTTTTCGAGATACCCGTTTATGTCGCCTCTTAAATCTTTGTAACTGACCTTACTCTCTTTTCCATCATGAGTAATATATCCTAAAGATCCTTTTTCCTCATCAATGTTTTCTGCAGAGACTGGGCTTGGATGAGGCCACCACAAAGTCAGTATCTGCATTGGCGTCCAAGGTTTTCCATCTCCTCGCTGAATCTGTAACTCAGGACTCTGCATACAATACACTGAAAAACATGAGTTTCCTGCAATCCCCTCTCCCCTTTTGACTCCTGGCACAACTCCAGACAAAACGTTAAAAAACAGCGACTTACCGGCCCCATTCAAACCAAACACCACTGTTTTTTCACCTTTTCTTATCTCTAAAGGCTTTCCTTCATAGTTGAATGATCTGAATTTTTCATCATTCCTGATGCCAGCACCCTTTGCAACTTCAGCAATAAAATGAAGTATTTGTTGGTCCTTTGAATATCTACACTCTCCTCGTGCTCTCAGGCTGGCAGATGTGACTGGTGGCTCAGAACTTTGGTCAGATAGATAATCATTGTAAATTCTTGATACATGGCTGGTGTACATGCTTAGCTCGGCAACCTCTGTCATAAAAAACATCGCGACGCTTGCCGCTCCAAATAGCTCCACAACCATGCCTAGGTTTGTTCTTAAAATATCGTAACTCATGGCAGTCTCTAAGTAACTTTGTAAAAACAGAGCTAACATCACTACAGGCTCTATCGACTTATATAAAGTCATGGCAATGGTTTCAATGAAATCTGAATATAGCTGCATCCACCAGCCATGCTTATTTATATTCTTACTGTGTTTTCTTAAGTTTTCTGTTGCTTGACTCTGTAAGTTGGGATTAGCGCCAATTCTTTTTTGCACCATCATACAATTCATATTTTGTTCATACTGACCCCTTGCATGTCGCTCTCCCTCTGCTACTTTTTTGATGTCACATACACTTGAGATGAGTACTGTCATTGCGATTGCGACACTCGCAACAGCCAAAGCCTTAGCCAACATGCCAATTGCATACAGACTTAATGCTGTTTTGATCACCCAAAATAATAGAAATCCAAACACATTATGAAACTTAACAAATTTACGAACGAAACTTTCAACCTCTCTTGATAAAACCTGCTGTATTGAGGCACTATTTGCGCCTTTATCAGCACCGACTTCCTGATTTATTAGCATTTCTTTCTCTTGAATATAAGCCAAGTTGATTTTGCCTTCAATCTTGCTATGAATACTGTCACGAAACCCTTGAGCCACTTGAACGGTTAGATAATTTAATATAAGTTGATACAACATCTGAACCGCCATACCAACAAACCCTATCGCTATGAAATTAATTCCCACTGCCCATAAATTCATCTGCTTATCTACTAATGCCTGGGTCCAGAGGTTTTCATGTGTAATCAAATAAGCAGGAATGGCATATTGGGGAAGCATTATCAGCAATAATAATATGAATGTAGACCACTGACGAGCGTCACCGATCAATTTAGAAAACACCACATACTTACTGCCCAACTTATGGAACCCTTCCTTGAGTGATTGCAAACCGTTTTTTTTCAACTGTGCCTGTTTTTTTTCCCTGTCAACATACTTCTTCGCACTGTCTTTCCCGCTTCTTGCTTTCAACCCCCAAGAAAACCACTGAAGTGGATTGAGATAGTTAACGGCATTCATCAATATTGGCATTTATGAGATCGTATTAGTTTCGTGTTAGATTATACAAAAAACAATTTCAAAGCTCAAGCCTGCCTCCAAATAACACTTTCTTTTCTTTCACCCCACTAACTCTGTATCTCATCCACTTGATCTATTCAACATTTATTAAAATTCTGCTCCATTTCTTTATTCTAGTTTTGTTTTCTATGTCTCAGCCACTTATAAACATCATGCCATCCATATGAATTATATAAAAAACCACCCCAATTAATGTAAACATATAACTTTCAATGCATACTTAGAATCATTATTTTTCTAGAACCAACTGACAAATGAACATTGACATTTTGTTTCTAAATTTATCATTTTTTCGATACAGATTCATCTCACTAAATGCTTCTACCATCTAATTTATGATCGTCATACAGCTTTTTTCGCCATGGGATAATATACATTTTCCTCTTTCACAGCTTTGGCTTCACCCATACAAAGTTTACTCCATTCCTTATAATCTTTAACACTGCCATAAAAACCGACATTTGAACCCCCTTCACCTAAGCTCTCTGCAGATAAAAACAATACCTGGTCATAACGTTCCAAATCATTCTGATTGTTGTCGCTGTGTGTCACAATGAATATTGATGTTTTTTCAAACCCTTTGGCGTCCTCTTTGTCTTCCTCTTTGCCTTCCTTTTTAATTTCTCTGATTAAACTCTTGAATTGCGTGGTGGCATCAAAATCTAGATCGTTGTATGGCTCATCAATCAAAAACACACTTGGCTGTATTTCTTTAGCCATAGCCAAAAACAACGCCAAACGAAACTTTTTCTTCTGCCCCCCTGACATATGATCAAAGTTTATTTTACTGTATTTTATGCCGTCAACTGTTGTCACTTTTTTACCCTGACCATCCAATATCTCAAAACCAAGCTTTTTCAGATAGCCATTCATGAGAGTTTTTAACTCAGTAAAGCTTACTTTCTGAGCTTTACCGTCTGAATCGGTATATATCAACTCATCTTTCTCTTCGTCGATATCTTCTATGTTCAAACCATCATTTCTCTGAGGCCACCAAAGCGCCATGATCTGCATAGGAGTCCACGGATCATTTGAACCCTCTCTCGGTATCAATTGTGTATAATTCTGCATACAGTACACAGAAAAACAGGCATTGTTTTTTATCTTCTCATCTCTATTGATACCGGGAATCAATCCTGAAATTGTATTGAACAATAAGCTCTTTCCCGCTCCATTTTTACCAAATACAGCTGTCAGCTTCCCACCTGCTATCTCTAATGCCTTGCCTTTGTATAAATATTTCCTAAATGGCTTCTTTTTTATATGCTCTGCCTGAGCTGCTATGGTTAACTCGGCTGCAACTTTTAAGACCTTCCCATTGGTCTTCTCTTTAGGTCCTGCAAATTCACAAGAACCGCTTGACCTTAAGCCATGATGTGTGATTTTTTCTGTTGCTTTATTCTTGGACAGATAATCATCCCCCAATCGACTTAAGTGTTCTGTAAATGCATTTAAGTCAGCTACCTCAGGCAAAAACATCAATACGAAACTGATGGCAGAACACAATTGAGCAATGGCACTCAAATTGGTACTCAATACATCATAGCTCATTGATGTTTTTAAATAAGTGCTTAAAAATACAACCAACACCATAACCGGCTCAATACCTTCTCTAATCATTCCTGATAGCATATCAATTAAGTTTTGATACCAGCTTGCCCACCACTTATTCCCTGTTATTTTTTTGCTGTATTTTCCTAGGTCATTGGTGGCTTGGCTTAACAAATTTGGATAAAAACGAATATTGGGATCTTTGGCAATTCCCGTAAGGTTCTGATAAAATTTTGATTCTGCAATCCTAGCCCCTTCTGCCATTTTTCTATACCCAGTCAATCTTGACAATATCACCGTTGCTAACACAATGACGCCCATCACCATCATCCCCTGTTTCAGCAAACCGATCACACTGAGCTCTATGAGCGCCTTACACACCCAAAAAAACAATATACCAAACACTGCGTGCAAGCCAAGAAACAAATCAAGAAACGGCTCTATCTCCCCTGATACTGTTTGCTCAATGGGAGCATTACCTGATCCATCAAAACTTTTTATACCTTGGCCAATTTGGAACTCTCTTTCTTGCAAAAAAGACAAGTTACCCCTATTTTCCATGTAGTTTTTTATATTTAATCGCACTCCCTCAGGCACTTTACATTTTAGATGACTCATTAAAATTTGGTTGATTGCACCAACTCCCTCTGCCACGAATTTCATTACAATCAAATGCATCCCTACTGCTAGTATATTCAATTGTTTTGCCATCAATGCCTGACTCCATATCGCTGCATAAGAAAACACATATTGCATCAACACCATTTTGGGGACCAGCATGAACAACATCAAACATAGCGTGTGCCACTGTTTAGAGCATCCGATTAGCATGAAGAAGACTCTGTATGTACTGACCAGCTTTCTGCCTCTTTCCTTTAAAGCCACCCACCCGTTTTTTATTTTTTTTAAGACGGTCTCTTTTGACTGCGCTTGTTCTTTAACTTCACTGCCGTTGTATGCCTGTTCTTTTAACTTTTTGCCCTCTGTTGACCAAAGCCAGCTCAAAGGGTTGACCATATTCATATTCATAACTGACATTTTTTAGTCCTAACTGATGATTTAATTCTGGTTATTGTATAATATAAACCACAAAAACACAATGCTTCGCAAATTTTTGTATAGCCAGCTATTTTAATCCCAATTAAGCCAATTGAAGAAACTCTCCTAACACTGCAACATATCATTCACATCTTCTATGGCTTAATGGCTATTGGAAAATTACCTATCTCTCTAGATTGTAACATACCTTTATACCCATATCCTTGCTAAAACGGCTAACAATTCTTTGCATTTAGCAACCTGACGCATCTGCCCTATTATTCCTAAAAATGTCATTTGGACATTCTCATCCATTCATGTTGTTCTTTCCTCTTAAATGTGCTATCTTATTGCCTCTTGAATACTGAGAAAAAAATGTCCCAAAAACTAAGAAACATTGCCATTATTGCCCACGTTGATCACGGAAAAACAACTTTAGTCGACAAGCTGCTGCGTCAGTCTGGCAGCCTCAGTAATAAAGAACTCAACCAAGAACGCGTGATGGATTCAAACCAACAAGAACAAGAACGTGGCATCACCATCCTGGCTAAAAATACTGCTTTGACATGGAATGACACACGCATTAACATTCTTGACACCCCTGGGCATGCTGACTTTGGTGGTGAGGTGGAACGCGTTTTATCCATGGTTGATAGCGTATTGCTTCTGGTTGATGCTGTTGATGGGCCTATGCCCCAGACTCGCTTTGTCACCCAAAAAGCATTTGATATGGGATTCAAGCCCATTGTTGTGATCAATAAAATAGACAGAGATGGTGCTCGTCCAGACTGGGTTGTTGATCAAACTTTTGACCTCTTTGATAAGCTCGGAGCAACCGATGAACAGCTGGACTTCCCTGTTTGTTATGCATCTGCGTTGCAAGGCTTTGCTACCACAGACCCCAGCATTAAAACAGGCAATATGGATGACTTGTTTCGCATGATCATAGAACGTGTCCCTGCACCCAAGGTTGACCCCTCTGGCCCTTTGCAACTACAAATTTCTCAGCTTGATTACAATACCTACACTGGCTTGATTGGTATCGGCCGCATACACAGAGGCACTGTGACTAGAAATCAAGTCGTTTCTATCGTTGACCGCCATGATAAAAAGCGCTCTGGCCGTGCCTTACAAGTACTTGGTTTCAATGGACTTGAGCGCGAAGAAGTTGAAAGTGCTCAAGCTGGTGATATTGTCGGCATTGTTGGCATAGATCCCCTGCACATATCCGATACAATCTGTGATCCCCAATCTATTCAATCATTGCCTGAGTTGACTGTGGATGAACCTACAGTGAGCATGACCTTTCAACCTAATACATCTCCATTTTCTGGACAAGATGGCAAACTTGTCACCTCCAGAAACATTCGTCAACGTCTTGAAGCTGAACTTAAAACCAATGTTGCTCTGCGTGTTGAAATGGACGATGTCAGTGAAAAATATGTCGTCAGCGGTAGAGGGGAGCTGCATCTTGCCATACTCATTGAAAATATGCGTCGTGAAGGCTTTGAATTGGCTGTCAGCCGCCCTGAAGTTATCGTGAGAACCAATCCAGATGGCAGCAAAGAGGAGCCTTATGAACATGTGACTGTTGACATTGAAGAGGTTCACCAAGGCTCCATCATTGATCTTTTAAATTCGCGTAAAGGCCAAATGCAGGAAATGATATCTTTACCAGGCGAGCGTGTGAGAATTGACTATATCATGCCCACACGTGGATTGATCGGCATTCGAAGTCTATTCCTAACACTCACCAGTGGCACCGGGATTTTACATAGCTTGTTTAGCCACTATGGCCCGTTTCTTGATCTGAAGATTGGCCAGCGTAACAACGGTGTTCTGATTGCCAATGGACAAGGAAAAGCACTTGCCTATGCACTCTTCAACCTCCAAGCGCGGGGAAAGCTGCTCATTGGGCATGGAGAAACAGTGTATACCGGCATGATTATTGGCATTCATAGTAAAGATAATGATCTTGTGGTCAATCCTCTCAAAGGCAAACAATTGACCAACATACGTGCCGCTGGCACCGATGAAAACCTCATACTCACCCCCCCCATTCAATTCTCTCTTGAGCAAGCACTGGATTTTATCAATGATGACGAACTTGTAGAATTAACTCCTAAGCATCTGCGTATTCGTAAAAAACTACTGTGCGAAATAGAGAGGAAACGAGATAAGAAAAACTCGCAATGACAGCGACTGTCTTGATTGATTGAATCATTGTCATTAACCCTTTTTGGGCCTGGGTTTCTTGCTTGACTCAAGATCTAAGTGATCTTCATCTATTACATTTTTCTTTGTGGGTGTCAGGATCTTTTTCTTATGCACCTGCTTTTTGAGATCGTCATAACGAGCATTGAAGCTCTCAGGATCTGTCCAGATGCTCAATAGAAGATTGACGGGCTCGTATGTTTTCTCTACAGAAACCCCTTGTCTCACGACATAATCAAAGATGTTTCTGATATTGTCCTCTATGTGTTTGGGTCTTGTGTAGAGGTATCCACGAGCTCTTTCTACCAATAATAATTTTAAAACTCCTCGAATATCAGCGCCCACCCCCTTATTCATTTTTTTCCAGAATTCAGGATTTCTTTGCTTAATCATGTTCACAGACTTTATCAATCTTGCCAGCAAAGACTCATCGATTGGAGCTCCTCTTTTTTCATTGCGCTTCTCTACCTTTCTTTGCAATCGTAACAAAAAATCAATCCCTGTTAGTCTAAAGTACATTAGAAATGCCACGATATACACCACTGCACGTGTCTGCCAGTTGTCCCTACTTGCCAACCCGTGTCGCATTGTTTGTATACATGATTTAAGTGCTTTGTCTTCCTCTGCTTGCATATGCTTTAACTGTACTTCTTTGACTCCCTGCAGTTGCGCTCTATTTCTATCTGTCTCTTTACCTTTCCAACGCCGAATCTTTTTCTGCATCTCGGGCGTTGTTAAAAGTATATTGACCTCATCTTTATCTAGACCATTTTTTTGGGCTGCTTTTATCATTTCTTGCTGATCATGAAAAGAGAAGCACTCCAACCCATGATGAACCATATGTCCTGCTTTAATTTGTGACAATATTTCAGAAACATGCTTTCTGGACTTGATTATTTCTTCATGCACGCTTAGAAATGTGCCATTAAAATCTGTTCTGCTCTTTTCAAGCGTTAGCTCTTGTTGTTTTTCCTCGAAATACGTCTTTTTCTGACTCATATTCGCCATATACTCTTTTTCTTCACTGCACAAATGATGTACCTTTGAGAAATCGTTGACTTTATCTAGTAGTTTCTTGGCTCTCGATCTGCACTCTTTTCCCTTTTTCACCTCCTCTCTTTTGTATTCCCAAACCATATTTAACAACTGTAGTTTGTCATCTGTTCTTTGACCAATTTCGGCATTCTGTAATACATTGAGCATCTCTGTTAGTTTTTTACTTTCTTCACCTAGGACAACCAAACCTCTTGACTTTTCAGCACCTTGCGCTTTTCTTTTATTCATAAAATCAACCAGTTCTTTCTTTTGATTTTCTAAATTGGTTAATTCGTTCTGTAAGCATATACCGAGACCATTAACCTTTAGTGCATTGATAGAGAAACCTCTGAGAAACTCCAGTACTCCATTTGCTTCATCTGTCAATTTTTCTTCGCCTTTTGATGACAGTTTATCTTTAATTGTTGTATTTGAGGCGGCTAATTGAAATATCGTATCTGTCAAATTCACCAAGGTAGGCTTTTCCCTGCTGGCATGATCCATTGCAATCATATCCACCAACACCCCAGAAAAATCTGCGGTGACTGGAAAACTTTTTTCATTCTTTAGCCCTTCCTTTAGCACCAACGCTATTACAGGCTCCATAGCTTTGACTGCTTTTTTATCAAACCCAATACTTTCGGTCTGATCTGATTTTTTTTCCCATATCTCACATGCCAATTTAGCTATCTTTTGATTATTCTCAATAAAAACCTGTAGCACGTCATGTTTTTTAGCAAACTTTAATATCTCTACGACTTTACTTCCCGGCGTTTTCTCGTCATCATGATCCACTAAGAGCTGTGTAGCCAATTCTGCAATGTCCTTGGCAAATATCTTTTTATCCTCATATTCCCCATCACACTTGGACCACAGCAATGTTACAAAAGAACGAAGTAATTCTTCAATACTTAAGACTGTGGCTGCTCCTTCTATCTCTAGCTCTTCTGCAATCTTACTAGATGCCTGTGATATATCTTCAAATTCACCAAACTTTGGTATTCTCAATAACTGTCTAATAATAAAGGTGGCTCTGCCTTGTTGAAGTGTATTTTTAAGGCCTGAACTACACAATAAGAATAAGTATGTATCTGGATTTTCTAACTCTCCAAACCACCCTTTTTTTTCTCTGATTTTTTCTGGATTTTGATTTTCTGTTGTTTTTCTTAAAGGCATGTATCTGGCAATACGACGCCATGTGCTTTTAAAACTGCTTGTAACCCATGACACAGCCCCATTTAAACTAGAATCTAAAATCATATTCCCGATCATGTATGCTGCATTTGAAACACCATCCATTCCTAGCGCTTTTCCAGGGCTTTCACCAGCATCTCTCTCAGCGTAGAATCGACTTAGATCGTCTTGTGTGTGTTTTTCTGTATGATTAGAGTTCATGTATATACCTCATCTATTCGTCTAATTACATTGACTTATAGACCACTGTTCAAGATTCTGCACAAATAAATTTCTTTCCTGTTCATATATTCTATTTATTGATTTTTTTTCATGCATGGCCCTTTGCCACATGCAATCAAATCATGATACACATCGCTGCCTCGAAACAATATTTTTTCATCCTCTCTTATGAATATCAACCTGAGATGGCTACCTCCAACTATCATCCAAGTGTTAATTCACTCACTGACCTCAGTCTCAAAATTTAGCCATTATGCCTCAACGCCAAAACCCATAACATTCTCACCATGTCACTGTGGGATATCGAAAAAACTTCTGTGCCATATTATAAAATCTGAATCGTTTGTTTGACCTAGCCCTCTCTTAAAAGTGGGCGCTGATTTTACTATTCTGGTCAATCAGAGGCGGACACGTGCTACCAAAACACCTTCACTTTTGTCTAGACAATGCATTCTAAATACACACCAAAAACATCCCATGCACCGGTTGATATCACCTGACAAATTGGCTGATAAAACGCAGCGGTGATGACACCAGCAGCTAAGCCTGCCAAATGCCCCTCTACGGACACATTTTTTTCCCCGGGTGCCACACTGGATAGCAAGTCAGCCCCAAAGTAATACATCCCTAGAATTGCAGCTATCAGATCGATTAGCTGTGGGTTGTAATAGGCATAGACCATCACATATGACCAATAGCCCATAATCAAACCGCTGGCCCCAACATGGCAGGCAAGCCTTGCAAAAGACCACACCAAACCCCCAGAAATTAGAGTGATGCTGATTGAGATCACATAGAATGTGGACATACCATGTAAAGAAACCATGGCACCCATGGCAAAAAAGAATAAAGAGTTCATGAATATATGCGTTAAATTGCCATGTAAAAATGGTGATAGCACTATTCCAGGTAAGCCAATCACATGGCGAGGGATAATACCAAAAATATTTAAGCGATAGTTCATAAACATATTGGCCGCCTGAACCATCCAGGCAATGGCAATCAAGTTTAAAATCTCAGGAATATTGGCTTTAATCTGGTCGACTGCGCCCAATAATTGATTGATAATATCCATGTTGCTTCCATTTGCATGAAAAACAATTATGCCATATCCACCATACAGAATCCAGCCCCAGTCATTTTATTGTATCACACCAGACTCTCCAATATGCTCTCAACATGGGCGCATTGATCTTGCCTCTACCATGCTTATAAAATACTCAAAACATCTTTTTTTTCAACCGTATTGCTTTTCATATCTATGCAAACTCACACCAATAAAAGTCGTCATTGACTCATATTTTTCTATCTCTAATTATATAAATACAAAAAAATTCAAAAAATTCAGGTTTTTTTCTGGAACTTGGTCTATATGAATCCCAATCATTAACTTTTTAAGGAGACCATCATGCCTAAACAAACAATGCAATCTGCAATAGAAGCCTATTTTACAGACAAATCAATAAAAGAAAGAATTCACATTCTGGAACAACTTAATCAAGATAGGCAAGCACTCATCGGTCAACATTTACGAGGAGTAAGCGAACCAAAGAGTGTAATAACAGAAGTTAATAAAGTCACTAAAAGTGATACAGATCTATCTAATTTTATGGAACACATGATAACTCATTTCTTTCAAGAAAATCCACAAGGTTTAGATGCATATAATAACAGCATTCGCATAGGATTCTTTGGTGGAAGATCACGTCTTGAAGATGCATTGGAGGAAGAACTCAAGCAGGCAGTAAGAAACAAAATCCAACCTGATCACTATTATCTTCAGGTAGGGTCTAAATTAGAAACAGGCAGAAAATATTCTACCACTAATGGGAGTTTATTGCAGGGAACAGAATTTGACGAGATACAATATCGTTCTGGTGAAGTCTATGGAGTCTGCAACGCTATTGTACCAAATCAACCTGATGAAGAAGTTGTACTAGCAGATAGAGATGGCATGCGTGATGGATTCACGGCTAAAAACATACAGGATCATGATGAAAAAACCACTGCCGAAAATGCATACCAAACAACGCTTGACGACCTTGCTGAAGATAGGGATGAACTTATGGAACGTAGAGGCGAATTAATCCACCAGTATGGTTCAGAATGCGTTGAGCCCATCGATGCTATCATTAGACAACAAGAGAAAGCAGCACGCACGGAGTATTCACCGAAAGCTGTACAAAAAGCGTTAGGTCTCCAGAGAGCTGTACGGAATTTATTGCAAAATGTTGAAACTAAAACTTTTGACGCCGATATGGAAGAAAGTATGAGAACGATGGTTAATGCTCTGCAAGGACGAAGTGCGTTGTTGGTAAGGTTGTCGGAAGGTAAAGCCTATGAAAAAAGTAAATTTACCCAGAATGAAATTAAGGCTGCTGTTCCCCAAGGCAATGATTTTATTTATCAGTTGATCATTAAAAAATTGGATGGACTCACTTATCCTGCATCAATCCAATCTGTAGTTTCTGCTGTAAATACAGGCCTAATGGCTAAATTTACAAGTGAAAAAATGCATGATGCAAGAAAAGAAGAAAGGAATTGGTTCTTTCGAGGGCAAGGGGTAGCAGCAATGAGTCAAGAAACCCAAGAAGACATTGAAGATTGTATACTGGAATACTCGGGAGAAGAATCTGACATTCAGCGTAAAATCGATGCTTTTACAGATTCCATGAACAACTATATGTCTGTGCAGGACAGTTCACCTGCAAGATATCAGGCACTTTCCAACATTGTGAACCTACAAGACGCATCCCTAGAGGCTATAAAAAAAATGGGCCTGCATGGTGACAATACTGTATACTCAACCGAACATGATGTTGCGTTTCATTTTGCCAATCTTCCAGCAAATATAAGAGAGGCGATTACTACAATGATGGGAGATGCAGATAGAAGAAGACCTTATACTTTCTTTAATGATCGCATAGATTCCTTGAGAAACATGGTCAGAAATGACAGCTTGGCAGCCATATATGCTGACATGTACATGGGCGACCCCTCAGGATTGATTGACCAGATTAACGAACTGGTTGAGACTAGCAAACCCCAATCTGAGGAGGCGTATGATTTTTATATTACTCAATTAAGAAATATGAAAGGCTCTCTAGACCTTCTCAAAGACGAAGGATTTCAAGAACTTATTATACAGACACCTGAACGCACACGAGGTTTGGACCCGGACCGATTACTGCTTGCTGGTTGTTTCAAGG
This sequence comes from Pseudomonadota bacterium, assembly GCA_036121365.1. Lineage (GTDB taxonomy): Bacteria > Pseudomonadota > Gammaproteobacteria > Comchoanobacterales > Comchoanobacteraceae > UBA7916. The sequence goes on along the minus strand of JAZAFR010000028.1, from coordinate 38,790 downwards.
AGAGCATTCAAGGTATGTTCAACGACTTTGATAGATTTAACGAGCAACAAAAAAAAGATGCCATAAAAGATTATATGAACCAGCAAATTTCTGATCTAGACCTTACAATAGACAGTCTTACCCTGGCACAAGAGAGGATTTCTTTAAACAAAGCTCAACTTGAGAGCCTAGAAGAAATTAAAAAACCAGTCGCACTGGGTAAAGATGGAAAACTTTCTTATTTCCCAGATGTGAAGCCACAGGTTGCTACTACACCATTACTTAGCCAATCATTCTCAACTCTACAAGAGTCACTAGTATCTGACCTAGCAAGGTTTGAAAACGAAGTCGATGAACAAGCAACAGACTTGCAACGGCTTTTTAATAAAATGGGAACTGATAAAAATTTTAAAGCGTATCACTCCGAAATTAACGCTATTTATAGAAGAATGTTCATATTTGAACCAATAGCAAGAGCAAAATATCAGTCTGATCTGACTGACCTTGACATGCGACTTTTTACATATGATGACATTATTAAAAAGCTAGAAGATTTGATTGCATCTGTGCAACCCAGCTCAACCTTGGCCCCCCAAAGTCCATCAAGTGACTTAGTACAGGATTATCTTGAGGATACTGGATCAACAGACCCCAAAGTAAAAGAGAAGCTAATAGCCTTTTCAGAAAAAGCTATTCAATATGTTCAAGGCTTAAAAAGTCGAGCAAATCTCAAAGAATCTATACAACTCATTCAGAATACTAAAGAGTCTGCAGCAGAAACTGAGCACTCATTGAGCGATGGTATTAAATCTTTGCGTGAAGCGCTTCTTTCTACAGGTACTAATTCAGAAAAATTTAAAGGCATCATGCAAGAGTTAAACGCCCTTGAAGAAATCGGTACTTATGAACAACATCTTGACAATGATTCTGGTATGGACTTTGTTGACCCTAGCATGAAATCTGCGTCTGACAACATTACAGGTGCCATTGATGCTATTGATGAAGTACTTAAAAGTGCCACATCCTCTCATGTTAGACAATCAATGGAGAAACAAAAAAAACAACTTACCCGTGTCAAAAAACTAACCGATGTTTTTGTTCAATCTAAAGACAAGTATAAAGATGAAGCAGAGAAAGCACAGAAGTCATTCAAGGGGCTCTTTGAACAAGCAAAAACGCAACCTAATAAAGATAATACACTTATTAATCAACAGCAGCAATTCTTGTTTGTGTGTGCCAAATATCTATCTGGTATTAATGACGAGGGTGGCTCTTTTCAAAAAGTAGAGTCAGATTTAGAGGATCGATATTATGCAATCAATGCACAAATAGTGGCATCTGGACAATCTTCTGACAGGTCTGTCACCATAAGAGGTAAAACAACGGCTCCTAGATCTACACAATCTATACCAGAGGAATTAAAACCTTACCAAGATTTAATGAGTCAAGTTAAAAAGGTTGTTGAGTATAGAAAACGTGCATTGGAAAGTTATGAAAAAGCATGTAAGCAAGGCAATGCGACTGATGACAGTCTGGCTGAATCTATGACTAAATATCAAGAAAGTCAGCTCTTGGAATCATTCAAAGATCTGAGTGATAAAGTTAATCGTAGACGTAGAACCGAGTATAAAGAGTTTTCTTCTGACAAAAATATACGTTTCTCTCAAGGCTTAGATCGTCCCTATCCTAAAGCATTGGCTCAGTCTTTGCGAGAAACACAAAAAAGTTTAAAAGAGAGCAGGAAGTCTATGAAGGCTGGAAACACCGCAGTTAACAAGATATTAAAAGGCCTAGCTTACAAAGTTCGTCAAGATGCACTTGAGGGGGAAAAACCTAATCTGGATTTTGCTGCCAAACAACTAAAAGGTTTTCGTGAAGCAGCACTTACTGCAAAAGGCACAACTGGCAAGCTGAAAACATTTGTTGAAGAACTGAAAAGTAATCCAGATTATGCAGCTTTAAAAGCCGGAGAAACTCGACCTGCATTGAAAACTGCTGTTGATGGACTTACAGAGGAACAAGCCCAAGAACAATTTAAAAAATATGGCTACAATACCAGATTGTTTGTAAAATCTGTAATCTCAGATGAAGATCTGATGGCTTCATATACTTGGGACAGAGGTCCAAAGCAACGATTTAAGGACATCACTAGGGACACTCTAGAAGCATATGCAAAAAATATTCGAACTCGTCTTCTTAAAAAAATAGAAGGTGCTTATCGATTCCCACTGAAAAAACAGGATATGCTTGCTGGAGGCATAATAAATAAAGACTCTTATGAACATAAAGTGACTGAGTATAACGAGGCCAAAACACGCTATGAGGGTGCTCTAGAATCTCGTAAAGAAACAATTGAACTGCTCAGAGCAAATAAGAAACCATATGGTGGACATTATACAAATGCTTCTGAACAACAGATCATTCGTGCTTGGGAGGCATTAAATGAGATTAAGAGAACCTCAGGATTTAATAGTTTAACTTTGGATCAACTTCAAGTTTATATTTGCACCAATGATGAAGCAGCAAAAATAACAGGAATTGATGAGCTAAGAGATGTTCTAGGTTTACCTCTTTTTGTGAACGGAAAATTCGAAGCTTCTAAAGATTACGTCAAAAACTTGTATCTTGACTTAGAAGCGGCACAAGGTGTTCTTACAGAATGTGCTCGTTTAGGAAAATCCAAGAGTCAGAAGGAGCTTACTGAAGTGGATGGTTCAGTGTTAGAAGAACCCAAAGATTTGTTCTCTACTGTATTCGATACAAAAGATGATTCGGTGCTGACACTTCTAGATCAATACATGCATTCTAAAAGTGCACAACCCGGCATAAAAGAACAGCTGTGTAGCTTTGGTGAAATGGTATGTGATTGGGCTGGGACTGGTTATTCCAAAATGATGTCTCGTGTTACAACACCGGCTCAGACAAAAATACAAAATCTAGTCACCGAGATAGAAGCTCAAGTCGATAATTTGGTGGATGAAGGAATCCAAGATCCAGGTGTATTGGCCATAAATCAAGCCATCGTCGATAATTTTGTATTGTTCGGTGAAAGTTATGAATATCAAAATCAAGCAAAAGCCATTGTCGACGCTGTGAAGGCCAACCCCGTTGGTGGATCTATTAAAGGCACATTACCACCTGCAGTTGCAACTCTTAAAAAATATGTCGAAGAGCTCAACAAAATCTTAGAGGGCGTGCTCGCAAAAGATAAAGAGGCCCAGAGTACTGCGGAAGAAAAAGAAATAAAATCAGAGAGCAAATCAGCTCAAGAAGGGAGACATCAAGCAACTAAAGATGCTTATAAAGATTCCGCAGAAAAACAAATTTTTGATCCGTTATTTCGTGCTGAAGGTTTTGATATGTTGATGCGTGTCAATGGATCCAAAGGACTCAAAAAAGGAATAGATGGAATTTCACCAGTCGTAAAAGAGTGGGCTGCTGAAACCAAACAGCCTATTGATGCGGGAGCGAAAAGAAGTCTCTCCACACGTCTGGAAGAGATAATGAAAACTGCAAAACCTGGTGAGATGCTAAAGGTATACGACGATCTTCCAAAACCTCTTCGCATAAAACTTCAAAGCAATCAAGAACTTCGCGATAAATTCAAAACAACCTTAACAGGTCTTTATCATAGCATAGATCTTGAAGGAGGAATATCTCAACATCTTGCTGAATTTTACACAGACACCCTTGATGTAGACATTCCTTCACTTTCAAAAGATGAAGTCGCTTTCTATCTGAAGAATGGGGAATCTTTCAGCGAAAAAGCAGATTTTGATACAGCCATGGCAAATCTTGTAGATGCCAAAGCCAAGTCAGTTACTGTAGGGGACAAGGTTAAAGAGAATGTTGAAACTGCCTTTAATGCTTTAAAAGCAAAATGCAATGCTCGTGGTGTTGTTGTTGGTGTAACTTTTGCTACTGGCAATGAAGATCTAGATCCTTGGAAACTGTATGACACCATATCCAAAATATACAGAGTCACTGAGGATAATCCCATACTCGACAAACTCCTCAGAGCATGTCATTCTTATAGCCAAATTGATTCAGCAAATCAAACAGCACAAGCGCAATTTAAAACTGAGATGAACAAATATTTTGCAGATGAGATTTTAAAAATGCTTGACGAGGATGCCATATTAGGAGATCCAAATATGGAACTTTATAAGGATAAGGATGGTGTATCATTATCAGAAGGGGCAATAGCTCCTGATAACAATGCAGTCAAAGAAGCACTCAAAAAAATGGCAAAAGGCATGAAAAAAGGCTCTCTCGACTACAGTCCTCTAGACAAACTCATCATTGCGGCCAATGCTGAAAAAGACGCACAGGTCGAAGCAGATAGGATTGCACGCATAAAAGATCTTGAGGGCTTAGAACCCGACGATTTCAAACGTCTTAATTCTAAAATTCAAGTAGAATCTTGTAAAGAACTTCGTGATCACTTGGTTAGCCAATATGCAAAAAGATCCTCAATACCGCTACCAAGAAAAGATCGTAAGGACACAACGGTACGAAATCGACTCAAAGGCGTGGAAGCTGCAAAGTACGATCAAACAGTATTAGAAAATATAGTCATTAATGAGCGTAATGCCGGGGATGTTGGTGAAGCACTCATTATGGCACTTAGAGACGATAAAGTCGGTCTACATAGAAAACATCGAGACTATTGGGTTACTCAAATCGAACGTGCAGCAGCAGATTCTAAAGAGAGTACGTTTGACCAAGATCTGAAAGACCTTGGATTTGAAAGTGCTTTTAGATCAAGTGGAAATGAAGCCATGGACGAGAAAATACTTGAAGTCCTGGAAAAACTTAAAGAGTTTGAAGATGCTATGGAATATAGAGGTACAAATGACCTTAGAACAAAGGCTTCTGACCTTAGAACAAAGGTTTCTGATAAATTCTCTTCTGAATCTAGTGAATCTAGAGATGATAAGTACGCTAGAATTTCTAGAGAGGTTCAGGGTGTTCGTACATCGATTTTCGCGAAGCTAGAAAATGGTATTGATGAAAATCAATTTGATCTATTAAATGCTTCTCTTGAAAAAGCCATTAAGGATTGTAAAGGAGGTATTAGAAGAACTTCTAGAGATGATATTATTGATGCGTTGAAAAATAATATCAATCCTCCTAGCGGAAATGCACCATCTGCTTAATAAACCAAACCCCAACCGCAAAAGGCCATGCTCAGCATGGCCTTTTTTTTGCTCTGATTTTTTCACCCCTTGTCATTTCAATACTTTTCGCTTTTGACTGGGTAAAACTTTAAAATGGACTGAAACCTGGCGCTGTGCTGTCTCGCTCGTTCTCTTGCTGCTCTTGTTTCTTTCTTGATTCTGATTTTTCCTGCTCTCGCTTGGACTTTTCAAGTTGTCTCAGCTTGGCAATGATGTCTGCACTGGTCAATTGATCATCTTCTCTATGAATCTGTGCATACAATTGTGACTTATCAATCTCTGCAATATTTTCCATTGTCTCGTGTGTGTGGTCTTCCAACCAATGCCACTTTCCTTCTTCAACCGCTTTTTTAATGGCACCCGCATACTGCTCTTCATCATACGGACTTTTCACCGGCTTTCTCAGCTCAGTGTCTGCAATTATTTGTTCTTGGTCCGGTCGTGTGGAGGTCATGATGTCTTACCTTTGTTTTGTGAGTGATTTGTAGCCCATTCACCATTGGACTAACCCACTTATTTTATCCTCTCACAGCCCCCTTTACAAGCAAACCGTGATTGATTGCTGCCTTTTATTATTCTTAGTTCGGCCTTGTCTGGCCTTGGGCTATCTGATTTGCGATCTCGCTATGAGCCAATGCCCAAACAATATCATCACCAAATAACCCATCTTTAATTCATACATGGCTTTCTTTCTCCTTTGATCATGCTCTAAAGAAGCTCAGCACCTTGATTATTATTACCGAAAATAAGAGTCTTCACTGACTCTGATAGTCGATTACAAAATGCCATCGATCGTGATACCACCCCTGGCGTCTGCCCCTTACCAAACAAAGTTCCATCAACTGTCGACAAGCGCATCGTTTGAAACAACATACGGCGACAATCGGTCTCATTTAAAGGTTCTTTATTATCGATGGATTTAGCGGTATTTAAAACCTCACAACATAATGAATCTGAAAGATTTAGACTGCTTTCTTCAATTGTTTCTCTCACTCCTTTGGTGCAAACACTGCTTGTAACATCTTCTAAAGATCGATTGAATAAATGCATCAATGTATTGTGCACCGCAACCAATCCTGTCACCACAAGAAACGATAAAGCAAGCATTGATGCCATAGGCACTCCAAACATACTGGCAATAAAACTACCGCAAAAAATCCCCAACGGATACTCAATTCGGATCAGCCCTTTTTTTGTAATTAAATCTTTCATGTTTTTACCTTATTAAAATCATTCAATTTATATTTATGTTATTTTATCACTTATTGTCTTTATTGTCAATATCACAAGTCTGATTTTACTTCTTTTTGCTAACAAGCTTTTTTATCATGAACGCCCTATCTGACACTGATGATAAGGTCTATCGTGATGTTCCCATTTTTGTTGATCACAGCACAATTCATCCCATTTCTACCAGTTTGACAAGACCACTTTTGAATGTGACCACCCTCACTTATCACATATAAATCCATTTCATCTTGAAATTGACTCTGCTTTATTCCCCTCAACTTCCAATGCCCCACATGCACTTCTTGCTTTTCTTGCGGCCACTGCTGCGGAATATTGTTCAAACGCACATGAACGTCTTTTTTCTCTTTGGGATTGACCACCACCCTACCACGTTCAGTGAAATTGATCGCATCGTCAGTTGCACAGGTGACCAAATACCAAGTGTACTTACTGGCATTGGTCAACTCTATGTTGATGTCATGGCTGACTGTCTGCTCCGCAACACCCACCAAACCCCCCATAATCAAACCAATTATTTTACAACCCATTTTTACTGCTTGCCTCATCATGCCCCCTTCAATCACAGCCTGTCCTTATTTCACACTCATTCTAACGCATTTTCTCTGGACTGTCGCCTGTCTTTATCTGATTGCCATCATAAATCCCAAATAACCCATTTTTCCCTGAGAGACCTGATTGCCACAACTGCGTCTTTCAACCTATCTGGCTGGTCTTGCCTTCCTTGATTAAAAACAGCGCTTATTCGCCCTTATTTTGCCCCTATGCGCTATTTATTGTTTGCCTTCTATGTCATCTCCCCCAATATCAGCCTGCATGCACTTGTTATCCATCAAATCACTCTCGCCTACCCTAATCCTTACACCACCGCCCTTCCCCCATTCATCCACGTTAATGTCTTACAATCTGATCTGCCTTTTTTCAGTCATACTCCTGACCTTTTTGCACCCAATATTTTATCAATTCCGCACCCATCCATGCCATTTACCGTATTGAATATCAATCCATTTTTGCTATTGTTAATTAAGACCATTTGATTGCTATATGACTGCTTCCTCGCCTTCATCGTCCGACCTCTCTTCTTACTTGCCATCTTCTTCACTCACTCAACAATGCTTACTGTCCATTATCTGCCTTCTTGCCTGCCTCATGCATACGCCTCCCAATGCATCGCCCCTGAGTTACCAACAAATAGCCAAACTGAACCTGACCGGCGGCTACCAAGACACCAACCAGTTTTTTGTTCATCAACAAGCCATTTTATCCAAAAATAGCACCCATCTTCACTACCGAGTCCAATGCACCCAAAATCGCTGCAACTGGCAAAATGCCATCCTCGGCCTTGTCCCCAAAAATCATCACATTGAAGTCGGCTACAACAAACGCTTTCAAAGCCACGCCCTAGCCAGAAGCCAACCCTTTTTTGGCCTTGCCATCTCTACCCCCAACCTCAACGCCCATCCCAAATCCTTTACCTCAACCATGCGCCCCTGGCTAGGAGTTGTCCTCAGTAAAAACTCCCTTGTTACTATCAAAGATTCATCCAGCATTCTCCAACAAGATATCCTCTCTTCAGGTAGCCACCTCTATGCCTCCCAAGATTTACCCCCTGGCGCCTACCCCATCAATATCGATACTGTCGACCAAACCGCCAGTCAAAATTCACAAGAACAATTTGTCAACAATACCCTCCTCGATGCCCCACTCCAGCACGCCACTCACCTGTCTGTTGGATTTCCCACCAATCATGCTGCCCAACAATCCTACGGACTACCCCCCATCGACAATGACCCCTATCACCTCCTCGTTAACCTCACCCACATTCAAAAAACCCCTTTGGGGAGCACACAAGGCACCCTAAACCTACAAGGGGAACAGCTGTCTGTCGGTTTTAACACTCGCAGTAAAATCCACGCTCTCACCCTCCAACCCGAAATTTTATGGATGCAAGGCATTTTTAATCACCATGACCACCATAGCCTGGCCATTGGTTTTCAAACCCAAGCCAGCTTCTCACACCACATCAATTGGAATCTCATGACCACACACTACCCCTCACAACCCTCCAAACAAAATCTACCCTGGATTGTCCACACCCAAATCCAACGCGATCACCACAACCTTCTCAGCGCCATCATGCTACACATCAGCCAAAACAATCAGAAAAATATGCTACAAGCCATTGTCAAAAAACGCTTCTCTCATCCCCGTCTCACCCCTGACCTCTCCCTGTCAGCAAGCGCCAGAAAATCACAATCAGCCAATCTCAGCCTCAACTTCTCAATCAAACAAAAAAGCACACCCCACATACACTGGCGCGCTAAAACCACCAACCAACAACAAACCCTCACCGCCTCTATCTCCCCAAAAAAACACCAAAAACACCAAGCCAGCTTGACCAACCTTTCCAATGAAAACCCCCATCAACAACGCATCAGCCTATCAACCCAGTGGCAAGATGCCTTCGCACTCTGGCGCCTGTCTGGCTCCATCCCCCTCCAAGACAATCACACCACCTGGGCCATACAAGCCAAAACAGGACTACTGTGTGCAGGATCATGCGCCATATGGACCCCCATTCACTCCATCCATACCCCCGCCATCATCGCCATTGACCCCTCGGTCACCCCACGGTCCATCTACTGGGGTAATGTCTCCCAATTGCAACAGCAAGGCCTCAACCTACAGAAAAAAAGACCCTACACCACCGTTCCCTCTTCGCCCTCTCCCAAGCAACACCAACAAGTCACACAAACCACCCTATATCCTGGAAACATCATTATTTCATAACCATATGATGCCCACCATCATCTCTATACCCGGTCAGATGTCTTCAATCACCCCAAGTTCACCTCTTCTCCTCTGACTTTCTTCACTGCCCATCCATCTTGTGCCTCAGACACAGCACTGCTCAATTGTCCATTTTAATTTTTTTACGCTTCCCAACCCCCGTAAGACACATTTTCTTAGGTCAATTTCTGCTTGGCCTTTTCATACTCCCTTGTAATTGCTATCATATCATTTTAACCAAGTCATGAGCACTCCAGACCAAAACAGTAATAATAACGACGATGAAATAGATCAGTCTATTTGGGAAAAAACATTCCAATCTATGTCGGATACAATCGCCCCCCATTCGCATAGCAATCATAAAAACCCTCCTTCACCCCCTCAATACCTTGATTGCCCACTCGATGCCCACTATCCTCCCTACTCCTCAAACATCATAAAACCCATTCAAGGCAACCTCCCCGTATCGTTCTCTCACCCCAGCTTCTCATCACAACGCAGAAAGAAAATCTTTGCTCACCCCTTTAAACCAGACATGCTCCTAGACCTACACCACCTGTCTACTCAAGAGGCCTACCTCTCCTGCCAATATGCCATCTCTCAATGCCAACAAGCCAAGCTACGTAAACTACACCTGATCTGCGGTCAAGGCCATCACTCTAAAGGCCTTTCTAAACTCAAAGGCATCTGCATCCTGGTCTTATCCCACTCCCCCTCAATACTCGCCTACCAGAGCGCCCACCCCTCCTGTGGCGGCACAGGCGCCATTGATGTTTTTCTGAGAAAACCAACAAAGACTTAACCCCATTCGTATTTACCGCACCCCCATCATCTATCAATCCCTATGACTCGCATAACCAAATGATCACTCTAAACACTCACTCTCTTTGACTCTTTTTATCAGGAATCAATTTCATTCATGTCACTTTTAAACAACCAGATATCTCCATAGCGCCACTCAATGGGCATCTAGATAAATATCGCACCAACATATCCTCCAACAACCATACAGTCAATCCCTCATCCATTTTTTTCCTGGATCGTATGGTTAGATACCATCAATGGATTCTGAGAATACAGGATTTCTAGAATTTTCTTATGGACCTCAATCTGAATGACCTGAATGACCTGAATGACCTGAATGACCTGAATGACCTGAATGTATCTTGTTCTAAATAATGTCCATCATGAAATCTTTCTGTACAATAAGACCATTTTGTCATCGCATCTCGTGCATACCTCCACACCTATTTTTTTACTAACCGCTCAAACTCTGATCGCATATTCATATCATACTCAAAATCACCCCGCATAGACATTGTAATGGTCTCTGCATTTTGCTTTTGTACTCCCCTCATCATCATACATAAATGCTGAGCCTCAATCATCACTGCCACTCCCTTTGCCCCAGTTACCCTCTCGATACACTCTGCGATCTCACCAGTCAATCTCTCCTGGACTTGCAACCTTCTTGCAAACGCATCCACAAACCTTCCCATCTTAGACAACCCAATCACCTTTTTATTTGGCAAATAGCCAATGTGACATGTCCCAAAAAATGGCAATAAGTGATGCTCACACAAAGAATACAACTCAATTGATTTAACCACCACAATACCTTCATTGTCACAATCAAATAAAGCATCATTCATCAATTTCTCTGGCTTCATTCCATACCCCTCGGTTAAGAATTTCAATGCCTCACTTGCCCTCTTTGGGGTGTTTTTTAATCCTTCTCTTCCAATGTCCTCTCCTATGCTTTCTATGATATTTTTATAGTTGTTTTCCATCAATCATCTCCATCTGTATATACGTTTTTTATAGTACATTTTCACAGACTTTTCTGATTTTTTATCATTTATTTAAAAAGATTTTTATTCACTTTATCCTGCAAAATATCTTTTTATGTCCTATACTCATATCACACATATATGGGGAACTTATTATGACTGTTAAAGTATTGATTGTGGGTTACGGATTCATTGGCCAACTTCTTGGTCAAGAGCTAAAGAAAGATGGACACCAAGTTTGGGGTATTAAAAGAAATAGCATTGCCCATACTCTAGAAAAGCTCATACAAAAAGACATCCTGCAACTACAAGATGAAGACCTTCCCGATGTTGACTTTGTTGTTTACTGCCCAAGTAGCGATGCAAGAGACATCATGTCCTATCAAAAAATTTACGCAAAAGGTGCAAAGGTCGTTTCCTCTATTTACGCCAAAAGATCCCACAAACCAAGATTCATCTACGCCTCTAGTTCCAGAGTGTTTGAACAATCTCACGGGCAATGGGTCGATGAAGAAAGCCCCTGTGACCCCAAAGACCCACTCGCTTGCCAAATTATAGATGGGGAAAATATCGTTTTAGAATCTGGACTTGACCCCATTATTGTTAGATTTAGCGGTATCTATGGTATCAATAGGCACTACCTTCTTGATGCTCTTAAAAATGGCAATGCCAAACTATGTAATAGCTTACACTTCTCAAACCGCATTCATGCCGTAGACTGCGCTAGAGTTCTCTACCATATGATGCGCATCAAATATAATGAACACCTCTATATCGCCAGTGATTGTGAACCCACCCCCATCAATACCATCGTCGCTTGGCTCAGCGCAACTACTGGACTCCCTCTTCCCGATAACAAACATGACCACTCTCCCGAACCCAATGACTTTAAATCCAATAAACGCCTCAATAACACACGCTTGCTACACACAGGGTTTCGGTTTGAATACGCCAACTATCGGCAAGGGTTCAAACAAATTCTCCAGGAAAAAGGCATGCTCCCACCTGCCTAATTTTTTGATTGACCCCAAACAGTCACTCGTTAAAACAGCTACCTAAAAAACTAGTCCCATGTATGCTGCTCTAATAAATCTTCTAAGTCTTCTATCGTTATACACGGCACTTCCATCTTTTTTGCCTTCTCTACCTTACTCCCAGACTTTTCTCCCACCACCAAAGCCGTTGTCTTCTTAGTCACCGCATCATCAACACTGGCACCCAAATCCTCAAGCAATGACTTCAACTCCGATCTTGGCTTGGCAAACTTCCCAGTAATCACATAATGCTGACCCGAAAATGGCCCCTCTTTTTTTCCCTCTCTCTCACTTGCAATCACGCCCTGTTGTTCTAACATCTCTATATTCTTAATGTTCTCTTCGTCTGAAAAATAATGACAGACAAACTCTGCCATCACAGGTCCTATATTGTCTAACTGACTTAAGTCCTCGACACTCGCTCCCGCTAATGCTTGCCAGCTTGGATAAGCCTCAGCCAAAACCTCAGCCGTTTTATAACCCACTTCTCTTATCCCCAAACCATACAACACTCTGTGCCACGGCTTGGGCTTTGACATCTCTATGCCCTGCAATACATTCATCGCAGACTTTGTCCCCATTCTTGGCAAGCTCTCCAGTTGATCCAAACTCAGTTCATACAAAGATGCAGCCTGCTTGACATGGCCAGCTCTCACCAATTGCTCAATCAATCTATGTCCTAATCCATCAATGAACATGGCCTTGCGACTGGCAAAATGCCACATTGATGCCACCAGCTGATCAGGACACCTATGCCCCCTAGGACACCTCAAAACAGTCAAATCATTTTCCATCTCCAAATCACTGCCACAAGATGGACACCGCTGTACCGCCTCAGTCTTAGCCTGCCGACTCTTTGTCAATGCCATATCAACACGCACTATCTCCGGAATCACATCGCCTGCCCTACGCAACTGCACCCAATCTCCGACTCGGACATCCTTTTTTAATAACTCTGAGTAATTGTGTAAGGTCACATGCTGAACTGTCACACCTCCAACCAATACCGGCTTTAAACGCGCAACCGGAGTAATGATCCCTGTCCTGCCTACCTGTACATCAATTCCAAGAACCACCGATTGAGCAATCTCTGCTGGAAACTTGTATGCTATCGCCCATCTTGGAGCCCTTGAGGTCTCTCCCAATATTTTCTGATCGCCAATATCATCAACCTTCAAAACCACCCCATCTATGCCATAGGCCAAGTCTTGCCGGCTTTTTGATACCTCTTCTATGAATGCACTGGCCTGATCCTCAGTCTCGACCACCTTCTTATATGCATTCACACTAAAACCCATTGTTTTCAGGTTTCTCATCACCCCTTGGTGTGTTTTCGGCCAATCTTCTGTCCCACTTGCAAAGGCAGCATAGGCAAAAAAGCTCAGCTTGCGCTGACTTGTGACATTGCTGTCATATTGCCTTAAACTCCCCGCTGCCGCATTTCTGGGATTTGCAAAACACTTTACACCCTGCTTTTCTAGACGTTCGTTTAATGTGTTAAAGTCTCGCTTTTTCATAAACACCTCACCCCTCACCTCAAGATCAGTAGGAATATCGGTCTTTAATAGCTGCAAAGGAATCTGACGAATTGTTTTTGCATTGGCCGTGATGTCTTCACCCCTTTTTCCATCGCCTCGAGTCAAGGCCCGTACCAAACGCCCCCGCTTATAGTGTAAACTGACGGCCAGCCCATCCAATTTGGGCTCACAAACCCATAACGAATTTCTCCCTAATTTTTCTCTCACCCTCTGAAAAAATCGCTGTAAGTCCTCCTCTCCAAATGCATTGTCCAATGAAATCATTAACCGCTCATGCTCCACTGACTTAAAGCCTTTCGCAACCTGGCCTGATACGCGCATCGTCGGAGACAATGTGTCGTGTAATTGTGGATACTTTTTCTCTAAATGCTTTAAACGGTTCACTGCAACATCATAATCATCATCCGATGCAATCGGATGATTTTCAACCCAATAAGCATGATCCATACGCATGATCTCTAGCCTTAATTTCTCAATTTCCTTAGCCTCATCTTGCATTTCTTGCCCTCTTTTTGATCTTTCTTTCCTGTATACCTACCTGTTTAATCACCACCTCTTCTGCTATGAATTTTGCCTCGCTCTCTCCTTGCATTGATAAAACACCCAAACTGACTTCGTAAAATGCTCTTTTCTCAACTTTCTTCTCCTTGATGAGCACCATCACAGGCACTTTTAACCACCATATCTTGCCATGTTCACCAACATCCATATGCAAACTTTTTGGCCAATCAACACTCATTGCCCGACTATTACCCTTTGATTCATGTAACTTTGACAGTGGGCTTTTTATGTCATTGAACAGGGCACTGTTCACTGTCTGCCACGCCTGAGGACTAAAATAACTTGCCGCATTTTTCTTATCTCTGTCCAAATGCTCCCCACTGTAAGTCATCATCCCTGTACTTGCCTCAATGACCCACTGCATGACCTTGTCAAAAGTATACGCTTGGGACTTTTTATCTTGCCCCCGATTTTGACCGAATGGACTTTTTTTCTTTTCCTTCTTTATTGCCAATGACTGCCCAACCTCGGGTACCATTTCATATGGCATCTTCTCTGAACTTTGCTCAGATGATTGCAAATCTTTGCTTCTCTCCGCCTTTGGCAATTCTACCTTCCTCTTTGCCGTTTTTAAAACTTGCTTGGTCTGTACGCTTTGTGGCAAGTCGTCAAACGCCCAAAACCCATCGTAACCCGGTTCTGATTGGCCCACATTCTGGATATTTTTAGCTTTTTCCTCTTCTTGAGTAACAATATGTTTAGATCTCTGGCCCAATCTCTTGCTATTTTCATCCCGGAACTGACTCATGACCATCTTTTGCTGAGGCTCTCCCTCATCTGTCAAGGCGACCACCTCATCCACTATGGATACACTCAGCAATGCCAAACCCACCACGGTCTTAAATATTTTTTTTAAATCTATCAGCCCGCTCACATTTCTCCTAAACTTCACTTATCTTCGCCTCTTTCGTATTCTAATCTACAGGCAAATGTTCAAATTCAGACTCTCTTTAGGGAACTGTTTTGAAGATAAACCTACGATTTTTTCGCGCAAAGCCCAATTAGAGGAATCCCACCTTGTTGTCATCTATCTAATCAGCACATGTCTCTAAAGCTTTTTTTGCAATGAAATATCTGGTCTCTCTTGCCTTATTCTCACTAAATGGCTGCTGGTTCTCGTCCAATAATTCTGCTTTCAATTCTTCAGCAAGGCTTTTGCACGTCTTTAACATTGACTCGAACGCTCGCGATAAATCATCAATCTTTCCAGACTCCATAATAAAGACCAATCCTTTGCATTCTAGCTTACCTGGCTCACTCATATCAAATGTACCTGGATTTGTCAGTGATGCCACATGGTACCAAAGCTGTCCACTACCATTGTCGTTCGAGAATCTTTGAAAGTGCCTCTTTTCAGATAAATGCACATGATAGTTGGACAACGCCTGTAGTAACTCATAGCCTAAAAAGCACTTTGCACTTGAGGGGACTAGATACATGACAAATACTTTATTGACCTGCTCTCTCTTGTTTCGATTGGTCTGGTTGGGAATGCTTTTTGATTCCTCTTTCTTTATTTGTGCCTTATCTTCATATGAATCATCCTCGTAGATTTCCTCTACCGTACCATTTTCATCATACTGGTCATCGCCATCATCAATGTCATCACCATCATCAGTTAATAACCCATAACCGTGTTCAAGATCCTGGCCTTCATCGTATTCAGTTTGACCATCATCATCGTCAATGTCTTCATCGTCACCATAATTGTCGTTGTCTTCGTCCTCATAATCCTCATTGATGGCATAATGTTCAGGTTTCGTATTGCTCTCTTCTTGTATGCCCTCTTCTTCAATGCTCATTTGATCATTAACCGCTTCTCGCTTTGGCAGCTTGCTCCCTTCAGATTTCCCTGTCATTACTGCTACTTGCCCCTGGCCTATCCCAAACTGTTTTGTCTCTTCTTTCTTTTTTAATGCTGAGTACAAATAAAATACAGCCATTAAAATCAACGGCAGCCCAACCGCGCCATAATCTTGACACAATTCTATGATGAAATCTTGAAAATCCATATAATGATTTTTGAACATATATTGACCTTAATACACTATTGTTCATCTTGGCAAATTTTTTTTTTCATTTCAAGATTTTGACCTTTTTATTTGCTTTTATCTGTTACTTTTCTTCTGAATGCATTGAGAAATGATCATTTCCATCATCTATATCATGTCTTAATAAACAACATCTGAAGCCATAACATTGCGTGACCTTGGTCACAAGCTCCACCTGAACCACCAATACTCTCAATTAATTTCCTATGGGCAAAGTGACTTCCGTTCAGATCCATCCCTATGATATTTTAATCTATTATGCATGTGTGGTTTATTTTTAATCCATTTTTATAGATATATTAATGGATTTATTCAAAAGAATCGGTTGTATTTTCCGATATGGTCTATATCAGCATTGATCATCAATAAATTTCAGGTGAATATTATGAACAACTTACCCAAGACTTTTAAAGAAAATTTTTTCGAATTAATTGAACAATTACCAAAGTCTTTTCAAGCTGATGACAATCTGATTTTTCAATTGCCTTTTTTTTATAGTCTCATTCGATGATTCACCTGATAAGGATAATGATACTCTAGAGTATGAGGCTGCAATTCTAGCGTTTTTGAAGGTATTGGTGTCCATTGAAAATAAGTGTACTCTGATAGATACTGAGATTGTAGACCTCATTCAGATTGAGATTCCGAATGCTCGAAAAGCCCCTGAAACCAAACCCAATGAGTCTAACTTGGCTAAAATGACAGACATATTAAAAAACACCACCGAAAGACTTGCTAAAGTCTATGCTTATAATCGCATAAAAGAACTTAAAAAATTTACACGTACCAGTACAGATAAAGAGACCAGAGCATTGTTTCTAAAGTGCAGGTATCAAATTGAGATTTTGAAAGACAGAAATCCAGAAAAATATGAACAAATTGAGAAAAAAATCAATGACATTATGTCTATGATTATCCATGTTAAAAACTCTCCTGGGGCAGATGCATATGTGATCACTTCAACATCACCGCAATGGGGATCTCACTTTTGTAAAACACTATTTGAAGCCATTCATCAGTCTTTAGACGCCGAAATTAAAAAAACCTCGAATGATGGATTTATCGTAACTATGGGATCTGAAAAACACACTCTTGAGGAGACCTTTGAGACCTTTAAATCTTCTTGGTATGAACCCGCAATGCAAAGTCAATTTTGGGACCCGATGCTGAACACCTCATCGAAAATGGGGTCTTTTTTAAGTGAACTGGCCTCAGCTTCTCTGCACGTATCTCTTATGTTTTTGCCAAGAAGACGAGGACCTGCCGAGGAAGCCCTAAGGAAGTTTAGCCACTATCAAAATAAATCATTTCAGAGACCTACAGCAAGTTCTGCCGATGATAAAAAAAACCATGATGACGAACAAATAAATAACCCATCTCCTCAATAAACAAATGGTCAAGGATGACTCTCATTATATGAATGATGGCAATGATTGGTGTTATTCTTAATCCTCATCTCTGAGAAAATGCTTTATCGTATCAATGGCTAATTTATATCTCGGCTCTGTCTACTTCTGATGTCAGTCGTTTTTCGATTGAGAAAATCACCTTTTACTCTTTGCCGCTTTATGCTAACATCAATACAAGTGTAAATACTATGCCCCGATGGCACAGCTGGATAGCGCGATCCCCTCCTAAGGGATAGGTCGCAGGTTCGAATCCTGCTCGGGGCGCCATGTTCTGCAAAAAAGAGCTTTACTTCACCACCCTCATCCTGACTGTCACACTCTTCTCTGCTGTGTCTGTAGAGTTTGGGATTTTCTTTTATTCATTGGGTGTTTGTTAGGTTATACAAAAAGTATTTAACCTAAAAACGTCGGATTACACTTAGTGGCTTTAGAAGAACCTGAGCACATGCCATTTTCCATTGTCCTTACACACAACGGCACTTCTATCGGTGTGCACACCATTGAAAGTTTTCTTATACACATTGAATATTCGACATGTTTTTCCAATGTTTATGGGTTTTCCATCGGACAATGGCTCATACTGATGTACATCCATTCTATAATGCGCCTTATCTTCTGGACTTGTCCAGTTTAATGTTGCACTTTTCGAACTTGAATTCAACAAGGATATGACTTTCTCGTTGTTTAGCCATTGACGCATTTGTACACGTCTTTCTTCTTCCCATTTTTCTCGAGCCTCTGGACTCATTTTCTGAAATCCACGACTCAATTCAGGATATTTTGCATACCGTACTTTGTCTTTTTCCCGACCCCTTTTAGCTCCAATGAGAGCTCCTCCTAATGCACCAACAGGGCCGAATGCGGCACCCACCAAACCACCTCCCAAACTGTCAATGGTTTCATGGTGTCTACCGGAGTCACTACTGCACCCTGATAAGAATAAAACACAAGCTAGGACCAAACATAGTATTTTCTTTCTGTTCATGTGCAATTCACTCCATATGTTTAAATTATTTGGCTGTACCCGTTTTAGTCCCAACGGAGCACATGCCATTTTCCATTGTCCTTACACACAACGGCACGTCTATCGGTGTGTACACCATTGAAAGTTTTCTTATACACATTGAAGATTCGACATGTTTTTCCAATGTTTATGGGTTTTCCATCGGATAATGGCTCATACTGATGTACATCCATTCTATAATGCGCCTTATCTTCTGGACTTGTCCAGTTTAATGTTGCACTTTTCGAACTTGAATTCAACAAGGATATGACTTTCTCGTTTTTTAGCCATTGACGCATTTGTACACGTCTTTCTTCTTCCCATTTTTCTCGAGCCTCTGGACTCATTTTCTGAAATCCACGACTCAATTCAGGATATTTTGCATACCGTACTTTGTCTTTTCCTCGACCCACTTTAGCTCCAATGAGAGAGCCTCCTACTAAACCAACAATAATCGGAGCTGCTCCCCAGTCAGTACCGGCTGAAACTAAAGCACCAGTTGCAGCACCAGCCAACGAATAAGTCGCTTGGTCGATACTTTCATTGTGCCTGCCGTTGTCAGAGCTACAACCTGACAAGAATAAAACACAAGCTAGGACCAAACATAGTATTTTCTTTCTGTTCATGTGCAAATTACTTCATATGTTTAAATTATTTGGCTGTGCATATGCTCTTTTGGAGCTGCGGATGTGACCTGTGTCGATTTTAATGCGCCCTTGCAGCTCATCAAAAACACACAAACAAAACAAGGGGTGGAAAAATTCCACCCCCTCAGCTATTTCAGCTAGAAGACTTTAAGCCAAATTCCACATGCCGCCGTCTATACACGCAATGCCATTTTTGCTGCTTGCTGCACCATTGACAGTTTTCTTAACGGTAAATGGTCGACAGGTCTTGCCATTATTTGTGTACTTCTGAGATACAGACATTGTGTACTGTGTTTTATTTTTGGGATCTGTCCACTTTGTAGTTGCCTTGGCCAGAGTTGAGTTCAACACAGATGCAGCTTTCTCTTGATTCTCCTTATCCTTATTTCGGCCCATTTCACCACCAATGTAGCTTCCTACCAATGCCCCAGCAACAATTGGAGCGGCTTCTCCGTCTGAAGCTGCAGCACCAACCGCGGCACCAGCCAAACCACCACCTAATCTGCCAAGGTTTTCATTGCTAGTATTGGGATCATCACTACACCCAGACAACAACAAAGCGCACCCTGTGATCAAACAAAATATTTTCTTACTGTTCATGTTTCAATTCCTCACTGTATTTAAAAGATTGTTATTATTTCAACACAACTAAAACCACTTTACTAGCGAGAATACCACCAAGACTCGTAAGACATCTGCCAATAGACTATAACCTCATACATCACTCTTCTGGAAACCAAGAGAAAACTTCGCCCATAGAATCATAACCATCATTGACTGCTGGTGTGTCATGTACTCACATTGGCTAATATCTTTTCATGAATCACGCTACAATCACGACTGCTACAAGTTAAAATTCTGTCACCAGGCTTCAACATACTTTGAATGGCCTCGACTGTTGTTTGTGATGATATTATCTCAACTGGCTTTGCATGTGCCTTTTTAAACTGCTGATATGGGAACTTGTCCCCCTGGTCTACTAACAACACCAAGTCACAATCCTTGCTTGCCTCTACCAGCTCTTTCCACATAACCCCATGCGACTGAGTAAAATTAGACAATTGAAAACACAAGACCAAACGACCTTCAGAAAAACGCTTACGACAGGCCGCAACCACTTTTTTTACCGCTGTTGGATGATGTGCGTAATCATCCCATACCTCTTTGAAATCTTCGCTAACCCCTATTTTTTGCATCCTTTTTTTCACTCCCTGAAAACTACCAAATGCCGCTACAATGACCTCTGCATCAATACCAATTTCTACCGCTCCTCGCATGACAGTCAACGCATTGCCTGCATTGTGCTGTCCAAATAAATCCCACATCACGGTATGCTCATTGCCCTTGCCATCTACAATGACAAACTTTGACCAATCTTCCGATACAGGCTTCATGTGCCACGGCTTACTGACATCCGTAGAATGCGTCGGACAAGCATTGGTCCAGCCTGCTTCCCTCACCAGTTGATCAATCACTGCAGAACTCTTAGGATAAACAATATTGGCGCCCGGAACCAAAGTGCGCAAGTAATACCTAAACTGCTTCACAATGTCATCCAAATCACGATAAATGTCTGCATGATCAAACTCCAAATTATTGATCACCAATAACTCCGCAGGATAATGAAAAAACTTAGGCCGCTTGTCAGAAAAACACGTATCATACTCATCTGCCTCAATAACAAACCACTTACCTTTGCCTAATCTTGCTGAGGTATTGAAATTGTTTGCAATGCCGCCTACCAAGAATCCTGGAGACATCTTAGCCACCTCCAACACCCAAGCAAATAAAGATGTCGTGGTTGTCTTTCCATGAGTCCCACTGATTGCAATGGTCTTTTTTTCTGATAACACCGATTTTGACAACCACTCAGGTCCTGATGAGAACTTTCTCCTGGACGATAACATTCCCTCTAACATGGGAACCCCTCGACTGATTGCATTACCAATCACCACCTCATCATCAGTATCTGGTAGCGGATGATTATACCCTTCCCGCATTTCAATTTCATGATCCTCTAACTGATCCAACATGGGAGACTGATACTTTTTGTCATATACCACAACCTGATTGCCTTTCTCTTTTGCAATGGTTGCCAATCCAGCCATAAAACTACCACAACCTGCCAATATATGTAACGCCATCGCTTCTCCCTATTGTTAAAATCAAACCAATATTAACATTTTTCCCCTCCATTTCAAATATAGTTTCCCATTCAATTTCACCCCACTTACCCCACCACTGAAGTCATTTAAACTAGACTCATGCTCAAACACTCAATAACTCTTGAATAATTTCACTGACTTTATTCACCAATAATGCCCACAACAACTTCCCCTCTTCCTTGTTAATCTGGTCAATTTTTGCTATACTCACCCCCTAAAACACGCATCTAATAACCCCTCCTATGCCCGCACCCATCATTTGCAGCCTCACACATTCCACCTCCATCACTTCAGACCACCTCATGCAAAAACAACGCTCTGACTCTGTCTACTCAACTCTCATTCAACAGATTGCTTCTCACTACCACCTCTCCCCCCATCAACTTAGCATCGAAAAATCTCCGCAAGGCAAACCCTTTGTTTACTCCATTCTTCACAATAAAAAACAACGTCTGCCCCATTGCCATATCAGCATCTCTCACTCCAATCACATTTCTGTCTGGACCCTCTCTCAATCTCCTGTCAGTATTGACATTGAAGCCACACAGGATAGACGCCTGCTTCACCCTCTCCTCACTAAGCTCCTTTTATCTGTAGATTTCTCATCCCCATTGACTCTGTCCTCTTCATATGTAGATCTCAATCAACAAATACACGACCTCGATCAACAACAACGACTGCTGTGCTTTTATAAACTGTGGACTTTTGCAGAATCTTGGTGTAAGTGGAATGACACCACCTTATGGAAAACATTCCAACACAAAATCCCTTTCCCCTGGATGTCTCTACATGACCTTCTATCTTGTAATCTCACCCAAGCTTCCCCCAATCTAACTATCGCATACAATCTCTCCTTTGATCACCATATCATTTGCCAAATTTACCCGTCATGATACACTGGCACAATATTGACTATTTAACCCATAATCGAAAACACATCAGATTTTAACACCGAAAAAATACTCCATGTCAGTCTGTCAATTCACTTCCATATCCCGCTTGAAAAAACCTGTCATCACCCCCGTTTACTTTTACCATTGGCCCCTCTATACTGTACACTCATTCACCCTCGTCTCATTGACTTCATATCATGATCACCCAAGCCCCTCCGCACTGGTTCTTAGAAACCACTGCCATCACCCCCATCACACACCGCTTCAAAATTAAAGATCGGCATGTTGCCTATCTCGCCTGGGGCAACCCCAATAACCCCCCTCTTATCTTTATCCATGGCGGCTTTGCCAATGCCCATTGGTTTGCCCATATCGCCCCATTGTTTATGGATGATTTTTATGTCATCTCCCTTAACCTTGCTGGCCATGGCGATAGCGACTGGAAAGACTCATACCAAGTCGATGACTTCACCTCCGATGTTTCCGAACTCGTCCATCATCTTAACGCACAGCCTCCAAGCATCATCGCTCACAGCTTTGGTGCTAGAGTTGCATTTTTATACAGTCAACTTCCACAAATAAAACTCAAATCATTGATTCTTCTTGACCCGCCAGACCTCTCCAAAGAGCCTACTAACCCTCTCAATTCCACCAAAAAAAACCGTGGGGCCAAATTTTACTCCATGCAGGACACCATCCTCAAACGCTTCAAGCTCATTCCCACACAACCCATTATCAATGATTTTATCTCAACTTTCATTGCCAAACACTCTATCACGCAGACTGAACAAGGATATCGGTGGAAAGTAGATCCCGAATTCTTTTCAAATATAATTTTACTCCCGTTCTCACCTGTACAACCCAGCTCTCACACCAAAACACCAACCACTCTGATTTTTGGACAACACTCTGCCATTACTACTGCTTCAGTGCGGTCAAATATCCAAAAACACTACCCGTATATCCAAGAAGTGGTGCTTAAAAATGCACACCATGCTTTGATGATAGACCAACCGCTTGATCTTGTTTCATTAATCAAACAAAACTTATGAAAAAAATAAGCCTCACGAAAAATAACTTGTACCCGCTTAACTCGCAGTAAAATAAAAAGGCATCATTCATCGCTATGCATTTCCAAAACAAATATACAGTAAATATCCAAAGAGAAAGTGTGCAACTCACCTCTTTTTTTTCTATTCTTTTTGCCTTTTCAACAATCCATCAACCAGACAGCCTCCAATATTATTTCGTAAAAAAATTTTTTAACCTTGCTCTCATGCCATATATTTTTGTTAAAATGATGATTGAATGTTTGCATACGCCCACCGAGCTTGATTTAATAAAACTATTTTCTATCATTCATCATATCAATTCCCAAAATAGGCGGCTCACTCATCTAAAATCATGTACCATATTCATCAGCGACCACGATTCTAATGGTTTTCTTTTTGGCCTTCTTGGCAGACTTCAGCTTATGTATGACACATCATGTTTGCAAGATCAAGGCTATCAAGTCAGTGTGCAAACTTTTGAACAAGACTCATCTGATTGTCAAAAAATCAATGAATCTTTCAGTAAAGATGATGTCATTATTTTTAGAGGGCACGGAATGGCAACAGCCTATCCCTTTATTTACTTTTTACAAAAACACATTGATCAAAAATTCTATGCCCAAAACCCCTCTAAAAAAACCATTATTTTTGAATCTTGTAGCACCTTTAATATGCTCAATGATGAGATATTTGCTCACCAAAATCTCTCTTTGCATGTTCTCAATCAATGCCGTATTGATAATATTTTTTCAGCCAAATACGACATTGTGGCATCCAAGCTTGTGTTTAAAAACCAAAAGATCTGCTCAGTTGAATACATTCCCCTCTTTCAAAATTTGATTCCTTCAATTCTTGGAAGGAAAATGAGTAGCTTTACCACGCCCACTTTTGTACCTACCACCAATATATTGAAATCAACAGATTTAAAAAAAGTAAAAATTCAAAATGGCAAAACTTCCTCAACCCGCCATTCTCAAATCACTCCCAAACCTCGCGACAATCTGACAAATACTTTTGATTGATTCCGAACTGCATGCCTCTAGCCCTGCCTCATTTTATAAAATTTCCATTAAAGTTCAATATCTTACACATTGGCACTTGTCATTACTTTAAATTTTTTTGAGTCCGACTAATGGCATAATAGTTCTTATCAACATACAACTTAAACATTGTTGACAAAACCAAACATTTATTTAATAATATATTAATCTTTTTTACAGGAGTCTCAGTGAGTCGTTATTTATCAATCTGCCTTGTAGGACTACTTGTTTTGTCAGGGTGTTCTAATATGACAGCCGTTTCCTCAAAAAAGCACAGTCAGACCACCAAAATTAATCGAGTTATGTCTGCATCTCCAAATACCAATATTTACTTGGATATTGAAGCTCATACTCGCCAGGCTATCTGGTTAAAAGACTCCATCAAAGTTAAAAATGACGTCAATAGCTCCAGGATTCCACCCTACCTATACATCAAAAAATCAACTCTGCTAGTGTTTGACCGGGAAACCAGTGAATATGATTATTATGTCACCAAAAAGACGCCAGAGACTGTAGGCGAAATGGTTAAGCTTGTTACGCTACCTGGCACGGGTGGTTCTAGACACTCTGAAGCCATCCAAGGATTGAAAATCAGCAAGAAAAGTAACAGGATTCAAGGATTTGTGATAAACGGATATGGTGAGTACACATATGAGGTTCCAAAAAACATCTCATGGGAAAAGACACAAACTGTAGTTCATAACAAAAAGGGAAGCAGTGAGAGGATAGACTACTTAGGCATAAAAAATAATAATCTACAATTCAGATATAGAATTACGGAACCTTTCGGCCCAGTAACAGTCGCACTTGGTGCCCCAAAAAGCGGCTCTCATGAAAAGATCATTTCGATACCCATCGACAAAAAAACTTTTAATATAGGCAAACACCATATTGAAATACTCAGCATCAAAGGGTCCACCATCACATATAAGATTACAT
This sequence comes from Pseudomonadota bacterium, assembly GCA_036121365.1. Lineage (GTDB taxonomy): Bacteria > Pseudomonadota > Gammaproteobacteria > Comchoanobacterales > Comchoanobacteraceae > UBA7916. The sequence goes on along the minus strand of JAZAFR010000028.1, from coordinate 13,471 downwards.
CTTAAGAATCAGGTAAAATAGACCACTTGTGCTTAGTTTAAATTTATTTCAAATTCAATGGTCTATTTTTTCTCACTTTTAACTTTCATCATAGCATTCTATATACTATCCTGCCTTTGCCCCCACTAAAATAATAATTTCTTCTACTCCGTTTTTGATTAATGTGCAACAAGCCTCTTTTATGGTTGCCCCTGTTGTCATGACATCATCAACCAATAATATTTTTTTGGGAATCCTGCCTTGCACTCCAAATGCCCCCTTCATATTTTCAAACCTTTCAGCCTTCTTTAAAACTTGCTGGATTTTTGCATTCTTCTTCCTAATCAAACATCTTTGATTCATGGGTGAAGACAATGATCTTGAAACCTCTTTGGCCAATAACGCCGCCTGATTGAACCCCCTTTGCCACATTCGTCGATAATGCATGGGCATTGCCACCACTTCAAATCCCTCCATATCCTCTTTTCTCAACTGGGCTGACATCATTCCAGACACCACTGGAATTGCCCAAAACCATTGCTTATATTTCATCCCAATGATTAAGTTTTTTGCCATTCCTTTATAATACATTCCCGCAAATATCTTGACATTTAAAACACCTCCTTTTCCATCATCGCTTTCCATTTTATCCAACTGACCATTGCCATCATATGCTTCAATCTTTCCTAAGCAGCCTTGACATAGCCCATGCTGATCACCCACATTTTTTTGACAATAGACACATCTCATCGCCATATATTTTTTATAAAACTTCATTTTATACCTCTATGATCATAGCTCAATATTATAATCCTGTACTTTATTCTCTCTATACCGTTTTATCCTCAAGCTTGAATAATTTATACTTTATTGATACGATACAGTCTTTTTAATCATTATCTAATAATTATGATGCCCGAAAATACACCTTGCCTGCCTTTCCACTCTGACCACAAAGCGTCCATTGAGACTTACCAAATACTAAGAGATATTGCTTTTATTGCTTTGACTCTTAACATTTTTATCCAATTTATTCATATATGTATTCCAGACATGGATGTATTTATTTCAAATTTGATGGTCTCAGCGATTGGACTTTCCTTATTACACTCGCGGACAAGAACCCAACTACTGAACACGATCAAGCCAATCTCACATAACATCTGTTCCCAAATTTTTTTTGATTCTTATTTTATTTGGACGAACTTAGTTACCGTTCTTGATACCACCTATTACCTCAAACCAAACACTCGAAAACTTGCCATCTTAAAATTTGTTGACAACTTCGCGCCAGCTACATCCTCTTTCTTTTACTACTGTTCCGCGCTTACAAAACCCCCCCCACAAAAAAACCTGTGGCTAAAAAAAGAGGTCAATGGCTTTTTAGAATCTTTTTTGGGCACCTATCAAACAACCCAGTCTCGTTTTTCAATACCTGCTCAACGCGCCGTTGTCAGACTGAACACGATGATCAAAGTCTATGAGTCAAACTTAAGATCAGAACCAGCTCGTACCATGTTTTTACTGTCTGATCATTTGAATGTTACTTTTTTCCTATCTGAGTTTTTTAGACACTCTATTGAGACAGTGTTCAACATTGTCTCAATTTCTTCAAAACATACCTCTCAACAAAGTATACTCTTCTATCGAAAACATCTAATATATAGCATCGCCATTGCTCGTATACCATGTGCTTTTTTTCTCCTCAAATTCATCAATCACCACAATTGGATCAGATCTATTTGCGATCAAATTGATTATACTTGGCGTCAAGATGCACAAGGCCATACTTCTTTGCAACCCAACCCATCAGCATCCTTCGCCTTAGCTGATTCATTACAACTTCTCATCCCGGATAATGGGTACGCCCCGGCAGATCAAATGGGTGGATTCAGTACTTATCCAGTCTCAGAGCTTGGTATGGAAATGGACGCAGAGTCAGACGATGAGTCTCTCTCGTCTTTAAGTGATGTTTCATATAACACACAGCCTGGTGCTGACCCAAATCCCATCAACAATGATGAAGAAACTGTTCATGGCATATACTGAACAACTCAAGATGACCTTATGAGGTTTTCTCAATGACGTTATTAACGACCATGGTTTCGCTGCCATCAACTTGACAACATTTTCTTTATTCCTCTCCAGCTGAATCCCGCACTTATATTCCTGACTAATGAACCAATCTCTCCCTCTCTTCAGGTACTTGAGGGCGTTGTCTCTTGCCTTCCGTCCTCTTATCTTCTCTTCTTGCTTTCCACCGCCTCACCAATCTAGAAATCACCCTTTTTGCCGCCATCTGCTTCTCTACTTTTGCAATTTGGGACACATCTTGCCTTAAAAATGGCTTAAAATACCATGGCACCGATTCTGAGCCCGAATAGTAACACCCCTTATACCCCTCATATCCAGTATGTAATAATACGCCACCTGCGAATATCATCACCAAAAATAAACTACCCCCTTGCAGATATAAGCTGGCTAAAAATCCAAATGATGAAATACTGTTTAGCATAAAATGCAAACACGATGATGCCAATAAAAAACCCTTGCCGTCTTGATAACATGTTGCTTCCAATCGACTATTTTTATACTCAAACTCCCTTAAAAACCATGTGTACAAGGACACGACACCAATTAATATCGATACGCTCCAACCAGCCAAAAATTGAGTCATACAAAAATACTGCACTATAATCTGCAGCTTAAACATCGCAGCCATTGAAAAGAATAAGGGCATTTCATCACATTTCTTTTTATAATCCAATAGTCTGTTGATTAATTTTTTTAACTTAACCACATGCCTTGTTTCGGCGACCATCTTTTCTTTTCTGATTTTGTCACCATACCCAACCTTCTTTTTACCGACAGACCCAATCCGATTCGCCAATAATTCCGTCGCCAGCATTCCCATTAACATCACACATGCCAACATCCGTAATTGCTGATTGACAGTCCCTATTTTCATGTAATTTGCGGCCAATACATACATCGATAACACACTCACCAATGCATTAATACTCGTAAATACCTTCTGACACACGACCGCATCAAACCATCTATTTACCCTCTCTTTTATATATTCATACCCTTCTAGCCACATCTCTATTTCAACCGGTTATCCATATTTGTGACTATACTGTACCTCACAGCCATTCCTTTAACAATGCTGTCACTTCTAATTATTCATTCAATTTGAATAGACTCCCCGCATCTCTTCTATTATAATTGAATAAACCATTGTGTAGGAATGTCGCTTATGAAAAAAATCCTAATCATTAAACACGGAGCCTTGGGTGACATTATTTTTTGTGAAGGCGCCATAACAGACATTAAAAACCACCATAAAGACGATGAAGTCACCTTACTCACAACGCCTTTTTTTGGAAAACTTCTTAATAATCACCCCTGTATAGATAAATTTGAGATTGATGAAAGAAAATCCAGATGGAACCTCGTTTACCTCTATCGTCTTATCAAAAAACTCAGAGCCCAGCGATATGATATGGTCTACGACTTACAAAATAGCAACCGTACTAAGCTCTATCATAAACTCATGATGCCGATTTCTTGGTCAGGAGAAGCCTTATTTGCCTCTCATCGCTACACACGCAAACACATCCATCAAGCGACCTGCTATACTCACCTTGCCAAACAATTGCAACTCGCCCAGGTCACAACCCAGCGCTGTGACAAACCCAATTGGCTCTGGCTCAAAGCCCCAGTCAAACATATCTTATCTGCCTATCAAATCTCCCAACCTTTTGTCCTACTGCTGCCAGGATCTTCAAAAAAACACCCACAAAAACGCTGGCCCTACTACGCGCAATTGGCTAGACTATTACAACAACAAGGCATCCCCGTGTTTTGCGCCCCAGGCCCAGATGAAAAAGAACTCATTGAATCATTTCCAGCCCCATGCCTCCTTGATCAAAATAAGCCCTTAAGCATCCCCCAGTTGATTGGACTGTCACAGCACTGCGCTTGTGTCATCGGCAATGACTCAGGCCCAACACACCTCTTGGCACGCTGTAATACCAAAGGCATTGCGCTTTTTAATCAACAAATTGACTTCCATCAAACAAGCATTCAAGCTTACTATTCCGTCATGCAATCACAAGACTTAAAGCAAATTTCTGCCACTGCTGTCTACGATCAATTGATTTCTGTTATGAACTCAAATACCGAAGTCACCCAACCGTGATTTCAATACATTCTCTTCTTAAAAAAGATGACGTTCTCAAACATTTGTAGTTCTCAACTGACCTCATACGGCTCATAACTTTTTTCTTCTATCACTTCTGAACCAAATAGCTCATTGATTTTAAACTTGACTTCACACCGCTTATCATTTGTTATATACACTGAGCGCGCAAGCTTAATAAACACCTCATCAAACTGATTCCTTGACTCACATAGGCGTATCTCATCTTCAATATCCCACAGTTTCAGGTTAATCTCCTTTAAAGCCTTTTCCAATTCTTCCAATCCACTCTTCATCCCCAGTTGAGACCTCTCTTGATTTAAAAGGCTCAGCTCATGATTGATGTTTTTCAGTTTTTCTGGCTTGCTAATCTTAGCCTGCTTAATTTCTAAAATTGTGATCTTGTCGATCAATTCACCAACTCCTACTGAAATCTTAATGCTCATAGCCATCTTTCACTCCTCCTGATTTATCAAGTATTTCCAATATTTTTGTTTTCTTTGATGCTTCATCTATCCAATTCCGTTTCATTATGGCGAATTTCAGTGACTATTTTGCTAAATATAAGTCCACAATTGTCTTTTCAGACACCTCTGCCGCCTGACCTATAGTCTCTGATAGCGTTGGATGAGGATGCACTGTCAATGCAATATCTTCAATGCGACAGCCCATTTCTATTGCCAAAGTCAACTCAGCAATGAGATCTCCCGCATGCTCACCGCAAATACCGCCCCCTAAAACCCGCTTTGTATTGGGATCAAAAATGAGTTTTGTTAACCCTTCTTGTCTCCCCATACATAAAGATCGACCATTGGCCGCCCAAGGAAAAACGCCCTTCTCAAACGCCACCCCTTTTCTATTTGCCTCAAGTTCTGTTAGACCCACCCATGCCACCTCTGGATTGGTGTATGCAACTGATGGGATGACTTTAACATCATAAATGACTTTCTTACCTGCCACAATCTCAGCCGCAACCTTTCCTTGCGCTGCTGCCTTGTGCGCAAGCATGGCTCCACCAACAATATCCCCTATTGCTAAAATTTTATCATTGGTTGTCTTCAAACTCTTAGGGTTGATTTGAATGAACCCTCTGTCATCTGTCTGTACCCCACATGCCTCCAAGTTCAATTTATCAGCATTTGGAACCCTGCCCACCGCTTGCAAGATTAAATCATACGCAAACGACTTCTCTGACCCATCAGGCATTTCTATGCTCACTTTTAATTGCTTCTGTTGAGCGGTCACTTCTTTTACCTTTGCCTGCGTGATGATTTCTATCCCTTCTGATTGCAACCGCTTTTGACATGGCTGCACCAAATCAATGTCCGCTCCTGGCATAATCTGATCCAGCATCTCACAAATGGTCACCTGCATGCCCATTGCCTGATAGACCGTCGCCATCTCACACCCAATGATCCCTCCACCAATAATCAACATCTTACCCTTGGTAACCGGCAACTCCAATGCCCCTGTCGAATCTATAATACGTGGGTCATCCGGTAAAAAACCTAGCTGAATTGGCCTTGACCCAGTGGCGATGATGCATTGTTTGAATTTGATTTCCTGACTCTTGCCATCAGCTCCTGTTACTTCAACAGCATCTGGCGTACTGAACTTTGCCTCTCCCTGAATCACCTCTACCTTTCTTTTTTTTGCCAACATTGATAACCCACCTGACAGCTTTTTGACTAGCTTACTCTTGAAGTCCAGTAACTTTTTCTTGTTAACCACAGGCTGATCACACTCCAGACCAAACATTTCATAATCTTTGTGGGCATTGATTAATTCTGACACATGTAACAATGCCTTTGAAGGTATACACCCTACGTTCAAACACACACCCCCTAATTCTGGGTACTTCTCGATTAATGTCACCTTCATTCCAAGATCACTTGCTCTAAACGCTGCAGCATAACCTCCTGGCCCCGAGCCAATTACAAGACAATCAATACTCACTGTAACCTTTCCCTTTCTTTTCCAATCCTTCGATTATGCACTATTCACTCCTATTCTTCTAGAAAAAAATGCATTAAAAAAAAAACCAGAAAAAACTGACAACTTTTTTGTTTTGTACTATATTAGACAGTATCTATTAACAAGGACCTAAAATGAGCGAATCAAAATCAAATGATGCAATAGCAGTCATTACAAAAGACTTCAAAGAAACTTCTAAAGGAAAATCTGGATTTGGCAAAAAAGTTAAATTAGACTTTGGTAAAGAGGGCATCATCCTTATTGACGGAACTGGTAAAGAGATTGCCATTTCTAACGAAGATAAAGATGCTGATATGACTGTTGTTTTAACTGTCGATACTTTTACTAAAATGGGCGAAGGCACTCTTCCAGGCGACAAAGCTGTAGAGCAAGGTCTTTTAACCATAGACGGCGATCTGTCTCTAGCCAAAGTTCTTGAAGACACTCTTAGTGGTTCATAATCTGGCTTTCTATCTGACTAATCTAAGGAGTATATCATGAATGACAACCTGGTTAAAATAACTGATAGTATTTCAAAAAGAGTGATAGATAAGCCTGCCTTTGGACATAAGGTGAAGCTGATTTTGAGTGATGTTGGCACCGTCTATCTCGACGGCACCGGAGATAGCAATGTTGTCTCCAACAACAAAGATAGCGATGCAGACTTAACACTTGAAACCACTTATGCTGTTATGCAAGAACTTGACTCAGGTCAAACAGATGCATTCTCTGCATATATGCAAGGCAAGCTAACTATAGATGGGGATCAAAGTATTGCAGTGGCATTTGGCTCTTTATTAGAATCTTAAGCCCTGCAGTGTGGCTTTTCTATCCAATGAAAAGACTCAGACATGTTTCGCAACCTATGCGCAGATGCATTCTTTTTATTTATTCCACACTAACTTAACGCCTAACATATGGCCTTGTGATTTGTTTGCATACCGTGTGTGAACAAGATAAGTATATTACTTGGAGGTGATGGGATGACTTATTTCTTGAAATATGTGCACTCCCATCTCTTTCCTAGTCTTTGCTTCCTTAAATATTCCATCAGTTATTCAAACAACCACGTGGTCAATCTTTAATTACCCTCGACAAAAACCCTTGAAATCCTTGGTAAGTACGCTGAAACGCAGCATAAAATAATTCTTCCCTCACCATGGTTCATTCGCTCATAGACTAATATGCCTTTTTCTCAGTCCAAAGTAACGTTATTCTTTCATGGCCGATTGAATCAAAATTACCAATGCTTGATTTCCATTTAATTTAGCCATATCCAAAGCACTTTTGTTTTTATTATCTTTTTTCATAGTATCTGCACCTGCTTCTACCAGTTCCTGTGCAGTTTTTAACTTACCAAGCCCACATGCCCACATCAATGCTGTTTTACCCCTGCAATCTCTTAAGTCTATATTGGCCCCAGATTTTATTAAAGTCCTTGCAATCCCACTTTTACCGCCTAAAGCAGCTAGCATCAGCGCACTTTTTCCTGTTTCGTCAACCAAATCCAGAGATACGCCACTTTTAATTAAGTCTTCTGCAACATCCTTATTTCCCTCCGCTACTGCCCAGATCAAAGCCGTTCTCCCGTCATTATCTTGTCTATCTCTAACAGCACCACTGTTCAATAATAACTTCACAATCCCCTCAACTCCATTGACTGCAGCACAGATCAAAGCATTGTAACCATAATGGCAACTTCTATTGATAGAAGCCCCTTTTTCAATTAGATATTTCACGACTGATTCTTGTCCCTGCAATGCAGCATGCATCAACATTGTATGCCCTTTTGTGTCTTGAACGTCAATATTCATCCCATTGTTTATTGAAGACTGTATCCTTTGAATATCACCGTTTTTCACGGCCTTCATCAGCACGACAGAAACCCAAATTTGTCTTAACTTGTCCGCTATTTGAATTTTTTGCACTCTTTTTGTAGCCACATCAAGACAATAAGACCATTTTAACTGTTTATCAGACATATTCTCTTCTCCTTATAATACAGCACACTACATCAATATTCCATATCATCTTTTATAGTGTCTATTTATACTTATTGCCTATTTTTTCTGCAATATTTATTACTAATCACGCAATACTGTATGAATGCATCCTCATAATAAACAAATCTTTCAAGTTTTCTTCTGACCTTTACTTGGAAATGTAAGCGTCCATTTTCAAAGTCAAACAAACACCGAACAATTACATAACCATAAAACACCTTTTAAATATTGTAAACCCAGAGATATATTCGATTTCACCAACACTCTGAAGCATCTCATTCACAACACCATCATGATTTATCTATTCATCTTCTATACAATCCTATTTTTTTGCATTTATTTCTGATAAATACAATTTTACCACCTATATATATCTTTAAATCTATAGGAATCTAGTATGAACCAACCTAAGAATCATCTCACACTTCTGCAACAAAGGCTTCTGAGTCCAGTCATCAATTACTCAGGAGACCCTACACACACTACCTATGACGCCATTCAGAGGGAAATTATTGAATACTGTTATTTGCAAAGTCCCACCAAAGGCGATGATGTTGGGGGAATGACAGGCAGCAAATCCCTTAATCTATACCCCGATGGTACGGATGCAACATCTCAAAAGCAAAGAGCTACTTTTGAAGATGCCATAAGCACTGTTAATCAACTCATGGAACACACTTCTCGAAAACACAAACTGAAGTTTGAATGGCAAGGAAGCCATACGTTTCAACTTAAGCCAGATTCAACCATTGTTTATGATAAACCCATTGTTAGAGAAGAACTCAACGATAATGTGGCTGAACTCATTACCACCTGCATTTCTGACTCAATTCAATCTAACCAAAATTATCATGTCAACCAGCACCCCAACTCATTTGCTTTTGTTGACTCAAAACAACATACCATAATCGCCTCTCAATACCTACCTAACACCATCAGCGACCTTTCTGGATTCTTAAAACTGTGCATTCGTGATTTAGATGCTTTTCCTGAACAACACGCCTCTAAACTCAATATCAGTCCCAAGACTCTGACTACTCTGAAAAAGAAATATCAACGCTTCCATACCAGATCAAAAAAAGACATCCATATCGTATCAGAGCTATCCCCAAATACAAAAAACCATGACTGCTCCATTGAACTTTCAGATCTTGACACATTGTCCTCTGTGTTTGTGGCCTCCAGACAAGCAAATAATGACCCTAAATACAGTCATATTGACCTCAATCAATCATTTACACGCCATATCCTTGAAGAACTCTCTTTTTCTCATCTCATCGCAGACCATGACGTCAACCCTGGTAACTTTATTATCCATCTTGACGAAAAATCCACTCAACTTGTCGTATCTCGTATTGACTTTGGTATGAGTAATTACCATTTCACTCGTGGCAGAATCTACGGTTTTTCTCGGCGACCTTTCAAAAATGTTATCTTTGATATTCCTAAAGAAAGCCTCATTGATTTTCTCACTCGAAAAAATATTGGGTTTGGGCTCTCAAGATTGACCAACGTTAAAAGTAAAGTATGGGGGCATCTGTCTGGATTTTCTGATCTATTTAAGAAAAGCAATTCTGAACCGCACACAAAAACACTACTTGCTGATATCCTTCGTGACAATAAAGACCTGCATGATTTTATGCAAAGACCTGAAACTCAAGAAGATATCATTGCAAGATTCATGAGAAAAATTGACAAACTCCCTCCTAAAAACTTGGCTTTGATTGCTAAAGACTTGGCCATTATGAAGCTTCAGAGTGTTCGTACCAGCTATCTTCAGGGAGGCTCACGCTTGCAACGCCTTCTCTCCTTATTCAAATTAATTGCCATGATCTCTCTTACCCCCTTACTAACCATTTGTCACGTTGCTTTAAATTTTGCCCTTGTCCCCCTCAACCTCTCTCGTCGCTTTGCTGCACTTCCTAGCATTCATAATCCCGTTCCTATTACCACTTGGTCTGCTTTGAATATGTACGAACTGCGTTCAGCATATAATAAATCACGCAAAGACCCTGCTCTGGCAAAGCAAGAGATTGAAAAATCACTCAGCCAAGTGCTCGTCAATAACTTGGGAGATAACAAACACCATTTTGAACCTCAAATCACCGCGAAGTACGAGACTATAGATTCTAATACATTTAACCAAGCACCACTACCAACTTCAAAACCAAGCAGTTCCCCTGATCCATCATCTGGTCTAACTAAGCAGCATCAAAAAAAATAACCCAATTGATGCCATTTGCTTGTCTTTCTATTTTATCATCATTGGCCATTCACCCTCTCTTTAACCGTTGAGTGAGTGCATTCCCAATAACAAATTTAGTATTCCCATTCTCAAGTTTAAGAGCCACCTCAATATTGTACTGATGTAAGCAAAAATAAGTGACTCAAATCATTCATGCCCTGGACGTTTACTGGATGGACCCTTGCCCCCTTGCGTCCCTGTAACCATCTCTTTCTCTTTTGTGGCTACCATCCCCTCTATAGATGCATCCTTTTCTAGATCCTTTACCTTGAGATCCTCCTTTGCCTCCAAAAAAACTATGGACTCTCATGTCTGAACCTTTACCATAATTTTGACCTTTTCCAGAGCCTTTACCTCGGAAGTCTCCTTTACAATATCCTTTACCTCGAGATTCTCCTTTGCCTCCAAAAAAACCACCTGTACTTGCAGCCCAGCTGCGCCCTCCATGATGAGTTTGACTTTTAGAACTTTGACTGTTCATTTCAATAAATCTTGAAAACTTAGCATGCAGATCCAATAAGCCCCTATCTCTTGGCTTTAGAATCAAGGCTTGATTAATATATTCTAGAGCAGCCGAATTATCTCTCTTTGCGCCACTTGCATTTGCAAGCCCCGTCAAGGCCTGTACTCTGAGATTAATATCTCCTTTCTCTCCTAGTAACTCAAGTGCTTCTAGATACCAATCTGTATCGCTTTTATGATCTCTATCTGTATGCCTGGCATTTCCAAGCCCTATTAACGCTTGTGCTCTCAGATCAATATCTCCATGCTCTCCTAGAACACTCAATGCTTCTTGATACCAGTCATTTCTTGAGTGATTCTTATCTGTATACCTAGCGTTTCCAAGTCCTATTAACGCTTGTACTCTTAAATTAATGTCTCCATGGCCTCCTATTAAACTAAGTGCTTTTAGATACCAATCTGTATCTCTTTGATGTTCCCTATCTCTATACCTAGCATTGCCAAGTCCTATTAACGCTTGTGCTCTTAAACTAATATCTCCATGGTCTCCAAGCAAACCAAGTGCTTCCAGATACCAATCTGTATCTCTTTGATGTTCCCTATCTCTATACCTAGCATTGCCAAGTCCTATTAACGCTTGTGCTCTTAAACTAATATCTCCATGGTCTCCAGGCAAACCAAGTGCTTCCAGATACCAATCTGTATTGCTCTGATGATACCTATTTGTATACCTAGCATTTCCAAGCCCTATTAACGCTTGTGCTCTTAAATTAATATCTCCATGGTCTCCTAGCACACTCAATGCTTCTAGATACCAATCATTTCTTGAGTGATTCCTATTTGAACACCTGGCATTTCCAAGTCCTATTAATGCTTGTGCTCTCAGCTCAATATCTCCATAGTCTCCTAGAATACTCAGTGCTTCCAGATACCAACCTGTATTACTTTGATGATCGTTATTTTTATACCTAGCATTGCCAAGTCCTATTAACGCTTGTGCTCTTAGCTCAATATCTCCATGCGCTCCTAGTAAACCAAGTGCTTCTTGATACCAATCATGTTGACCATGGTGCCTACTATCTGTATACCTGGTATTTCCAAGCCCTATTAACGCTTGTGCTCTTAAATTAATATCTCCATGGTCTCCTAGTAAACTAAGTGCTTCTAGATACCAAACATATTGACTATGATGTCTACTATCTGTATGCCTGGCATTTCCAAGTCCTATTAACGCTTGTGCTCTCAGCTCAATATCTCCATGGTCTCCTAGTAAACTACGCGCTTTCAGATACCAATCTGTATTACTTTGATGATTACTATCTATATACCTGGCATTTCCAAGTCCTATTAATGCTTGTGATCTTAAATTAATATCTCCTCGCTCTCCTAGCACACTCAATGCTTCTAGATACCAATCCTGTTGACCATGATGTCTACTGTCTATATGCCTAGCGTTTCCAAGTCCTATTAACGCTTGTGCTCTTAGCTCAATATCTCCATGCGCTCCTAGTAAACCAAGTGCTTCTTGATACCAATTATTTCTTGAGTGTTTCCTATCTGTATGCCTGGCATTGCCAAGTCCTATTAACGCTTGTGCTCTCAGCTCAATATCTCCATACTCTCCTAGCGCACTCAATGCTTCCAGATACCAATCTATATTACTTTGATGATCGTTATTTTTATACCTAGCATTGCCAAGTCCTATTAACGCTTGTGCTCTCAGCTCAATATCTCCATAGTCTCCTAGAACACTCAGTGCCTCCAGATACCAATCTGTATTGCTCTGATAATTCGTATCTGTATACCTAGCATTTCCAAGTCCTATTAACGCTTGTGCTCTCAGCTCAATATCTCCATAGTCTCCTAGAACACTCAGTGCTTCCAGATACCAATCTGTATTGCTCTGATAATTCGTATCTGTATACCTAGCATTTCCAAGTCCTATTAACGCTTGTGCTCTCAGCTCAATATCTCCATGGTCTCCTAGCAAACCAAGTGCTTCCAGATACCAATCTGCATCGCTTTGATGATCCCTATCTGTATACCTGGCATTTCCAAGCCCTATTAACGCTTGCGCTTTCAACTCAATATCTCCATGGTCTCCTAGTAAACCAAGTGCTTCTAGATACCAATCTGTATTGCTTTGATGACTCGTATTTGTATGCCTAGCGTTTCCAAGTCCTATTAACGCTTGTGCTCTCAGCTCAATTTTTCCATGATCTCTCAGCAAACCAAGTGCTTCTAGATACCAATCTGTGTCTCTTGGATGATTACTATCTATACACCTGGCATTTCCAAGTCCTATTAACGCTTGTGATCTCAGCTCAATATCTCCATAGTCTCCTAGAATACTCAGTGCTTCCAGATACCAACCTGTATTACTTTGATGATCGTTATTTTTATACCTAGCATTTCCAAGTCCTATTAACGCTTGTGCTCTTAAATTAATATCTCCTCGCTCTCCTAGTAAACGAAGTGCTTTTAGATACCAAACTGTATTGCTTTCATGATTCCTATTTGTATACCTGGCATTTCCAAGTCCTATTAACGCTTGTGCTCTTAAATTAATATCTCCTCGCTCTCCTAGCACATTCAATGCTTCTA
>JAZAFR010000027.1:0-43845 GCA_036121365.1 Pseudomonadota bacterium | reverse complement strand
GATCTAGGTCAAGACAATACGGTTGTTGAGTCACATGCGGAGGCAGAGCAATCAGACACAGAGCAAGCAGCAGAGGGTTCTGCTGGAGAAGAGATACAAGCGGACAATGCTCAGGAAGAGCAAGCATCAACGCAGAGTGATGGACAAAAAGATACGGCATCTGATGGCACAGTCAGTGTAGATGAAAGCCCAGACCAGGATCTAGGTCAAGACAATACGGTTGTTGAGTCACATGCGGAGGCAGAGCAATCAGACACAGAGCAAGCAGCAGAGGGTTCTGCTGGAGAAGAGATACAAGCGGACAATGCTCAGGAAGAGCAAGCATCAAAGCAGAGTGATGAGCCGGAACAACCGGCATCTGATAATGGCACAGACAATATAGAAGAAGCCCCAGACCAGGGTACAGGACAAGACAATGCTGCCGTTGGGTCACAAGCGGGGACAGAGCAGCTAGATGCAGAGGAAGCAGAAGCCGGTACAGCTAAAGGAGAGATACAATCGGACAATGCTCAGGAAGAACAAGCGTCAACGAAGAATAATGAGTCAGAAAATCTGGCGTCATCTGATGTTGACTACAGTGAGGTAGATGAAGGCAAAGATAAAAAAGTAAAAAGCAAGCCAAAAAAACCAGCAGTAAAAGCAGGTAAGCGAACAAAGACAATAAAAAAGTCATCAGATGAAAAATAGGAGCCAACCATTGTTCTTAGGGGTGAAAAGTATATGCAAAGATTATTTGCCTTTTTCTTGAAAGCTGAGTGGAAGTGAAAAAGTATGACACACATCGGATGAGCAAGAGATTTACTTTTGTCGGTGTAAATAAAACGCTGTCTGCTTGCTTTCATACATCAATTGCGATAAATTAATTCATGGTAAATCAGGAAAGAATATTATGAAAAGAAATTTAAAGAAAGAAATAGATGGCAAAGAGAAAGGTTTCAGGCTCAGAGAAGAGGCCCCAAATCAGGGTTCAGATCAAGAAAGTGACACAGTACAGTCAAAACATTTAGAACAAATCGAAGCTTTACTATTAATATGCATTAGAGAGGCACGAAACGATCAAAATCTAACACCAATGGAGGCTCGTCAGTTCAGAGCTTTTCGTAGTTTTAGTGGCTATCAAAGAGTCTTACAAGTGGAAAAAAGTTATGATCGAGAAAAGGCATATCTGTATCTTGAAATCAGTCTTCAATTACGAAATTTTTGTTCGGAAAGGAAAGATCTGACATGGCTAGAAAAAATCAAGAATCAAGCCCAGGTTCTAAATCTAGAGTCACACCAGATAGAAGAGTTACGTGGCGTCGTTGAGAATACAAGAAATGATATACTAAACAACGATAGTGATTGCGACCTAGGTCTAGATTATGGAGATCGTCCATTTGCGGTATGGATGGATTACCGTAAAGGCTACAAAGAGGTGCTCGAATCATATAATTCTAACGTTGACATGTTACTGAATAAGCTCAAATATTTGAGAACAATGAAGAATGAAGAGCAAGAAAGTTCAGTTGTAGAAGCATTGCTTAGAATAAAGAGAGTGAAAAAAGATGATGATGCATTCGATGATAAAAGCAGAGCGACTGGCCCCTCCATGCGATAATTTTATTTAATATTTTCTGAGTAATGAGTGTCTATTAACGTTTGGCTTTTCCAAAATTGTGCTTTGAGGTTTTAGAAAACCAAGCAAGCTGTTAACTTAGTTTAGGTCTTGTATTTACTAAAAACAAAACAGCCACAGTATGAGAGCGAACAAGGCCATCAGTACTGACAGATTGTGGTTAAAGAAAAAAGTGCTCGGGTGCTTCGTTAACAAATATAGAGAGTAATGTCATTGGAATCTTGCCTTTTAACAGTACTGAATAGAGTTATCAAAAGAGACGGTGATTTTTACAGTGAGTGGGGGTAGGGTAGAAGGCGTTTAAAAATTAGAAAATGATAAGCCAGCAGTATAATAATTTATAGATTGCAAAAATTAATTCTGCAGTTATAATGAAAAATAATGAGACAAGTGTTTAAAGAGGTCTTTGAGTAATGCAAGGTCAACAGGGCGGTGGTCAAAATAGCTCACAGGGAATAGAAGTCGTCTACTATGTGGGCGCACTATTTTTAATTATGGGGGGGCTTTGGTACTACTATCATGCTGAGATTGTTACAGCAGTCCTGAGATTCCAGGCCTATCAAGCATATTTAATGTTATTCCCCATGAGCTTAATCGCAGAAGTCGCCTCTGAGATTCTACCATCTCAAGTAGCTAGCATTGTTGAAAGTTGGGCTTCAAATTTAGCATCCATCATTAATCAAATACAAACAGAAAATTACACAACGCTTAGTTTTGAGTCGTTTATTGCATACATTGGGGCTGTCGGGATATATTTTGCTATTTTTACAACGCCTATCTGGGTAGCCATTGCAGTATACATATTAAAATCAGGGGTGGCGACATCGTTTGATGAGAAATATTCTATGGAGAGCTTTAGACGAAAAGAGGTGGTCAACTGGCCATCGGTTGCAACCGTAGTGGGAACCAAACTACTAAAGAATCCTGTTGATGAGGGTGATTATGCAATGTCTTTACAGCCCATGGCGTTTGCCAAAAAGCATAATCTGTTGGATGTTTCCATAGTATCTGGAAAGCCAGTGGCAAAAGTAAATCATGCGCGTGCTCATCAGCAATTTGTAACTCAAATGGGGCCAAAGTGGGAAGGGAATTTGCAGAACTTTCCTCCATACATCATTGCGCTATTTGCAATATTTGCGGCAAAAGCAAACCATGATACAAAAGGGGCAGCATCTCTACTGCGTCAGATTGCTGAATCAAGCTATGGTCTCAACAAAAACTTAAATTTTTCTGGATCGTATGGATTGCTGGGAAAACACATTAAGGCGATGAAAGTGGCCCGTGCCGTTAGTGCACATGCTTTCCTTCTACCCGCAATGGCCTCTATGCTTGAAGCAGCAAGAGACGATGGGGTGATAGCAACAGCGGAGTTTTTGTGGCTGAAGGGCCAAGATAGGAGATTATGGTATATGTTAAACTGTGTGGGGAGACAAGTTGCTTTCGCGGAAGTGTCAGGCCCTTTCGCACACTGGAAAGTTGAAAAAAGACTAAGAAGGCCGCTTAAAACACCAATGCTGGATGAGGCTATTGCCGCATTAGAAGAGGGTGTGTCAGAGATTATATACAAACCAGATAGTGAGAAATAGAAGCGATGAAAAATCAAAGAGGGTTGTCAGCCAGCGAAGAGCTAAATGAGGGAAGTCTAATACGAGACACCCGGACCCTAGGTCAAAAGTTTTCTGATTTTTTCAAAAAGCCTCTTAACGTTTCCATATTGATTTGCGTAATGGGTCTTTCCTCATACGTCGCTCCTTTGCTAGCAAATATATTATTTCTATGTATCATTGGATGTTTGATATTGAGTCAGATACAGAAGGCACATTTACCATTTCGATTACCGATGAGGTCAAAAGAAGTTGATTACAATGATATACGTCCAGATGGAAAGCCATATAAGGCCAGAGGAATTTATTGTTTTGGAAATGCGCTCAAAACCGATGAAGAGTTATGGTTTGGTGATGATGACATGCGAACGCACTGCTTGGTATTTGGATCAACAGGATCAGGTAAAACAGTATTTTTAACGTCATTGACTTACAATGCTCTCATGCAATCTAGTGGCTTTATCTACGTAGATGGAAAAGGCGACAACTCACTATTTGCAAAGATATTTGCAATGTTAAAATATATGGGTAGAGAAGATGATTTGCTGTTAATCAATTTTATGACAGGGGCAAAAGACA
Organism: Pseudomonadota bacterium; assembly: GCA_036121365.1. Classification (GTDB taxonomy): domain Bacteria; phylum Pseudomonadota; class Gammaproteobacteria; order Comchoanobacterales; family Comchoanobacteraceae; genus UBA7916. The sequence continues at coordinate 40,047 of JAZAFR010000027.1, read as the reverse complement.
TTCAAGGAGCACAAGAAAATAAACAATCCAATACAATGAACCCATTTTCATCCGGATCATCAGGAATGTTGTCCAACTTGGTCGCCAGTATGATGGACTCAGGTGGTAGTGGTGGTGATGGAGATATGTGGAAAGGTCGTGCGATCGCATTTGTAGAGTCATTGTTTAAAATATTAGTCTATCAGAGAGATGCAGGAAATATTTTGCTTGATGCCAACTCAATAAGAAATTACTTTAGCCTAGAAAGAATTGAGGCAATGGTGGCTGATAAGGTATTTATCAGAGATGGTCAGTTTGATATCAGTCTAGAAGATGTCCCTGAAACAATCATGCAACCCATTCACAATTATCTCCTGACATTACCTGGGTATGTTAAAGAAAGAAAAGGGAAGCAAGTATCCCAAGTTTACGAACAGCATGGCTATATTACCATGCAATTAACCAGAACTTTTACATCTCTTGCTGACAGTTACGGGCACATAATGCGTGTAAGGTTGGCAGAGGTAGATATGAAAGACGTGGTATTGAATCGTCGAGTATTGGTTGTGTTATTGCCTGCCTTAGAAAAGTCACCAGATGAGTTGGCAAATCTAGGTAAAATCGTCATTTCATCATTAAAGACCATGATGGCTGCGGGGTTAGGAGATACGGTTGAAGGGACGTATCAAGATGTGATACTGAGAAAGCCCACTAATTGTCCGACACCATACTTATGTGTATTGGATGAATATGGATACTACGCTGTGAAAGGTTTTGCTGTTGTGCCTGCTCAGGCAAGGTCTCTGGGTTTTTCAGTTGTTTTTGCAGGTCAAGATCTGCCAGCATTCCAAAAAGCTTCTAAGGAAGAAGCTGCGTCAATTGGAGCAAACACAAATATAAAAATATGTATGAAATTGGAAGATCCCACAGATACTTGGGAATTCTTCATGAAAAGTGCGGGTGACGCATATGTGACAGCAGTTGAGAGTTTTAATTCACAGAATCCTGGTTTGACTGGGTCATACCAAGATTCCAAAATTGCAAAAGCAGAAAAAAGAGCCCGTATTAACTTACTAGACTTAAAAGAGCAAGGTGTAGGAGAGGCGCATGTATTTTTTAAGTCAAATATTATTAGAGCGAACTTGTTCTTTATGGATCCTGGACCAGCAAAAGAGATGCGGCTCAATGTGATGATGAAGGTAGAAATACCAAAAGACGAAGTTCTGTATACCTTGGTTAAAAGCATTGAGGACTTCGAGCAGCTAATTCAGACTTCGGGGATTCCAAATATCAAAGTGGAGAAAGATGAGCAATTGGAAAGTATATTGGAAAGTCAGAGGTCTCAGAGATCCATGTTAGACCCCATTGACAAAGGTCTTAATGTTCTTTTTCATCTCCATAAGATTATGTTGGAAAAAAGCGAACAGGAAGTTGTACAAGAAGAGACTGGAGACATTGATCAAGCTTTGATTGAAAATGCAAAAGAAATTGCAAAAATAGATGAAGAAGAGCCTGATAAAACAAGTAAGGAAGAATCTGAAAATATTACAAGAGGCGCAGTAACAGGAAGTATTGATATTTTAATGCGAATTCATCTATCTAAGGACGAGAAGCGGTTAATTGGGGTGAATGAAAATCTAGATTTATACGAGTTGCCATTGGTCAATCAGTCCAAGCTGAATAGTACAGCGTTGTATATGATGAGAATGTTAGGGAAGAAAAAAGATGAGGCTTCAAAAGAAGTATCAGATACAATAGCGTTAATCAAGAGTAAAACGACATATAGATCAAGACAGGTGCTAGATGTAGAAGGCCTAACAGGTCGAATAAATCGTTTAGCAAAATTAATATCAGGTTAAAGGAGAGAGGGTCATGCTATTCAGGAATGTAATCATTACAATCATGCTTGGTCTGTTTGTTCAGCAAGGAACGGCTGAAGTATCAGGAAGCACAAAAAACAACTTTTTTTTATTGTCTAAAGTGACATCTGAAAATCGACTTGTCGACGAAGATACATTCAAGCAGGCATATGAAAATATGGTGAGTAGTGGAACCGTTTTCTATAGAAATGGCCAGAAATATACTGTGATTGTTCCAGTAAAAAAAGTATATTACACAGGAACTGTGAATCATATAGATGGTGGCAGGGACGTGGTTAAGCAACTGTCAGATTTTTTAGCCATTTACGAAATTGAAAACGCAAAATTTACTGGTGTATACTTTAAACAGGACGAGAAAGAGAAAAAGGTCTCAAATGAACAGTATGGTTTTAAAGGGGACTACGGCAAAGAAAGCACAAACAAAAGTAAAGGTGAATTGGAAAAAAAGCAAAGAGAGCTACCTAAAGATTTAGTCAGCTTGAAGCAGGCAAGCCATTTAGCGAAATCTTTGCAAGCATCTAATGCTAAAATGGCCAAAATAAATATTTCAGTCACAAAAGGTGTTTACGAAAATGGTGTATTCAGTAGAGAGCTGGAAGCAGTATCTACTTCAGAGGAATCGAGCACCAAAGAGGGAATAGGTAGAGTTTTTTCGGAAGTTACTGACACATTAGAGGAAGGGTCCAAGTTTGATGACGGTGCCATTATGATAGAGTTTAAAAAATATTAATATTAGACTGGCAAGTACTTGTAAAAAGAATATTAGGTTGATAGTCTATTAATTAAAGGGGGAGCACTATGACACTTGAGTATTTAGAGAGGAAAAAAGTCGAGTCTAACTTTTATTTGAACTGTTTTAGAGCAACAGTACAAATTACAGGTGTTCTAATTCTAATAAACGTTGTTCTAAGTGTTGTTGCTGCTAAACATTTGTTGGATCCAAAGCCAACACAATGGATTGCAACTACAATTGACGGAAGGTTAATTAATATATAGGGTAAAGGTATGGAAGATAAAGCAGCAGAGCTAGTTTATAATCGAAACTTCTTTTACCGTGACAATTACAAGCGAGTCCTAAGTATTGGGTTGATTGCGGTTATTTCAAACGTTGTTCTCGTACTCGCAATAACTTACAGCATCATAACACCTGCACCAAGCAAGTTCATCGTAACATCCCCAGACGGAAGAATTATTCCAGTTGAACCACTAACAGTTGCAGTTAAATCAACAGAGCAGATTTTGGCCTGGTCAAATATGGCTGCGACTAAGATTAATTCATTTGACTTTGTCAACTACAGAATGCAGCTACAAGAAGCCTCTGAGAATTTTACAGTAGCTGGCTGGACAGATTACAAAAAGCAGCTAATCGATAGTCAGAACATCAAGTATGTCATTGACAATAAATTGGTTGTGACTTCTGTTGCCACAGGTGCACCAGTACTAGACCAACAAGGCCTAATCAACGGAGTGTACTCGTGGAAAGTCACACTGCCTATCTTAATAAAGTACGCAGGCGCGACAGTTCAAAAAAGCTTCCCGTATACAGTGAGCTTGTTGATTCAAAGGGTAGATATTCAAAACAATCCACAAGGGATTGGTATTGCATCATACAGGGCGAGGTAAATAGAGTGTCAATGAATTTCAATTTTATAGACAAATATAGTAGGCAAATGCTACTTGTTCTACTATTTTCGTGTGGGCTTCTAGCATTTGCAGAACAAGGCAATAGCGCACAGCTAATCGAGCCTGTCACAATAAATGATTTAGGTGTGAGTGAACAGATATCTACAGCGGCATTTAATAATGTTGCACAAACAGTATCGCCTCTATCGCCAGAACAAGCAAAGGAAATTAGGCAGTTATGGAATGAAAGTCAAAGAATGACAACATATAAAGGAGCAGCGCCTCCAGAACCAATCAACAGTTCCAAAATCATCAGCTTAGATAATGGCACATTGCCAACATTAGTTAGGTTAAGCGCTGGATATGTCAGTGTGCTCGCATTTTATGACTCTACAGGTGCAATATGGCCCATTAGAGGCTATGACATCGGGAATCCAAGTGCAGTTAATATCGTTTGGAATGAAGGGAGTACGGAGGAGGAGCAGGCAGGGGAAAGTTTTGGTAACACATTGCTACTGCAAGCACAAACACTTTATAAGACAACTAACCTGGTAGTCATGCTAAGAGGATTAAACACACCAGTCATTGTGGAGCTAATACCAGGACAACAACAGGTAGATTATCGAATGGACATTCAAGTTCCAAAGAGGGGGCCGCTAGCAAAAAATGCAGTGAGTTCAGATGCCACATCGCCATATAACGTGCCTGAGTATATGGTGGATTTGATAAATAATATCCCACCTCCGAAAAGCATTCAGGCGCATGTACTAGGAGGGGATGCACAAGCATGGATCTACAAAAAAAGACTATTAATTAGAACCCCATTGGAAATTATTTCACCCGCCTGGTCTTCAAAAGTAAATGGTGCAAACGGGCATGTGCACGTATATGAGCTGCCATTGACGTCAACACTAGTTGCACTCAATAATGGCGAAGTTGTTAAACTAAAAATCGAAGGAATTTAAGTGAGCGACGATCAAAGAAAAGGTTACAGAGAGGAAAGTATTGGCAGTAAACTATCAGTAATACTAGGTACAGTCATTGGTATCGGTATTGTGATATACGGAGCGATCTTATACTTTTCAGAGGATAGCGGAATTCCAATAGAAAGTTCCGTAAAAACACAAAGAGCAGCTGCTGCAACATCAGCCAAAGCAGGCAATGTGACTCAACAGTACGCAGGCTTAAGCCAAACAAAAGATGATCAAAACTACGAAAGAGCTGTTGAAACAGGTGGAAGTGCTGTCCCAAGTGCACTAGGAACAAGTGGATTTATAACAGATCCCGGTAGTTTTGCATCAGAGGCACAGAACGCGATGAGCAACGCCCCTGCATCGACTGGCAGTTCAGGCGTTTGCGATTTAGATTTTGCGCAAAGAGCGTTCAAAGCTGGTGTAAATGCAACTGAACTGAAGTGTGAAGGCTGTAGTGCTGCAATTCTAAAACAAGCCGGCTATTCAGCTGGCGAGCTTGCTGCTGCTGGTTTCACCGCCAGCGAGTTGAAGTCAGCTGGATATACAGCGGACCAGCTAAACGGGGCCGGGTTTTCAGCCAGTGACCTACGTAAAGCAGGGTTTTCTGCAGAGGATTTAGTGAAAGCTGGCTATTCAGCAAAAAGCTTGTTGGATGCAGGTTTTACACCAAAAAACTTACTGGAAGCAGGAGTCTCTGCGAGTGAGCTAAGTAGTGCCGGTGTTAGCAAGAAAGAATTAATTGCAGATGGTGTAGACCCACGCACCTTAACATCAGTACAGTGTCAAAAGCTACCTGAACCAAAAAAGAAATGTGACACGAGTTGGGTCAAACAACAGAGGACAAAAGGCGTCAACGCTAAACAGATGAAAGATTATGGATGTGGAAGTAGTGCACTGCGGGCAGGAGGATATACCTCAGCTGAATTAAAAGAATCAGGATACACTGCCAGTGAGCTGGTATGTGCAGGTTACACTGCAAGCGACTTGTTGGCAGCAGGGTATACACCAAAAGAGCTTATGGATGCAGGTTTAACCACGAACGATCTAGTAGAAGCAGGTCTAAACAGTGCACAGTTGAAGGGTGTGATAAGTTGCAGTGATATCTCAATTGCAAAAAAAGAAAATATACCAGCAAAAGATTTTAAAGACTTAGGCTGCACAGCCGCTCAGTTAAAGGAAGCTGGTTTTTCTGCAGCAGAACTAAAAGCAGCCGGCTACAGTGCTGAAGATTTAAAAAATGCCGGATACAACGCTGCAGAGATGCTGAAAGCAGGGTTCAGCCCAAAACAACTACACGATACCGGATATACAGCAACAGATTTAAGAAATGCAGGCATTACTGCACACGATCTAAAAGCAGCTGGTTATAGTGCAAAAGAACTAGAGAAAGCAGGATTTTCTAGAGGGGCACTAATCAGGGCAGGTTACGAACCCAGTGAATTAAGCGGAGGGGACGACGATGTTAGTCAGCTTTCTAAAATGCTCCAAGCTGGAACGACCTGCAAAGAATTAAAGTCGCAAGGCTACAGCGCTAGCCAGCTAAAAAATGCAGGTTTGACATCAAGTCAGTTACTGGAATGTGGATTTACCACTGAGGATTTAGTCAATGCTGGTTTTTCTCCAAAAGGACTGGTCGGAATAGGTAGCTCAATCCGTGGTCTACATGACGCTGGTGTGACAGCCACAGAATTACGCGCAGCAGGAAAGACAGCATGTGAACTTTACAAAGGTGGATATTCTGCACTCGAACTGAAGAATGCAGGGTACAGTGCAACAGATATGAAAGACTGTGTCAGCTTACGAGAGCTTAAAGACGCTGGCTTCACAGCGAGTGATTTGATAGGTGCCGGATATAGTCCAAAAGACCTAAAAGAAATAGGCTTTTCAACCGAAGACTTAGCAAAAGCTGGTGCCAGTGCAGCAGAATTAAAAGCGCTGGGTGCAAATCTGTGTTCAATGCTTAAAAACAACATAACGGTGATTGACGCGTTGAAAGATGGATACAAAGATGACGAGTTGAAGCAATGTGGCATCAGTCAAAAAGACATAGAAGAAGCCAAACAAAAACTAGGTAATTATTGTACACTCGATCAAGTGAAAGCATATAAGGCACAAGGACTCTCAGCCAAAGAGATCAAGGAAAAGGGTTGTAGTGCGAACGTGATGAAAGAAGCAGGATACACCGCGAGTGACTTAAAAGAAGCAGGATTCAGTGCAAAAGATCTAGAAGATTCCGGTTTTTCAGCAAAACAATTAGAAGATGCTGGATTTACTGCGCGCGAGTTGAAAGATGCAGGTTACTCAACAAGTGAATTACTCTCAGCTGGCTTCTCCCCGCGAGAATTGAGAAGAGCAGGCGTATCCGCCAAGGAATTAGCAGCCAATGGAGTCACCACATCTCAACTTAAAGCAGCCGGATTCAGTGATGAAGCAATAAGTACATCAGGAGCGTCAGAGGGATGCACGGCCAAAACTGTAGAATCTATGAAAGAGCAAGGGGCAACAGCCGCAGAAATTAAAGACAGAGGGTGCTCTGCGGAAGCAATGAAGGCAGCAGGATTCACCATATCAGAATTGAAAGATGCAGGTTTTAGTGCATCAGATTTAAAAAATGCTGGTTTTAGTGCATCAGATTTGAAAGACGCTGGTTTTAGTGCATCAGAATTGAAGGCCGGTGGTTTTAGTGCCTCAGATCTGAAAAACGCAGGTTTTAGTGCCTCAGAATTGAAGAGCGCAGGTTATAGTGCATCAGCGATGAAATCTGCAGGTTATAGTGCATCAGAACTGAAGGGAGCAGGCTATAGTGCATCAGCCCTGAAATCCGCAGGTTTTGACGATAACCAGTTAGCAGCTGCAGGCTACACTCAAGCACAGATTGCAGCTAGTGGAGAAGGCGATTGTACGGTTAGCAGTATAGAAACTATGAAAGAGGAAGGCGAAACAGCCACTGAGATTATGAATAGTGGGTGCTCAGCAGCTAGTATGAAGGCAGCAGGCTTCAGTGCATCCGAATTAAAATCAGCAGGTTTTAGTGCATCAGATTTGAAGTCAGCAGGTTTTAGTGCTTCAGATTTGAAAAACGCTGGTTTTAGTGCATCCGAATTGAAAGCGGGTGGTTATAGCGCATCGGATTTGAAGGACGCAGGTTTTAGTGCCTCAGAGATGAAGGCAGCAGGATTTAGTGCCTCAGATATGAAAAACGCTGGTTTCAGTGCATCAGAGTTGAAGGCAGCAGGATTTAGTGCCTCAGATATGAAAAACGCTGGTTTCAGTGCATCAGATTTGAAGGACGCAGGATTTAGTGCATCAGATATGAAAAATGCTGGCTATAGTGCAGCAGACTTAAAAGCCGCAGGCATGTCAGCAGCAGACTTAGTCAAAGCCGGTTACAGTCCAGACGATTTAAGTAATGCTGGTTTCAGCCCGAGCGATATTAATGCAGCAGTATCTGGTAACACTGGAGCAAGCCAATCGACCGGAAATTCGAAGCAAGATGCAGCGAATGCAAGGCTGGCCCAAATGAACGCAGAAAATAAAAAGCAGATGGAGGCTGCTCAGATACAATCTCAAACATCGACACTAGAGACTGCAATGAAAAGCCAAATGATGGGTTTATTACAAGCATGGGCACCAAACAGTGCGACTCAAGAGAATAAAAATGGCACAATTACAACCTCTAAAGACACATTGAAAGGAGATAAAAGCACTGTAAAGCCTAGCGTTTCACCAACTGTACCAATGACGGCCAGTAGTTCAGATACAACAATGCTAATGAATGGGGTCATACCAGAAGGGACATTAATGTATGCAAAATTAGACATCGGTATCAATTCTGATGTCACACAACCAGTGGTTGCTAGCATAACCAGTGGCCCACTGGCAGGTGCAAAATTAATTGGTACATATGAGTTGACAAACAGTAAAATAAAAATTACGTTTAATAGTATCAACTCAAATGGGCCAACCAGTCCGATTAGCGCCATCGGTCTGGATGGAGATACTGCATCTGCGGCAATCGAAGGGAATAATAACTACCACATTACAGAAAGATACGGTTTAACATTCCTAACAAACTTTATGTCAGGACTAGGCAGTGCAATTACAAGTAATGCATCGACAACAACAACGACAACTGACGGTTCTACAACCACAACCTCAAGTGCAAGTGATTACGATTGGGATGAGTATATGCTAACTGGACTAGGTGCAGCAGGAACTGCTTTAAGTGATAACTTATCAGATTTACAGAGTGATATTCCGACAATATCAGTGACAGTGCCATCCGGCAAGTTGCTAGGAGTACTACTCACAAGTGATTATCAATTTGGAAATATGTAAGGAAGTCTTATATGAGTGAATATTTTTCAGACAAAGATAGTGAGCAATCATTTGATATGCCAACTGACAATCAATCGATTCCCCCGTCTGGCACAAATCAAGAACCAGAGCAACCGCAGGGTAGTCCTTTTCAATCATCCGGAGTTGCAGAAGGTGAAGAAAATCAAAATCAAGATATGATATACATGGTAGTGATGACAGTCATCATATTCGTAATGATATATTCATTATATTCAATGTTTTTCTCTGGAAGTTCAGAAGATGATAAAGATCAGTCAAGCAATGTAGCGATAGTAGAGAGTCTTAATCAGCCTGAAAAAAAAGAGGCCGTCGTCCCAGAATCCCAGCCTGTTCAGAAAAATGTAGTGCCTGAAACTAAGACACCAGTAACTAGCAGTGCAGAAGAGAAAAAAATGTCAGATAGCATAGATGAATTGGTCGCGGAAAACAATTACCTCACAACAATGGTCAGAAAACTAAATGATGACAATCTAGGAGTGCAAAGAAGGTTCAATGAATTAGAGTCAGAAATAGATGATCTAGTAAGTAAAAATGACACAATGCAAAAGCAAATTTCAGATTTACAAAAAAAGCTACAACCAAAAAAGAAAGAGGTTAAAGTCAAAGAAGCGAAGGAGACATATACGGTAGAGGCTGTGGTAGAAGGCCGAGCATGGCTAGTGAGCGGAGGAGGAGCAAATAAGACTGTAAAAGTTGGAGATGAGCTGAAAGACTATGGGTCTATAACAAAAATAGATGCAGTCAATTCAATTGTCTATACAACTTCAAATAGGCAGATAAAGGTCAATTGATGCAAAAAAAAAATCTATTAAATACAATAAAAATCCCAGTTAATCTACTCAAAAGATTACTGATTATTCTTTCAATCGTTCAGTTTGCACTTGCAGTCGACTTCAAAGATGCTGTATTTATAGAAAACGGTATATACCAGAATCCCTTTAATTCAGCGACTAACGAGTTTATGGATTTCTTTGCCAGCGGTACTAGCATAGATATGGCAAGTATCTTTCAAAACATAGGCGAACAAATTGATCCAATAAAAAACTTTTTGATCATACTCTGTTATGTAATAGGTGTAGGAATGAGCGTAGCAGCTGTTATGAAGTTAAAGAAATATGGAACAAGAACCGCATTTATGCATGTAGAGATGTCAATGGTAGGACCATTTCTGCAATTTTTTGTTGGAGTTGGCTTATTTTATATGCCATATTTCATCTCGTCACTAAACTTAACCATATTCAACACAGATACTATACAGACATCAATTTTAAGCTGGTCAGGCAGTTCTGGTGACGATTTTGATACGTATGTAACACCCATATTAGGTGTCATCCAAATAATTGGAATCATATCGTTTATTAGAGGGTGGGTAATGCTAGCAAAAGCGACGAATCCAGGCCAGCAGCCGGGCGCCATTTCAAAGGGAATCACACATGTTATTGGAGGAATTCTCGCCGTGAATATTTATACATTCATTGAGGTGGTCTACCAAACATTAGGCCTGAGCTAAAAGAAAAAATAAAGAAAAAATAGGAAAAAATAACTGGAGCAAAATAAGAGCCGTATATCGACAGTAGCGTAATCGCAGATATTCAGATATTCTCTTATGAATTACGATTTCTGACAACATTATTCTCTTTATTAACCATGGGTGTAGCAATTACTGGGTCCGCATTACTTGAATTATCCCTAGAATTATCATCTGTTTCTCGCGATGTCCCACGAAAAATAGCGGACTCTAATGGCTTAAGTTGCTTCGAGGTTTCACGAAATGTTTGCAAAACGAGAGTAATAACTTCTTTTACTGTTTTTTGTGTGTCTGGTTTCATAATAATATCCAAAAATTGTTTATATTTTTATTTATAGTACAAAATCTATTGGAATGCAGAAAAAATAGTGATAAATTTATACATATGTGCTTTAGATTTAAAAAGATCACCTTCATTATTTGTTCTATACTCCTCCCCATTGGGGTATTTGCGCTTAACTGCGACACAAACTCGCTGGCTTTAGGCTGTATCGCAAATAGATTAGGTTCTGGCGCGGACACGCTACTAAGGTTATTGCTCGGCCTGGCATTTGTTTCTGGTTGGGGATTTATGATTGCGGCCATTTTTAAATTTAAACAGGTCAAGGAAAATCCCACACAAGTGCCTGTGAGTACACCTTTTGCTTTTTTATTAACAGCTGTGCTATTAATATTTATACCAGGCTTATTAACTACTGGCGCAGTGACTGTTTTTGGATCAGATCCAGGGACTCAAGATCTAGCAAATAATGCAAAAGCAGAGAGTATTCAGTTGGTAACAGAGGCGCCTAGCATAAGCACACCGACAAACTTTAGTCAAAGCATTTTTGGAATGGCTTCTAGATTGACACAGATATTTCCAAATTTGATGAACATTATAATTGGATCAGCATATTTAGCTGGTTTGGGTTTCGCTATTGCTGCTATGATGAAACTAAAAGCAGTCAAAGACAACCCTCAGCAAAACTCAATTGCTATGCCCCTATCATATGTGGCGATATCTGTTTTTCTAGTATTTATGACTTCTTTACTAAGGCCAGTCTCAGAGACACTATTTGGCAGCGCAGATGACGTTCAAGCAGGTGCGCTCGGTCAAGGCACCTCCATATTAGTATCAGGTGCCACAAATAATCAAGTTGCTGAGCCTGAAGGAGGAATTAGCGACCTGTTCACAAATGTCTACTCAAATTTCTCAAGCATTGCTGATTTGATTGGCGGTACATCATATATAGCAGGATTGATATTTTTATTTGCAGCGATGCTAAAGATCAAACAACACAAAGACAATCCACAACAAGTGACATTAGCAACATCCTTAATATTTCTAGTGGCTGGAATTGGACTCGTTTTTCTCCCTTCAACTCTAATGGAGGGTGCAGAAACGCTGTTTTCTTCAAGTGTTGTTACAGGGGGGGTATCCTCTGAAAATATAACGAATAACCCCTGGGCTTCAAACAGTAATGCCGAATAAAAATTAATTAGAATTATTCTTATTCATTATTGAAATAGAAAATTCTGTTTGGTTATACAAAAACTCAAGCATCAAATATAGGAAATCTAAATAATTGAGAACTATAAAAAGATTATCTAAATATTAAAGAGAGACAAATCTAGAAGAAAAAAGAACAGCAAATGAATTAAAGTACTATGGTAATGGCAACGAAGAAAATCAATGATAATTATTTATTTTGGGTTGCAATGCTTGCAATACATAAGCATTTATGATTAATTATTATTACGTTATGAATTTATTGGAGCTAATATGAAGAAGCTATCTAAACTAGCAATATTGATAGGGTTAACTGCTTGTGCTTACGCAGACATCGGTGGTATGGCTGAGTCTATCAACTCAACATTTTCTGCAATTTCTCAGTTAGTGGGGGGTGCTGCATATTTATTTGGTCTTTGCTTTACATGTGCAGGACTATTTAAATTTAAGCAGCACAGAGATAACCCTCAACAAGTTCAGTTGGGTTCGTGCTTCACACTTTTAGGTATTGGCATTTTATTGATATTTTTGCCTAATCTTGTATCTCAAGCAGGCGAAACAGTATTCTCATCAGGGACCACTACAGGTGGTGCAGCTGGTACTGGTTTTTCTGATTTGGGCACCTCCGGTAGTAGCAGCTAACAAATTCAAGACCGTCTTTGGGTCTGTAACCTAGGAAGAGAGTATATGGTCGACCTTAACCTGTGTTTTTCAAAGGGAGCTTATGAGTCCTTTGCTAGGCGTGAGGTCGCTGTGGGATTCCAAGAGTTCAAAAAAAAGGTGTTTGCCAGAGATCACAACAAATGCCTTTTTTGTGGTTTTAGAGCCTCAAAACACATGTGGGTAGTTAACAAAGATAAAAATTACAACAACAATAACATGAGTAATTTAATGACAGTCTGTCCCCTATGCAGGCAATGTTTATTTATAGAACACGTAAATTCCCTGGGAGGAGGAGGTGTACTGATTCACCTTCCAGAGATGTCTCAAGCGGATTTAAATGGACTTTGCCATACATTATTTTGTGCCATTGCAAATGCAACAATACATGAACGTACGGCACAAGATGTATACAATACTTTAAAGCTGAGAAGCAATCCAGTTGAAGCCGCGTATGGTGAGGGTCGAAGTGACCCAAAGATATTTGGAGAGATGGTAGTTAATACTCCTATTGACACAATTGAGAGAGTTTCAAATGAGATTTTAAAAGATCTGAGATTATTACCAAACTTGAATAAGTTTAAACAACAAATTCAAGATTGGTCAAGTGATGCCGCTGCGACTGCAAGTAAATGACAACCAAATGGAGATCACACAATGCCAAGCCTAATTGACCCTGTACTCGATTCAGTAGACACACTGTTGGCATGGCTAACGAGTGGGCTTGCTACAACAATCGCATCAAATTGTGATATTCAGACTGCAGATGGTCCGTCTACATTGGTGACAAATGATGGATCTTTGTGCACTGTGATGAGGGTTGAAGGTGTAACGAGCATCGTTGGTAAGGAGGAATTTGCTAGCATTCACAGAGGGTTAGTTGAGGCGTTTTCACCTTTCATGTCTATAGATGGTCATGGCATTCAGGTGGTATTTACATTCAGCAAAGAACGGATTTATGAAGTATTGAATGACAATTTTGCTGATGCAAAAAACACATGTAAAGTGTTAGAGCTAGACCTCAATGATCTGCTAGATGAGCGAATCAACAATATGGCAAAATGGTGTGCATACGAAGATGTATATCTGGTTCTTTGGACTAAAGTTGAAAGTTTGACAAGAGAACAGGCTAAAGTGGCAATGGCCAAAAAAGCAAAAGAGTATAAGTCTGATAGTATGCCAGTATTCAAATACACTCAAAATATCGTTGCCGCAATACCTGACTTGAGAGATAGCCACGAAACGAATATAAAGACAGTGGTCAATACAGCTAAAAGCTATGATTTAAGGATATCCGTACTCGATGTTCACTCCGCTATATATGCAATGAGAAGAGAAGTCGATATTGAGTTCACAGATAAAAATTGGAGCCCAGTATTACCGGGAGACAGGATAAAGCCGAAGCTTGCCAAAAGCTTTTCAGGAGACATTGCTGATATATTATGGCCATCCTTGACAAAACAAATATTTCCTAGGGATGCTTTTAACCGTACATTTGATTCTGTTCAAGTCGGAAATATGCTATATGCAGGAGTGTATATTGACTTGTTCCCCAGAGATATACAGCCATTTAACGCATTACTATCAAGAACACTACAATCTTCTATTCCATGGAGAATATCATTTTTATTGGAAAGTGGTGGATTACAGACTGTAAAATTGAAAAAAGCACTTTCAGTTTTGCTATCATTTTCATCTGCACAGAATCGTCTGATTGCTGACGGGATCGACTTATTGAGCTATATTGACTTGAATACGGATGATACGATAGTTGCTTTGAAAGTTTGTGCAACAACCTGGGCTCCCGATACAGATATGGCCTTATTGAAAGTCAGACATTCAATCTTAGCCAGGGCAATTCAAGGTTGGGGGACCTGTGATGTCAGTGAATTTTGTGGTGATCCTTTCAGTGGCTATGTGTCTACAGTTCCAGCAGTTTCCACCAGAAGTGTTGCCACCAGTACAGCTGCATCTTTAGATGATGCACTTTGCATGCTGCCATTATTTAGACCTTGTTCTCCATGGGATGCAGGTGCGTTATTGTTTAGGTCTCCAGATGGGAAATTATGGCCCTATCAGCCCGGTTCTCCAATACAGTCAACTTGTATTGACTTATATTTTGCAAGGCCTGGTTCAGGTAAGTCGGTATTGTCAAACGCAACCAATTTGGCCTTATGTTTGATGGGGGGCTTGAAGAGGCTACCAAGGATTTCTATCATTGATATTGGTCCTTCCAGTAGTGGTTTAATTTCTCTATTAAAGGAAGCTCTACCAGTATCAAAAAGAAAGTTAGCTGCATACCATAGGATACAAATGACACGTGAGTATAGCATCAATCCATTCGATACTCAGTTGGGGTGTCGGGAGCCAATGCCATCAGAACGCTCATTTTTAGTAAACTTTATATCTCTACTAACAACACCTGTAGGTGAAGATACACCATATGATGGCTTAGTAGATATGATCGGTTTAGTAGTAGATGAAGCGTACAAAGCAGCAAAGAATGAAAACAGTCCTAATATATATACACCATCAACATGCCCAGAAATTGATGATATTTTAAAAGACATAAATTTTGTTTTTGATGATAAGACTTCTTGGTGGGAAGTGACAGATGCGTTATTTCTTGCTGGGTGTATCTCTGAGGCAATGCTTGCTCAAAGACATGCAGTACCGTTGTTGAGTGATCTTGCAGGTATTGCTCGTTCTGGCCCAGTGCAAGATCTATATGGGAAGGTCACGACGCCAACAGGGGAAGGATTAATAACGGCATTCACAAGAATGATTTCAAGTTCTGTCAGAGAGTTTCCTATTTTATCCAGGGTGACGCAGTTTGACTTAGGTGACGCAAGAGTTGTATCACTGGATTTGGATGAGGTTGCAAAGGCAGGCGGTGCTGCTGCAGATAGGCAGACGGCTGTAATGTACATGTTAGCAAGGTATGTACTGACAAAAGACTTTTATTTGAATGCTGCATCGAGCAGTGGTGTATCTCCTGCATATAAGAGCTATCATGAAAAGAGGGCTTCTGAAGCACAAGAGGATCCGAAACGTTTGGTTCTTGATGAGTTTCATAGGACTAGTCATTCACAGGCAGTGAGGGACCAGGTGGTTGTTGATATGCGTGAAGGTAGAAAGTGGCGTGTTCAAGTTGCATTGCTATCACAATCATTGGATGATTTTGACAGCGTTATGGTAGATTTTGCCACATCTATTTTCATATTAGACGCTGGGCCTGAGCAGGCAATACAGAAGAGTAAAAAGGTATTTGGTTTGAAGGGCTCAGCAGAAGAGGCTTTAAGAAATTATGTCCGTGGCCCCTCCGATCAAGGCTCAACAATGTTAGCACAGTTTTCAACCAAATCGGGCAACACAACACAGTTAATTACTTTGACGTTGGGACCCATTGAAATTTGGGCGCTTAGCACAACCTCTGAAGATTATTTACTAAGAAATTATTTATATAAACGTTTAGGACCAAAGGAGACCAGAAGAGTATTGGCTAGAATATTTCCAACAGGGAGTGCGGCAAAGTTTTTGTTGAAGCGAGCAGAGAGAAGTCAAGAAGAAGGGCAGGAGCTCGATCAGAGTGAAAAGCAAAGTATGGTTGAAGATTTGGCAAAGGAAATTATAGAGCAATATAGAAAGAATCCAGAGTTTAATGAGATTATCATATAAGAATGCATCTAAACTATCTGCTGTCTATCCAAATATGTCCATATATCATGTTGTTTTCTAAAAGAGAGACATAGACGCAATCTATGAACGCTCCATGCTCATAGGCTCGTTGAAAGGATGTAAACTTAATGAGTTCTTTAGAAAAATCGTGTTGATACCGCTCTGTGAATCCCCAGTTTATGCTTCCATAGGTATAATCCTGATTATAAAAGGGCATTGAAGTCCTTGCAAATGGAGGGGATGCAGGAAGTTTAAAGGTCAAGCTGAGGGTCTGGTGACTATGATCAACTGAAAATTGCAACGTCGCATGCCTTTCGTCATAAGAGATGCCTGAAAAATTAGATGAAGCTTTAATTTCTGAATGGTTTGGGCAAGTGTCTGCAAAAACAGTGAGAGGAATTAAAAGAAATAAAGGTGTTAGGTAAAATAGGTGAATATTCATGATGTAGAGAATGATTGTTTAATATTCAGTTGAATTTTGCTATTCGTTGGGTCGTTAACTTCAACAGCACAAAAATAATACTCAGGGTGGAAAAATACTGGTTGGGATTTACATCCGTACACCTTAATCAAATTATCTCTGATGAACAGCGAAAAAGCAAAGCTACCATTGAGAGTAAAAGAAAGCACACCATTTGCATTGGCAGTATCGTTATGAAGCTTAAGTATAATGGGACTATCTTTTTTTAGAATATCGTCATTTGAAATAAAATATGATTGTTCGTAAGGCCTTGGATCAATAAAGAATGTAAGATCAGTCGCATTCGTGATAATGATTTCTCTGCGTGTAGTAAAATCGCTGGCATATAAAGTCTGAAATGTAGATAAAATAAAAAGAAAAAAAGTAGACGGAATTAAGTAGATCACTACAATACAAGAGAAATAACTGTAAACATAGTATCACTCAATAATCAGTCTCTCAAGTTTAATTTGTCTGATTCTCTAGAAACATCATTTGTGAATGTTTATTAGAATAAACTCCATTGAATTTTTAGGTAATCAATTGCCAAAAGCAACTTTGAGAAAAGCAATGACTCTATCTTCCAGCCAATATTCAGCAATACCAAGGTGAGACCCTGAAACAAAACCCAAGTGTCCACCATGGGAATAGTATTCAGCAATAGTGTATGGTGAGAATTCAGAAATTTTTGGTGTGGCAACCAGAGGAATAAGAGGGTCATCAAGAGCGTGAATAACCAGGGAGGGAGTTTTTACCCCATCCAAATAATAATAGCTACTGGCATCTTGATAGTAAGAATCAATATCAGAAAAACCATGAAGGGGGGCTGTTACAACAGTATCAAAGTCTCTAAAACTGTGGCATTTTGACATTTTAACTAAATCTACTGGAGGAGATTTATGATTTTTAAATTTTCTGTAGATGGATCTTTTCATATAGTGAACCAACTGTCTTTCATAAAGATAGCACATATTATTAGATTCGCCATAATGAGAACATACATCGAGTTTAAAGGGCGGTGAAATACATATTCCAGCATTGATTTTGCATCGAGAGCCCATTTGTCCTAAAAGTTTTAGTAAAACATTGGCTCCAAAAGAGAATCCAACGCATGCTATTGGGACAGATGGTTCTCTGTGTCGGATAATACTGAGTATATTTGTGATATCAAGTGTATCACCTATATGGTTAGTAAAGTCTGCCCGATTGACGTTTGGACTACAATTTCTAAAATGTAAAAATAGACCTCGCCAGCCTTGTTGGCTAATCGCGTGTAATATCGCATTGGCGTAGATAGATTTAATAGAGCCTTCCAATCCATGCAGAACAACAACAATAGGGCCTGTGTCGTTGCCTACCCATTGTGCATCTATAAAATCCCCATCCATCAATTCAAAGCGTTCAGGCCTTTCTTTTAGCTTTCGATGTTTTCTGAAATAGTGGGGCCAAGCCGTTTGGAGATGAGGGCTGGTTAGCCACCATGCTGGTTCAAAGGGAGATCCCGTATCTCTGAGTTTTTCAATAAGTTCCTGAGCCTTTTTTGAAATTGAAACAGTTTTTTTAGATGTTGGTTTTTGATTAGACACTGAAATATTCACTCATATTCAATAATTAGCAATATAACCTGGGTTTAGAATAAAATCAAGACTCTTCTACGGTCTTCAGTTGTTGATTCGGTATATCGACTTGGGATCCAGTTTGTAAGCGACGGGTACTTGAAATAAATACAATAGATGTTAAGAACGCAAAGAAAAAAAGAATGTGGCTTAGGTCGAGAATGGAATCAACGGTTGAGAGGCTTAAAAGCATTGATTGGACAACGCTACCTATAATCTTCCCAGCACGTCCACAGATTCCATCTGCAAACACTTTGCTGAAACGGCGCTCCTCTGAATCTAGACTAGAAATGATGATTTCTTTGGTGGGATCAAAAAAAGAAAATTTTGATGCGTAGGAGAGAGATAAGCAGACTGAAAAAAACCATGTAATAATAAGAGGGATGCTAGAGATACTTCCAGAGAGGCTAAAAGATTCAAATATGTTGAAAATTGACTTTGGAAAGGAAAAGAGCAAAAACAAGTGTATGGCAGAAACGCAAATAATGGGTGTAATGCTGAGTATGGCTTTCCAGCCAATGCGTTGAATCAGATAGATATTAAGAATGCCAGCGATTAAGCTGAGGCATCCTTTTAGAAAAGTAAAAGAACTATAAAAAGATAAAAGCTCTTGTTGGGTGGTATAGAAGGTAGCAACGCGTGCCCAAAAACAGGTTTCAAAAAGGCAAATAAGAAAATTAAAGCTAAAAAGACAAATGGATAAAGACAGAACTTGAGGAGATAGGTTGTTGTTTAGGAATCTCAATATTGTTTGGAGTAGTGTTGGCTTTTCAGATCCTTCTTTGTTTATTAGGGGCGCTTGTTTCTTCTCTAGTCCCCAGGTTCGGTGTATATAGTAGACGACTGCGTTCATAGACAGGCCTAGGGGAATCAAAATACATAGGAAAGCAATGGAAGGCGTTTCTGTTTTACTGAGTTGTGATATAGGGTATGCGGCAACGGTGGTCCCAATCCCAATTAAAGTAGCAATAACTGGATAATAGGTCGCTGCCTCTTGATGTGAAAAGGTTTCATTGGCCACTTGCCAAAAAAGAATAATGAAGATATAGATACTCCATATTTCAGCAATAACATGGAACAATGCACATGGCCAATGTTCAATGAGGCTTATGAAAAATCTAAAGCTAGGAAAATTAGTTTTATAATAGACGATTGTATCTGCGCTGGGTGTTACATATTCATAACAAGGAAGTAGGATAACTGAGAAAAGTACGAAGTAGCTCAGCAGTCCAAGGTTAATCGCGGTATAAGTTTTGACAGTGCCTACCCGTTTCTGCAATAAAAGATAAAAGGCACCAATCAGAAAAGTGCTTGGCAATGTAATATAGGTTTTTATGAATGGAATGAAGCTTGCTCCGTGGGCAATACTCAGCAATACTGACTCTCTCATACTCACAGCAAGATGGAATGAAACAACAGACAAAAGAGATAAAAGCGTTATGACGACATTCTTCTTATTACTAAATAAGGTAGTATGCTGAAAAAATTTGAACATTTAGACTTCTTTACTCTGTTCAATAAACCTAGCACTTTATTGCTAACTTTGCAACCACAATCGAAAGGGTTGTATGTGTTTGATAATAGAGAATGAGCTCAATTCAGCGTAATTGTTGAGGGTTCTAAGTGGTTCTGCTGCTGTGGTTTTTTTTCATCTGTAGTAGCGGCATTGTCCTGATTTGAATTTTCAGAAGCGAATGCTCTCATTTTTTCTTGGTAGCTTTTGTTAAGTTTTAGCATGGACCATATCCAAAATATAGAAAGTGTGGCACCTAAGTACATCAGGTAGGGTATAATATCAGGGACTGTTTGGGCAGCAGTGATGCTCATAAGAGAAGCTTGTACAAAAGAGCTTCCAGATTTTCCAGCTCTTCCACATATGCCATCGGCAACTGCTTTTGCGCTGGCTTTAATGGAATTTGGGAGTGGGGTGAAAGCCAGCTCTTTTGTGGTATCAAAAAATGAATACTTACAGGCGTAAGTGATGACTAAAAGAACACAGCCGGCCCACATGACCAGTTCTTCTGAGGAGCTTGTTTTGAGCATTAGGTTGATAAAATCAATATGATAGCAAGAAAAGAGGAAAAGGTTTGCAGATAGAATGCAAATCCCAGGGGTAATCAGCGCAACACCGAACCACCCTATTCGTCGAAGTAGTATGGCGTTGACTAGGTTTGCAATGATAAAAAGTATGCCTTTCGTGCGTGTAAACCAGCTTTGGAATTCCAGTAAAAGTTTAGGGCTTGAATAGTAGACAGCGACTTTATGGTCTAAGCTGAGCTCAAAAAAATTAACCAACATGCCGAAACTAAAAACGCAAACTCCGATATAAAAGACATGAGGGGATTGCAGTGTGAGTTGAAAGCTTTCCAAAAGTGACGGCTTCTTTTTCTCAGCGCCTTCAGAGGAAGAAGTGCTAGTAGGGGCGTGATTGATATTATTCTCAAATGAGTATTGTGTGTTGAGATAGAATACAAGCAACATCATGCAGACGCCAATTGACGAAATACAGATAGTACAAGCAGTAAGTGGATCGCCAGCCATGCTGAGCAGCTGTAGTACGAAAGAAGCAAGAATGACGCTAAAACTACTCACAAAAATAAAGATTGGGTAGGTTTCAGTGGCTTCGGAAGGAGTGAACAATTCATTTGCAACTTGCCAGAAAAGCACGACCAGAGAGTAAGTTCCCCACAGTTCTGCTGCAACATAGTAAAAAGCAATTGGCCAGATCGACAGTAGTCCAATAAAAAATTTGAAGTGAGGGTATGCCAGTTGTTGGGCGGCTATCCATTCAGAATTTGGGGTGATCATTGTCAAGTTTGGAAGGAGTGTAAAGGTAAAAAGAATAAAGTATACAAGAAAAGACAATGTGACGGTGTAATAAGCATGTATAATGCCGCGTTTATGCCTTATATATAAGTAAAAAGCGCCGATGAGAATAGACATGGGCATAACCAGCATGGTCTTTACAAATGGGATATATGCGGCGCCGGCACTTGGCAATGTAAGTATAACAGCTTTTTTCATGCCGCGCATTACGTTGTATCCAAGCACTGTGAATGTTATTAGTAGCGCCATGATCAAGGCACGTTTATTTTTTCGAATGAATGTGATCGTCAACATAATGATGCTATATTTGCTCACTTGAGATATTCTATCATAAAGGCATAGAAAAAGCAAGTAATATTTAATTATATGGAGATTAGGCGTGATTGTATTAAAGATTCTATGACATCTTATCTAGTGTGCTAAGTGATAGCAACCCAAGCGTTTTTAGAAAAAGTTGTAGTTTTTTGGTCTGGTTGTTTCGAGTGAAAAAGTGTTGCGAAGAAGGGGTGAGTATGAGAGCAAGGGCCAAAAGGTGTACTGGCAGCCAGAAAAGCAAGATAAACAAGGAAGATGAATGACTCGTTGAGTGGTTTTTGACTACCTGCAAGAGTTCAGAGGATAAGCTGAGTATCAAAAGGACAGTCGTTGTTATCATACTCCAGCGCTTACCTTTTCTCATGTTTGCAATGAGAGTCCCTACAAGACCAATACTGAGAAAACAGTATATCAATAAAATTAAGTGCCTGGGGGTCAGTGCATTTCGTTGGGCAATGATAAAAAAGCCATACATCAAAACAAAAGAGGGAAGCATACCGATGGCAGAAAAAACGAGGCAGCCACAGTCAAGAGTACGAGGAATGAGTTTTTTCATTAGTTTATCTTATTCCAGATATGAAAATCTTAACCTAGAAATGAAGCTAGAACAAGTGAAGAGAAAAAATTGAGCCGAGCAGTAAAAATATGATAATCTGATAACTTAAAGGGAAAGAAAGGGTGGAGTATGTCATTACGACTTTGGTTTTTTTTAGGCTTCGGTTTATATTTTGGTCACTTGGATGCGGCTGAAAATCAGTTTATTGCGTCAGAAAAAACGATACAAGGATACTGGCAAGTTTTCAGTCCGGACAATGTGGAAACGGGTGTGATTTATTTATTCATAAAAGACGATAAGCTATATGCAAAAGGCATACGAGCTAACGTAGAAAATCAGCAGCAGGATATCTCTTGGGTATGTCAACAAGGCGACAAGAGATTAAAAGATAAAGCAGTATGGGCAGGAATGTTATTTGAGAATATGGAAAGGGATCATAAAGATTTAAACTTTTTCTATAACGGAACCATGCAAAGTGCGTTTAGTTGCGTTGTTGTTAAGTCGGAGTTGATATTTTCATCTGCAGACAGGGGGACGCTGTATGTTCCCAAAGCTTTGAATTATTACAATTTTGATGCAGATTTCACTTTGGGTGTAAATTATTCCATTGAGAAAATAAGCAAAGAAAAGGCAATGCAAGGATGCATTTATAAGGTTTCAGAAAAGGATTTAAAAAAGTGGGGTGATTTAGTCAATTCTGAAAAAGCACGTTCCAAGATGCTAAAAGAAATGAAGTTGACCAAGCCGCAGTGGTTGAACTTGGCCAATCAAGATAAAATATGTGTGGAACTTTAAGTGACACTAGTCATTTAAAGCGAGCCAAATAGTCTAAAAAGGATAGCTGAGCCCGCAAGAACTGTAAAAGCGGGACTAAACCCATTAATTTTTCGGTATTAATTAATTTTTAATAGACCAGATCAACAATACAATATAGATAAAGCTACTCAATTCTAAGAAGTTAACGCCAAGACGCTAAAAGAAATAAAGCGAACCAGTCCACAGTGGTTGAGCTTGTCCAATCAAAATAAAAGATGTGTGGAGTTTCTTCTATCCTCAGTCTTTTAAGATGGAATAAGAGAAGAGTCATAAAGAGATAACAATCCACAAAAAGAGAAAAAACAGGGAATAAATCCATAAAAACTAGGGGTTAATTATTCATTAAAACAATATATCAATGAGATAGGTATAATTTCGCCATTACAAATACAAGGAAAAAATATGCGATCATCTAATAAAGAGAACTATAACCCCAAATCTTACAGTGTGATGATGTCCAGTCCTCCGAAAAAGAGAAAGAGATCTGATATGACCAGTCTAGAAGAGAAGCTGGGGTACACTCCCAATTCTCCTAAAAAGTCAGCAAGTGCAGATGCCAATGTTTTTTATGATATCGGAACATTATTATCTAAGGCCGAAGAGGGAAAAGGTTTTATCCTGGATGGGAAAAATATATATTGGTCAATTGCAAAAGTATTAATGGGAGATTTGCCGTATCATCAACGACAACTGGAATCAGGTGCAGCAATTCCTGCTTATTTCAACACGACTATGCAAACAGTGAGTGAAGAGATTCACAATAGTAGAGTGTTTAGGAGAAAACCAGACGGGACTGCCTATGATCACAGCCAAAAAGCTGAAATAATAATGAGACAACTGATAGGCTTATACGAGAGAATGAGAGATTCGGATCTTCTGTTTGAAAAAAATGATGGAGGAGGGTTTCAAGAGTATGAAATAAGGGAAATATTCAGCGAGATCGAAAAGGCCAAAGGCATAATATGTGTGTGGATATCGATATGGGCGCCCATGGTATTAGATAAATTGCCCGCCGATATAGTAGAACAAATTCAGATAATAACTGAATCAGAGTCTTATCAAGGCAGAGATACTAGCGACATTTCTTCTCCTCTGAGACGAGCAGATGCAAAAGTGTCTAGAAGTCAGAAGAGGCAGCGTTTGATGGATCCAAATGGAGGATATTTTGTGGGTGAATCTCTAGAAAAAAATCGTCAAAGGAAGCGACAAGAAGTGGACTTTAGTAGCTATCATCAGAAAGCAACTGAACTAGACACGAACGGTTTTAAAGAAACCTCCCTAGTGGCAAAAACACCGAAAAAAGGATTTACTAAGCCTGGTGCTCTTGAAAGGAGGGCAAGATCTGAGAGTAAGAATTTAGCAGTGATTTATAACACAGGTTCATATGAAATTGTCAATGCAAAAGAAGCATTTAATGAGGGTTTCAGTTCAGGAAGTGAATCCAGCTTTAGTTTGGGTAGTAGTATCAGCAGTAGCGGGTTTTTCAGCTCAGGCAGTAGTGATGCTGCTGATTCTCTCAGTGCTGATGGTTCAGTTGATTCTGAGGATTCACTGAATGACTTAAGAGGCATATTTGATGCGGCGTGGTCCAGTTAACGGCAAGCAATGATTGTGTCATCATTGAGTCAGAATGTTTGGCAAAAGGCCTGCTTGCCCAAATGGTGGCAGGTCTCAGTGCAATCAATCGCACAATGCGGCGCTTTGCCTACACAGTTTTTCAGCGCTAGCAAGGCTTTCTTCACTGACATCCATACCGCTTAGCAATCGAGCAACTTCCGCAACATGTTGTGTATGGGAGAGTTGACGGAGGTGAGTCAGTGTGCGCTCTTGCATGGGAGATTTTTCTATGTGCCAATGTTGCATACCGCAGGCAGCAACTTGAGGCGAATGCGTTAGGCAGATGATTTGGTGCTGGGAGGCAATTTTAGCAAGAAGCTTGCCGATGAGGCTAGCTGTTTTGCCGCTAACCCCAACATCTGCTTCATCAAATATCAAGACTTTTGGGTGCTGGCTCGGAATATTTGAGGACAGCAGTAATGACAATCTTGCCAATTCTCCTCCAGAAGCGCAGTTGCTGAGAGGGCTTAAGGGAATGCCTGGGTTGCCTGAAAATAAAAACTGGATCTGATCATAACCGCATGCACTGGGTGAATGTGGCTGAGGGTGTACTTTGGCATGAAACAGTGCATGAGCAAGATTGAGAGAAGGAAGCCCTTGTTGGATGACTTTACTGAGCTTGTCTGCGGCGTCAATGCGATGCTTAGAGAGCTGTTCGGCAGATTCAAGGTATGTTTTTTCCGCTTGTATTAAATCGGCATTCAGTGCATCCAGTTGTGCATTACAATGATGATGGGCATCAATGTTCTTTTGAGTTGATTCATGAAATTCTTTGAGTTCTTCTGGGTTAACACGGTATTTTCTCCCAATATCGTAACAAGTGGACAGAGTTTGTTCAATGGTCTCAAGCTGTGTGGCATCGTCAGTGTAATCTTGGTCCAAAAACTTCTGTAGGCATGCTGAGGCTTCTTGGCAGGATGTTAGAGAGTCAAATAACATTTGGGTGATATTACGGGTTTCAGGATATAAGTCGTGGTAGCTATCCAGAGAATTTTGGGCGTGATGAAGTTGGGTCTGCAGTGACATGTCATGTTCTCCGTTAAGGATTTCGGAGAGGCTCTGGCAGGTTGTTAAAAATGCTTTACGGCCATGTAGCTTTTTTTGCATGGCGCCGAGGTGATCAAAATCAATTTGATCCAGGTTGAGAGCGTCTAAGTCATTGATGATCATATTCAGTTGGCTTAAGTCTTCAAGTTTTGCCAGCTGAAGTCGCAGAGATTTTTGTTGGTCAATCAGGGTCTGCCAGGCATGATAGTCTTTGGCGACTTGGTCAGATATGTGAGGATAGTTGCCAAAACGGTCAAGTAAGGACATTTGGGATTTTTCCTCTAAGATGCTGAGGTGTTGATGCTGGGCATTGATGTCAATGACAGGCTGCATGATGGATTTCAAAGTGGCGTTTGTAACAGGTAGATTATTGATGGTTGTTTTTGACTTTCCGTTGACTGAAAGTGTGCGGTTAATACTGATGGTCTGAGGACTATCATCTTGTAATTTTTTCCACAAATCAGGCGATAGGAAGGGTTGAATGATGGGAAGGACATCGCGATTGAATGTGCAAGATACGGTGGTTGCAAGTTCTGGATTTGGCGGAGGGGTATTGGGTTTTTTTCCTCCAGATAAGAACTTGAGAGATTGCAGGAAAAGAGATTTTCCTGCCCCCGTTTCACCTGTGACAACAACAAAGGGCTGTTCAAGAGAAACTGAGGCAGATTCAAAAAGCGTAAAATTTTCAATGAGAATATTAATGAGCATACTAAGAGCTTTCCAGTTGAAGTTTGTCTTGAGCGGTGGCAAAAAAATCATAGTCTTTTGGATGAACAAGGGTGAGTTTTTTTGCATGCGGTCGGACAATAATAGATTCTTGTGATACCAATGATCCCAAAGCATTGCCATCTCCTAAAATGGTTGCGCTGCGATTAACAAGGGGGCCAAGCTGGATAGATACCGGAGTTTCAATCGGAAGTGCAATGGGGCGAGTATTGAGTTTGTGAGAGCAAATCGGAGTCAGTAGTTGAGTGGCAACGCAGGGATGAACAATGGGGCCGCCTGCAGAAAGTGAGTAGGCAGTTGATCCAGTTGGGGTTGAGATAATGAATCCATCTGCGTGATGGTGGAATACGGTTTTTTGATCGATGCACACTGTGAAATCAAGGTTCTTCCCTGGTTTGTCTCCTGAGATAATGATGTCGTTGAGTGCGATGCCAAGAGAGGTTTCCTGGGAGCCATTTTTTTGGAAGACTTCCAGCAAAATGCGGGGGTCTTCTAGGTAGTCTCCTTGTATGATTTTAGTCAGTTCTGTAAGATCGTGCATGGTGAGATCAGTCAAAAAACCAACTCGACCTAGATTGACACCGATGATGGGAATCTGATGAGAGCAAGCATGTGCGATGAGGCGTAAAAGGCTGCCATCACCCCCGAGGCTGACCAGAAAGCCCTTTTTGACATCATGCAGAGAGATAAGGCGAATTTTAGAGTGGTCAGAAATGCCTGCCAGTGACAGGGGGTGGTTATCTAATTGGAAATCAATAGATTGTTGGCTAAGGAAGTTTATGAGGGTGTGTTTTGCTTCAACGACGTCAGGTCCTTGCTTGCGTGCAACAATGGTAATGGGAGAGAGGTATGTCATCGGTATTCATTCATTAATTGTATACTGCAATAATAGCCATGTCTGAAAAAGAAATAAAGTCTGGTGGACGAATTTGTTAAAAATAGAGGAGATTTCAAACAAAGTATATTCGGTAAGGGTTAAGAGAGTTAAACACGATAGTTAAGCAGACAATGGGTGGCTGTAACTGCTTGGGTGGAATATTCTAAAGAGCGTTGACATTAAGTTTAATTTAAGGAATATTAATTAGATCATGTGGAGTAACAAAGAGAGGTAAAAATGTACAAAAGCGTTGTAAAGCTACCAGGAGCTAAAATGATCATAATGTCAGGGATAGTAATGTTGGCAGCCATTGGATATGCAGGAGATGGAGCAGAAAACCAAGGGGATCAAAGTAAAAATGTTCAAACAGCGCAGACCCAAGGAGATCAAGATCAGAGTGGCTGGAGGCAAGCAGTCAGCAATCTACAAAAAGAATTACAAGATAGCCAAAACAACGCATCAAGCAATCTAGATAAAGCATCAAAGGATCTAACTGATCAGATTGAAAAGGTTCAAAAAGATTTAGTAGGTCAAATTCAGAAGCTTGAGGATCAGATTCAGCAGGTCCAGCAGAACCTAAATGATTTAACAAAGGAAGTCAGTAAAAGCTAGTCAGTAAGGATTGGTTCAAAGGCGAATCAGGGCATGAGTGTTATATGGTTTAGCTGGGTAGGCATCACGAGCATTTGATCTATCATAATACCATATAAGCAAGAAACAAAATTGGGGCCAAAACGGCATGCATCAGGCTTCGATTGGTCTCTGAGCAAATGCTTGCCTTTGTATGGGGTGAATAAATGGTGCCCTGCTGAAATATATACTTGTTTCTGGTGTATGATTGGGATGACCAGAGAAAAGTTTGCGTGTATTGAATGTTTAGTTTAGTGTTGGTCATTCACGCAATACGCTTAAAACGATACTCAATGTAAATCATTTTTAAGTTCGAATTTATGCTCACCAAGTCGGAGTTAGAGGGTGTAGAGTTTCTTCATCTGGAGGCAGGGTGCGTGGTCTTAATGGCGCTAACTTAGGCGTAAAAAGTTGGTGAGAGGCGACAGTGGTTTTAGTGTTTTGAGAGAGCCGGGGGAGAGAAAAAAAGGGTTGTGCCATGTTGAAAAGTGTGAAGGTGCCAATCCCCAACCTGCCAATCATAAAAAGCAATTGAGTGGTATGGGTAAAGTGGCAGAGTACATGTGCAGCTGTGACGGTAGCTGAAAGAATGAGCGTACAAAAGAAAAGTTGAAAATACAAAGACAGTTCTGGGTACGGTATTTGATTGTTATTGGGAAATATCCATTCATGTATGGTAGCAGGGGTGATCCAGTGCCATCGTTGGTCATCAGCATATAAAGAAAGATGAGCAGAGAAGGTAAAAAGTATCAGTAGTGCCTGAAGGAGGGTCAATAGGAGTTGGGAGGTGATTTTGAATTTTGTATATTGAACTGCCAGTAGAAGAATCAGGTACTGCATGAGTGAGTAAAGAAAGTAGGCAGTAATGCTTTTGGCAATCTTAAGCAGATTCATAAGCAGTGGTATCGCTATTCAATGGATTAATGGTACAAGAAAAAATATGGCAAAGCAATTGGTTAGAATGATTTAGAGTTGTCCCTTAGGGAAGAAGTGTCCAGAATAAAGAAGAAAAAGAGTTTACATAGTGAAGGGATTAAATTATGATTGGTTTAGGTGTAAGATGCTGCAGGAAAGTAATGGGTCATTCTGTTGATAAATTTAAGCAAGTTGCGGGTTTTATTATGGTGTCAGTAGGTTTAACTGCTGCGATCAATGCTGAAATTAATTTGGAGCTCAATCAGGCATCAACAGGCAAGATTCCAATTGCAGTCAAAGCCAGTCGATATAATAATGGGTCAAACGTGGCAGAGATCGTAAAGATCGTGAGTAAGGATTTAGGGTATTCAGAAAAAATAAAAGTGTTGACTGCCAAAAAAGAACTGAATAAAGCCGAGTTCGTCGTCAATATTACTGAAAGAGCAAAGGACAAGGCAAAGCATCAGCCTGTTTTTTGTATGGAGATGAGCTATCCTTTTCAGAAGAATTTTAAAAAAGAGGGGGATTCCTTTTGTTTGGAGGCAAGTGGAGGTCAGTTGCGCCAGGTTTCACATCAGTTTGCAGACAAGGTGCATAGGCATATTACAGGAAAAGGCAATGTTTTTACGCATAGGATTGGGTATGTAAAAGAGAGTGGCAGTGGAAAGTCAAAGCGATATCAGATCATCAGTAGTGACTTTGATCGTTATGGGGAACAGGTGTTACTCGAGTCAAGCGCTCCGATCATGTCTTTATCGTTCTCGCCGAATGGGAAGCAGCTTGCCTATGTGTCATTTGAAGAAGGTGTGAGTCGAATTTATATCCAGGAGGTAGCTACGGGATCAAGGAGTATAATTGCAAAATTTCAAGGAGTTAACTCTGCTCCCAGCTGGTCTCCAGACGGGAAAAAGATGGCCATGGCATTGAGTTTTTCTGGAGTAACTAAGTTATATATTATGGACATACAAGAAAAGACATTAACAAAAGTGACATCTGGTAAATCCATAGATACTGAGCCTTATTGGGTGAAAGATGGAAGCAGAATTGTATTTTCATCCAATCGTACTGGTAGCCCTCAAATACATGAATATAGTTTCAAGACAAAAAGGATCAGTCAGTTAACACATCATGGTCAATACAATGTTGCTCCACAGATGACCAGCGATGGGCGGTTTTTAATCTATTTAACTCGAATTGACAGAAAGCTTCAAATTGTTGCTCAGGATTTGAAGACGAATGTGGTTCGCTATTTAGGCAATGGAAATTTTGATGATACGCCAAGGGTTTCTCCTACAGATGGTTTGATTTTATACACAACGGCAGGTAAGGGCGTCAGGAGTATGTTAGCAATTGTCTCTATTGATGGAGTGGTCAAAGTGCCAATGGAGGAAAATGGGGTAAGTCTGAAATATCCCAGTTGGTCACCTGTGTCAGATCGTGTGCATTGACATGCTAGCCAGCACAAAGTTTGTGGTTGAAGAGTAAGGATAGGTCCTTCCGGAGATAAGGGAGACATATCTTGATCGGCGCCCAAAGGTAGCATGGTTAAGTGGCAATGTTGGTGATTTTAAGTTAGCATTGAGTGGGGTTCATATCTTGAATAAAGTCCATCAAATTAGATTTATACGTTATCAAGATGGTTATTTAAATAAAGCTCTTGAAAGCCAATGTAAAAAAAGCAATAATGATAATGAAGAGAGATCGGTCGCTAAAAAACACAGGAGAAAACGATGTTAAAGTTAGACAGCAGGTGGTATTTTATATTGGGAGCGTCAATATTATTGACAGCTTGTCAGCAGACAGAAGAGAAAAACGTTCAAGACCAAGCAAGCTTAAATCCGGGTTCCTCCGTGGTTACAGCATTAGCAGAAGCAAAAACATTTAAGCAAAAGGAAGCACAGTCATTAAGATTGACCAGTCAGATTGCTCAAAAAAAGAGCGCAAAGAATAAAGCGCTCGAAGCCACATTGCCCACATTAGATGATCGTTACACAATGTTGTTTGATATTAATAGTAACGGCTTGAATGATGCTTACAAAGGAGAATTGGTTGCATTTGCAGAGTATTTGAATAAAAATGCTGCCAAGAAAATACACATTGATGGTTTTACATGCGAGCTGGGAAGCGCTGAGTACAATGTAGCGCTAGGGCAAAGGCGTGCATATGCTGTATCTAAATTCCTTGAGTCTAAGGGGGTCAGCAACAAGCAAATCATTCTTGTGAGCTATGGTAAAGAGCGTCCAGCAGACCCTCAGCACAATGAGATCGCTTGGATGAAAAATAGACGAGTTGAAGTGTATTTTTAAACGACAGTACTCAATTGGTCCATAGCAGGAAATGAAAAAAATCTCAGTCAAAAATAATGTCATTTACTTGGTTTTGATGTCAGTTTTAAGCTGTTGTGCCTGTGCTCAAGCTTCTGAGAATGAAGATTTAAGAAAAGCAGGCTTAGAGCAAAGAATTGATATATTGGAGCAGACAGTGATAAAGCTAGGTCAGCAGTTAGATCTGATCAAGCGTGAGTCAAAACTGAATTCTAAGTCGTCAGGTAAGGAGCAGATCGATGAGTTGGATTTTTTAAGTAAAAATCTGGATAAAGATAATAAGGAACAAGGTTGGCTCAGTAAAAAGGAACACAAGAAAACAGGCGGAGCCGAAAAAATATATGCAAAGATAACAGAGTTGATCAAGGGTAAAAACTATGTCAAAGCGCAGAGTGAAGCGGAGAGATATATAGAAGATCATCCTGATGGCAGAAACTTATCAGATGTATATTTTTGGTTGGGTGAGATTAAAATGCTTTTTGGAGACTTATTGGAGTCGAAGGTATATTATCAGAAAGCACTGGAGTTGATGCAGGGTAAAGGAAGATCTTCAGAGGTGTTGTTGAAGCTGTTTGTAATAGCTTATCAGAAAGGGGATAAAGAAGAGGGAGATTATCACTTCGATAAGCTGCAAAAAAAGTACCCAGAGTCCACCGCTTTTCATATGGCTAAGCTTCAAAAGCAAAAATACAGTCAAGAGAAATCATAGTAGACATTTGTCATTTTGCTTGCTTTGTAGTGCTGCGGCTACAAATGCTCTAGACGTAAGTTTGCGAGTATTGTCTTTTGTGTACAATATGGAACGAATTTTTTTGTTGTAATTGATTGATGCGTAGATGGCGAAGATTTGAGCGAGGATAAATACAGAAATAGAGATCAAACAAACGGCGTGTAGTAAAAGCGGGTGTATGTGCTGATATGTTTCGGGGTTCGCGTCGATAGGGGTAAGTGAGAGAAAGTGTGTGATAGCAGCACTGAGCCATAAGATGGTTCGTGTGAAAACGCTGGTAAAAATGAGTACCCCAGAAAGAATAAGGGCAAATCGCCACCAGAGTTGGACGCTTTGAGTGAAGGTGATTTTACTAGACATGACAAATCTCTGATTTTGTGTTTATATTGTACTATATTCTGTGAGTTTTTCAAGAGAGATAAAAAGATGTGGCAGGCAGAGTGAGGGGATGCTAGCAGATGCAATAAAATTTAAAATTTTTGCATATAGATATTGTATTTAGGGAGTAATTTAGGTATCATACTTCAATCAAATGCATTGGGTCGTTAGCTCAGTCGGTAGAGCATCGGGCTTTTAACCCGCTGGTCGTGCGTTCGAATCGCACACGACCCAACTAAATCTAAAAAACCATGGTAAACATTAGAGATTTCAAAGATAGACTGTCTGATTTGGCATATAGAGTGTGTGTGGAGTCAGAGACAGAACCTCCTTTTAGTGGCAAGTATGTGCATCCTGTTCATGACGGTGTGTTCTTGTGTGTAGGTTGTCATACCGCGTTATTCTACGCGCAGGATCAGTATGATTCTAAGTCTGGGTGGCCGAGTTTTACGGCGCCATTCGAGCCGGATGTGGTTGATTATTATGAGCAGGTTTCCATTCCTGATATGAATAGCACGTTGACAAACGAGTCGGGCGGGGTTAAGCGTATTGAGGTGAGGTGCGCTTGTTGTCAATCACATTTGGGGCATGTGTTTGATGATGGGCCAGAGCCAGATCGGTTGCGTTATTGCATCAACTCAGTTGCGCTAATCTTAGAAGATGAGTTGAGTTAAAAGTATAACAAAACACCATCAAGCAAGAATAAAATCAGTATAAATAAAAAAGGA
Source organism: Pseudomonadota bacterium (assembly GCA_036121365.1). GTDB lineage: Bacteria > Pseudomonadota > Gammaproteobacteria > Comchoanobacterales > Comchoanobacteraceae > UBA7916. The sequence continues at coordinate 7,316 of JAZAFR010000027.1, read as the reverse complement.
GTTTTATGAAAAGCGGGTACATCACTGAAGCTAGTTGATTTCGATATGGGCAGTAGTGATCTTGCAAGCCCCAATGACCAGTATGGGCAGTATAGTCAGTTTGGGTTATTTGCAGGCAGTGGTACAAGTTTTGATGATGGGGTCTGTTTAGAAGGTGAAGGTGGCAATGAAATGACCATTTAGTGGGGTCATTCATAGTTTACTGTGGGTCACTAAACGGGCTTATCAGCGGGTGTGTAGGGGATAGCTAAAGGTGATGAGTGCTTGTCATCTGAGCTGAATTAAAGAGATTTAAGAATAATGATGGCCACCTTCGTCTTCCATAGTGTTGGGTCCATACTGAGAGTAAAGTGCTGCAGCGGAGATTGCGGAAATTGCCGCTATGAGTATGGTTTTTGGAGTGATGTGTGTTTGCGCCCAGTCTTTGGTCTTTGCCTTAAGAATAGCCATTTCAATTGTTGATGGTAGTTTGGATTGTGACTGAGATCTGGCAAGATCAAGCGCGGTTTCTCCGGAGGCATTTTCTATAGTGAAATCTGCATTATGATTCAAGAGAGTTTTAGTCATATCAGCATTGTCTGCCTGGACTGAAATCATTAATGGGGTGTTACCAGCTTGATCTGTTGCATCGACAGCAGCCCCATTATGAAGGAGCAAAGTGGCTAGATCGATATTGTCTGCAGCTGCAGCGTACATTAAAGGGGTGTTTCCAGTTTGATCTGTTGCATTGACATCGGCCCCATTATGAATGAGCAAAGTGGCTAGCTCGATATCGCCTACCTCTGCAGCGTACATTAATGGGGTCTTTTCAGTTTGATCTGTTGCATGGACATCAGCCCCATTCTGAATGAGCAAAGTGGCTAGATCAAGATTGCCCGCTTCCGCAGCGTACATTAATGGAGTTTTTCCAGTAGAATTCTTTACGTTGGCGAGTGTATCTGGTGACAAATCTAAGAGTATTTTGGCTCTATCATAGTCTTGATTATCTAAGAATTTGATCAGTTTGTCTGTCAGCGCCTTATTGAACTCTTGCTTTGAAAGATTAGTAAAATCTTGAGTCCCTAGGATTGTGGATATTGCTGTAAGATATGCAATAATATCCGTGTGTTTATTTTCTGTGGCCCATTCAATAAGATTTTTACCCTGAAAGCCTTGATTAGAGGAGATGGCTTGAATCGTTTTATCATTATCTAAGTCTTGTAGAAGTCTCTTAACAATCTTAAGATTTCCGGATACTACCGCTCTAGAGAGTGGTGTATAATCGGTGCCAAACTCAGGCAGCGTATTCAGTGTCTTGTCTGCTGCTAGTAGACTGTCCACAAGCTGAGAGTCGCCTGCCTCTACAGCGTACATTAAAGCAGTTTTTCCGGTAGAATGTTTTGCTTTAGAGAGGGTGTTTGGTGATAATGCCAAGATGTTTTTAGCTGTGTCGTGGTTTTTGCTTTCCAAGGCCTGGATCATCATCTGTGCAGCGGTGTCTGGTGATAATGCCAAGAGTTCTTTGGCTGTTTTGTAGTCTTGGCTTTTCAGGGCCTTGGTCATTGCCTTCTCAGCGTATATGGTGAGGGTGTCTGGTGATAAATCTAAGAGATTTTTAGCTGTTTCGTAGTCTTGTCTTTTCAGGGCCTCGGTCATTGGCTGCTCAGTATATATAGCGAGGGTATCTGGTGATAAGTCTAAGAGTATTTTGGCCTTATTGTAGTCTCGATCTGTCAAGGCATTGGTCATAGTAAGAGATTGATATTCTGGATCAAGAGCATTAAATAGGCCTGCTATGAGCTCTTTATTGTCATCGGTGTTTTGTGTGTTTCGAATGATATCAGCGTATAGTTTAATAAAGTCCTTGAGCTCTTCGGGGGAAGGTGTATGGTCTGATTTCAATTGAGGGATGTGCTCTGTGATTGACTTTATGAATGCTTGTTCGTTCTGACTAACGGCGCCTTGCAGTAAAAGAAACATATTGTATATATGGTTAATATCTACATTTGAATCAGGGCTTTTTGAAGCAATCTTCTGGAAAGCAGGTAAGATCTTTTGAAAAGATTTGATATCTCCAGTTTCAATTTGTTTTTGTAAGGCTTGGAAGCACTCATCATAATAACCTTCTCTATTCGATTTTTCCATTGTCATTTCCCTCCATCAATAAGCTTCAAGAGTCGTATAGATCAAAATTTAAACAAATGCTGGATTTTTTTATGTTATTTTGACAGGAAGGGGGGTGTTTTTCAGCAATAGTTGAAGTATGGCATTGAATGCGGTGAGTTTTTGGGGTAGTCTACTGAATCCTTGATCAAATATACAATATGACAGCGCCAATTTTTGAGTCAAATCAGCAAGCCGAGTCGACTTTAGTCGATTTAAAAAAGCGTGTTGATGATCTGAGGGGGTATCTTTGAGTATGATGAAAAAAAAGAGAAGCTTGAAAAGTTAAAGCAGCGACTTGAAGATCCAAATATTTGGAGTGATCAAGCATTGGCAACTGAGTTGCAGAAAAAAATGAAAGCCTTAGAAAAAACCACAAGCATGTTGGAGAATATGACAGGCAAGCTTGAGGAATTGGATGAGCTGTGGCAGTTGGCAAAAGGCTCTGATGAAAAAGACATGATGGAATCGTTAGCAGGGTCGATTGTTGAGTGCTTAAAAGAAGTTGAGGAGGCGGAGTTTTGTCGGATGTTTTCCGGAAAAATGGATCAAAGCAATGCTTTTTTAGAGATACAGTCTGGATCTGGTGGAACTGAGGCGCAAGACTGGGCTGAGATGCTGATGCGCATGTATTTGCGATGGGGAGAAAAAAAGGGTTTTGTTGTTGAGGTTTTGGATTGTACTTCTGGGGATGTTGCAGGGATTAAGGGGGCAAGCATTAAGTTTTCAGGAGAGCATGCCTATGGGTGGTTGCGCACGGAAACTGGCATTCATCGTTTGGTGAGAAAGTCGCCATTTGACAGTGGCAATCGCCGTCATACATCATTTGCGGCGGTATTTGTGACAGCTGAGATTGATGATGACATAGAGGTTGATATCAATATGGGAGATTTACGAATTGACACGTATCGTTCCAGTGGTGCGGGAGGTCAGCATGTCAACACCACAGACTCTGCCGTAAGAATCACCCACATGCCAACCAATGTGGTGGTGCAGTGTCAATCAGAGCGTTCACAGCATCAGAACAAGGCTCGAGCAATGGCTCAATTGCGTTCTAAGCTATATGAAAAGCAGTTAATGGAAAAAATGCAGGATCAAGAGGCGTTGGCAAAAAGCAAAGACGAGATCACATGGGGGCGGCAGATTCGTTCTTATGTATTGGACCAATCGCGCATCAAGGATTTGAGAACGGGCATTGAGTCTGGAAACACGCAAGCAGTTTTGGATGGCGATTTGGACAGCTTTATTGAAGAGAGCTTGAAGCAGGGCTTGTAGGGGCCCATAAGACAGGGTTAACCTGGTGTTTTGGCGCAAAGAGTATAGTCTGTGGGTGTATTGTGTACATCAGTGTGAATGGGTTTGCTATGATTCAGTTCTTTATGGTTTTTAGTAGGTAAGTATAGGTAAATATAGGTAAATATAGATAAATAAAAAAGGGTTGTAAAATAAAAAAAAAATTATTAATATAACAGTAAGCTTTAAGTAAGTTTCATCAAGGAGTTAGAAATGATTTTTGAGAAAGTCAAGAAAAAACAACATATTAAGCGCGGATTACTGCTAGGGATGGTATTGGGCATGGTGGCTCAGAGCATGGCTACATCTGTCTCCAATACTGACGGCGCAACATCTACTGCAACAACCACTCACGAAGCAACCATAGAAAAAACAGTACAAGTTCTGGGTTTTTCCGTAGGTAGCGGAGGTGATGCTAACGGTAAAGACTTTAGTGTCACTTTTTCTGATGAAGATATTTCTAAGCTAGCTGCGTACAGAACATTAGGAGGCACTTATGCAACTGACCTTGCTTCTGCTACCACCGATATATGGGTTCCTATTGCATCAACAGAAGTATGTGTTGTCTCTAACAACGCTGTTGGCGATTCTACTAACATGCTACAAGCCGCCGCGGTGATAAACGATTTGGAGGATACATCTAACAGTTACACACTAAAAACTGCTGTTGCTTTGAAAGGAAATGGTAATGTTACTGCCGCAGGGTCATCCCAATATGTTTTTGTTTGTGGCAGTTCATGCGCAACCAACAATAAGTTTTTAACAACAAACGTTATAACTGACGGTCTTAGTGCAGCTGGCGGCGGGTCTACAATAGGTAGTTTAGATTCTACCTATAGCAACAGTGTGTCAACTAATATTTGGGGAATGGGTAATGATCCATTAGCGTCTGCTGCCTCTGGAACCGCTAACGTTATGAAATTCGATCATGCCAATACGGTTACTAATTCTAACGCCTATGGACTTTCCTTCACGGGCGCTGTTAATACAGGGAGTACTGCATACACACTGGATAAAACAGCCTTCGATGCCGATCAATGCGGTACTGGTAATGCCAATGCAGTCAGAGTGATTGTATTTGCCAGCTTAGAAGATATTATCTCTAATCCTGCAACAACATATGCAGGTAATGTACAACTTGACTTTAACAGGGCGACCTAATAATTGATATGGTTATAGGCAATCGTATATATATTTATCTATTGGGGTTAACTTGTGTTGCATCTGCAACAACGATAACCAACAATGATGGTCAATCAGGGACTGCTTCCTTCACTTCTGAAGTAGGGTTGAGTGGATCGGTGGCATTGTGGGGCGCCAGTTTTGCATCAGATGGATCGGCAGACTTCAGTTTGATGTTTGGGGATGTTTCTGGATCCAGTGATGTTGCTTGGCTTAAAAAAGCCAATACGGACGTATTCAAAGATCAGCTGATCAGTGGGGACAGTCGCACAACGACGTTTTTATTTCCGATTGCAAGCTATGAACTGTGTATGGAGTCAAACATGCCAACTGGAGCGTTCATAAAAGCGGAGGTCTCTCGGTTTGAAGAGTCTGGAGCAGCAAATTTTGTGCCTTGTTATGTTGAAGTATTACTAAATGGGCAGGCAAGTTCTGGCAGCGCAAATTTCTTATTCACAAACTCCAATGACAATAACTTGATCAATAAAACCATAAAACGATACAATGAGAACATGTTAAATGATGATGGCTCAATAGATCACAATACGCCTATGAGCAGTGGCGATTGGACAGAGAATGGTCATAGCGGAGCATCATATGCCACCTATCAGAAAGTAGCAGGGACAAGTTTTCAAGCTGCAGATCATTATGTCGCATCATCTGCCGGCATTGATCTAGAGAGGGATCAAACAGTATCCCCAGACTCGATCAACTACAAGCTGGACAAGACCGGCTTTAAGGATGAAGGTGCTTGCCCTTCAAGTTCCAGGGCCAAAGTCTATATCTACATTGATTTGGCCTCATTGCTGGTGGCGCCAACAGCCGCATATAACGGGAGTATAAAGATTGATTTTTCAAATGCAAACAGTCAATAAGGCGCTTCAGAAACCAAAAAAGAAGATATGTAAACTACTTGCGCTGTTGTGTACAGGTGGATATGCCATGGCTGAAACGGTGACCAATACAGGCGCAAACGGCAGTATCGAGACAACGATCGCTTTGGGTATTCCACAGTCAACTGAAGTCGAAGCGGTCAGTTACGGCGATGGCACATCAACAACCATCAATCAAAACATCAGTGCCAGTGAAATGATTTGGATGAAAAAACTGGTGCGCAGTCAAAAATATGATTCAACAGGGGCGACGACCTATTTGCTTCCCGTAAAAACATACAGTGTGTGCGTGATTTCAGGCGACATAAACGGTGCATACCTTGCAGTAGAAAATACAGATTTTATCGGAAAGAATAAAGGCCAACACCTACGCACTGTGGTCGAAGTCAGTGCAAATGGTGCTGCAACTTCAGGCGATCAAGATTTTTTCTTTATCAGTTCAGATGCAGAAAACAGATTTGCTATCGACAGTTTAAAGTTTTTTGATATAGAAGATTTAAACCCCAATAAGGCACATTCTTTCAATTTAACCAAGGATATCGAACATTCTATAGTTGAGAAGTCTGCCTTAGGCAGAACAGCTCAATCACACAAACGTGTATTGGCATCCCCTGCAACCTATCCAGTCAAGCATTATGCCATAGTTGAGGAATCAATCACTGCAGATAGCAATCGCACAGGCCAGGAAGTCAAGTCAAATGGTAAAAATTTTCAGCTACATCAGACAGATTTTGCAGAAAACACATGTGGCAGTGGCAATGGTGCATTGATCAATTTTGCAGTGTACTTAGACATTAACGAAATCAGCAATGCCCAGAATGATGTCTATTCAGGCACAATTGGCTGGTCTATTTGTAAGGACAACACATGTTCATAAAGAAAACAAACGAAACAAATGGATTGACCAGAAAAGCAGCAATCTGGCTTCAATGCTTGGGATTATGTATGACCTATCCAATGGCCACAGCAAACATTTCTGGAAGCACCATCACGGTCACAGCACCTGCAGCACCTGCAGCACCTGCGGTGACCACAAAGCCATTTGTTGACTTGCATGGTTTTTCATATGGTGAGGATACTGGCTCTATGGACTTTGCGTTGACCATCAACACAGCAGAAATGCTTTGGCTCAACCAGTTAAAAACCACAACAGGCTATAACCCAGACAATCAGAGATACTTGCTTCCAGTAGGGAAGTTTCAATATTGTCTTGATGCCACCGATAAGACCAATGGCGTCTATATGAAAGTCAATATCAGCGATGGGAGCACTAATGGATTTGTAAATACCAATAATGATGCTGCAGTCATCGCAGGCTATGCCTTGGTTTATGGCAATGGATCTGCATCAGGAGGCGCGCAAGAGCTTTTTTTTGGTTCAGATGCTAGCCTAAACATAGGAGGGGCAATCAACAGGCTCAATTTGGGATTATCAACATCACTCGATACATCTACTTCAGCACTGGATCAAATGGCGGAAACATCAGAGTTTAGTGGCACTGCTCTAACAAGCATTGCCAATATAGATTCAAATTCAAGCAATTTCACGCAGCTAAATCATTATCATTTGCCAGATGGAGAGTACACATTGACTTCACCATTCGCAGCGACTAGAAGCGACTTAACGTTTGTCTATGACAAGACAGCATTTCACGACGGTGTCTGTGGGACAGGCAATGCAGGAGCCATAGACGTGGTTATATTTATGAATATCGCTGATATCATTTCTCAGCCTGCTGGGGTCTATCAAGGCACAATTCAGTTAACCTTTGACAATGATGGGTGATGGGAGATAGTTCATATGTAT
>JAZAFR010000026.1:0-124460 GCA_036121365.1 Pseudomonadota bacterium | reverse complement strand
TTTAGACATTGCCAATAAAGGGAATGAAGAGACAAAAGAAGTTCTCTTAGCGGAAATGAAAAAAGATCTTCAGAGATACGAGAAAATATTAGCGGCCCTAAGCGAAAGTACAGATCTAAGTCCAGAATTACAAAGAGATATAGAACAGAAGCTAAAAACAGTTACAACAGCTGAAACTTTTAGAGAAGACCCTAACAGAACTCTCAGTGAACTCCAAAAAAGAGCATATACAGAAGTGACAGATAGAGCAGACAAAGTCTATCAAGTAGTATCAAAGACTGAAGAGTTCAAAGAAAATAATCCTAAAAAAATACTTGCTAAGAAAATAGAAACCTTACATACGATGGGATTGCCTATAGATACAACACAATTGGAAACGTATTCAGCTCAGGAAAATATGCAAGAGATGGAAGAGAGCTTAGTAAAGACCATGCAAGAAGATCTTAAAAGAAGAAGTGAAATACTAACTGCCCTAAGCGAAAGTGAATATCTAAGTTCAGAAGAAAAAAAACAAATTACAGACACAATCGAAAAGAAAATACAGGCTGCAGGTCCTTTTGCTGATAGTGATGGATTTTTTGATGCTGTGGACAGACATGATACAGCATATGATGCCGATTATAATGCATGTTTTAATGCTGTAAAAACCCTCAGCCAACTCCAAGCACATGCTAAAAAAGTAGTAGCAATAAGAACCACAGTACAGGAAATTATAGAACAGAGTAAAGGTGCTAAGGAAAAGTTAATTCAAGATGATTCTCACGAAGAAAAAGGTCTGGAAGCACATCAGGAAGTACATACAGAGCTAAATAATACACTAACGCATATTCATCAGACTCATGGCGATCACACACAAAGAATGAAAAAATTACACAGCCTACATGAAAAGGTGAAAGAACACCTAAACAAACGACCAGGCATTGATGAATCCTGCAGAACATCACCAGATGAAACATCACCACAAAGTCTACTAACAACAATAAAAAACCACGGCAGAAAAACATAGCAAAGAAACCAATTGATGCAAGAAATCAATCCAACAATATAAAAAACAAATCACACATTGAGTTGGCAAAACACAAATATGGAGATAAAACCATGTACAAACAAATACAATGGCAACAAAATTGGTAAAAGCATCATTTGAGCCAATATCTTTCTAATTGAGAACAAAAAAAAATAAAACCAGGATCCAAAGAAATTCATGTTAAAAACAGAAACTTGGACTATAAAAGAAATAATAATAACAGGAGATGATCATGCAACAAGACAGAGGGGATACATCGGCTCAAATTAAAGATCAAATCGAACAATTAATAGCAAAAATGCAACAAATAGAGACAGCTGGATTATCCCTTACATTAGATGCAAGAGGATATACCAAAACATGTAGAGATAAAACCATAGAAAAACTTAAATCGATAAGCAGTGATGATCCAAAGGAAGTCATAAAAGAACTCGAAATAATCAAAACACAACCAGAAATAGATGGTCAATTAAACACATATAAAATATACAGAGACAACAAGGACGAAAATGACCGTTCAATTGAATTTTTTTATAATGGAGAAGAAATTCAATTATTAATATCATATAGCAAACAAAAGGATGAAGCAGTTGCAGGAAGAAGACAAGGCGGGTTTAAATCTGCCAATAAAAAACTGCTCATATCAAGCGACAATAGCCAAGTACCAGAACTTGTAGTGGAACTGTCCATTAGAAAGAATTTAGACCCAAAACGAACACATACTCAAATTTCAGGATTGCGTGAAGAAATAAACAAATCCAATCATGGATTGGTAGAGTTTGAACTATTAAGAAAAAGCATATCCAAAAACAAAATGATGCTCGAAGACGAAAGAAAACAGAGACGTGAGATTGATAGAACTAGATTCATCGTCGATGATCTTGGGATTGACCTGGTGGATTTTCTCAGTCACGTCAGAGATCAGAAAGTAAGCGCCTATACGAGTTTAATGAAGAAAGACAAAGGTTTAAATATCCTAAATCAAATGACAGCAGAAGTTAAGAAGCTCCAAGTAAAATCAATTGTATCATATGACCTAAAACTCGACAACTTCTTATGGGACGACCAAAAAGAACAGTTAGCTTTAATTGATTTGGGCACAAGCGAACAAAACAAAGCAGAAATAGTCAATTATCCTAAAGGAACGTTAACATCTGAATCTCAAACCAGTTTTTCAATGCATTATGGTGGATATGCTTCAACAGCAGATGATGCACTAGGAATGCTGTATACTATGAAACAAACCGCAAACGTTATGGGGCTATCTGAAATAGAAATCGCCATTGGATTATCGATAAAATTATTGATTGGCATATATGCTGATGATCTGAGTATCCAAACACGAAAAGACATCAATCAATTCTCTCAAGTTCGTAGACGTGTAGGATTAGAGAGACTAGACATATATCAATTTAACAACATCGATAACGTATTGAGACTGGTCAATATTGCACAGATCCTTGGTTTAAATCCAACAAATGATGAACAGAACAGACTGACAATTGATATGCTATATAAAATCTACCGTTTATTATTAGAAACTAAAGAACTGAGCAAAATCCCAACAAGACTTAATTCTGGACATGATGTGAGATTAGAAACATTCTTAATGAATCACGTAAAAATAATCAATATTGCCAAAATACTTAATTTAAAGCTGGAGGATCCACAAGATCGCAGAAAGGCTTTTGCAATCTACAGAACATTAGGCAAAAGTGAACAATTAGAAATCATCCCAACAGGATTATCATTTAAAGATCATGATAAATTAAAAGCAATCTTGAGAATATATCTGATTGAGATATCAGAAACTATGGATAGAAGAGCGCAAGAAACATTACAAGAAATGATTACTAACCGTACAATAATCAAACTTGTAGATGACATAATAAATGGAGACAGTGAAAAACTAGACACCACACTATCAAACTTAGGAGAAGCAGTGCAAGTCATCATAAAAAAACCAATTTTACTAACATTTGCAATACAAAGAAATCAAGTAGAGTGTATGCAAGTACTCATAAAACATGGTGCAAACATAACTGAATTAGATAATAGTAGTAGAAATGCACTTCACTATGCTGCTTTTTATGGACATACTAATCTGGTCAAACAACTCACAGAACAATATCCTCAACTCGTGAATGAAAGAGATGCAAATAGGAAAAGAGCACTAGAAATTGGCCGCGATAGAGGCCACAAAGATGTGATAGATGTACTAGAAAAGGCTATTACAGAAAAAAAACAACATGTAAAACATCTTCAACATCCACAAAACAGATTAAATGCCTCAATGAAAGATTTAGAAGCATTCGGAAAACGAAAACGTGATAATGGGAAGAAAGATATGGAGGAAAAAGATATGGAGGAAAAAGATATGGAGCGAGAAAATAAAAAACCAAGCACCTAACAATTGAGTATTAACACACCTACATAAAAACAACCACCGACAAAAAACGATCACTAAAAAACAAACTATCCCAAAAAAAGACTTTCCAATCTCACAAGAAAACCTTATAATACACAAAAAATGCATAGGATAGCCATGAAACCTGAAGTCATAATTGCAGCGTTGTATCATTTCAACCAACAACCACTAAAAGACATTGAAAGTTTACAAAGTCTTTTACTGGACACTGGAAAAAAAGAACGCATTCAAGGCACCCTACTACTCGCGCCTGAAGGGATCAATGGTACCATAGCAGGACCAGAGTCTGGAATAAAAAAGCTATTAGCAACCATTGAAGACGCTCTAAAGATTGCATCTTTGACATGGAAAAAATCCGTTCACCATGAGAATCCATTCTACCGATTCAAAGTGAAGGTGAAAAAAGAAATTGTCACACTGGGGAAAAACAGCAAAGATGTCGCTAACAAAACAGGACAATACATTCAACCCAAAGACTGGAATGCTGTCATCAATGATCCGGACACCATCGTTATCGATACCAGAAACGACTATGAAACTGGCATAGGAAAATTCCCACAAGCCATCGATCCAAATACAAAAAACTTCAGAGACTTCCCAGACTACGTTGACAAAAATCTTCAACATGCAAAACAAAAAAGAATAGCCATGTACTGTACAGGTGGGATTCGTTGTGAAAAGGCGTCCAATTATTTATTAGAGCAAGGATTTGAGGATGTTTGCCAACTTCATGGAGGTATTTTACAGTATTTAGAAGACATGGACGAGAAAGACAATTTATGGCAGGGAGAGTGCTTTGTTTTTGACAATCGAGTCAGCGTTAATCATAAGATGAAAAAAGGCACTTATGATCAATGCTTTGCATGCAGATTACCGATTACAGAAGAAGACAAAAAAAGCCCCATGTACAAAGCAGGCATCAGCTGTCATCAATGCCATGAAAAAACAACAACAACGCAGAAAGACCGATTCAGGCAAAGACAGCTACAACAAACTCTGGCCAAAAGTCTTGGAAAGAATCACATAGGACCACAAACACAATAGTCCATAAAAACGACCTGTTGACATTACTGACTGATTCATAATGTTTGAATCGTCTAAATTTCAGCTCAATGGTAAATTTAATCAATACATCAATATCGTAAAGAATCTAAAAACGCAAACCAAAAAAGACTAAGAATTCAAGCAGCACTGACTTCTGTCAACTGAGAGCCAATGGTCATGGGTTTTTTATTGAGCTCAAAATGCCTGTGTAGTGTTCGCAGAACCAGCTCCATATACTCCCTATCTACCACAACTGATAACTGACTATCCGATGCAAACAAATGCAACACATCCACGTTAATTGAACGACAGCAGTCTATGACTTCTTTTGTGATGAACAAATCTTTGACCAAGGAAAATCCAACCAATGAAACTCGAGTTAAGTTTTTAGAAACAAGGGATTGAATGTGACGCCGGCTTGACAGCCAGCTTTCAAACTGATTTTCAATCAATTGATAATCCTCAGCACTGATAATACAATCAAACTGATACACATCTTTATTTTGTCTAACATTATGCTCAATGTCACAGCCATAAGAACCAATTAAAGCATAAAGTTGACTTACATCGTCATACAGTGATTTCATCCCTGACAGTTGTATCACAATTTGTCTATCGGCATGTGATACGGCAGTCACTGTGGTTCTTTCAATTCTTGTATCTTTCACATATTTCATAACAGTTCCTGGACCTTCTATAAATGTTGGACATATTCTCAATGGGACTTGGTATTTTGCCGCACAAGCAACGGCGCGTTTTTGCATGACTTTGGCACCCAAGTTTGAGTACACAAGCATCTGATCAATATCAATTTTATGAATCAAACGTGCCGATGGCTCTATCTTTGGATCCGCCGTGAATATTCCTTGGACATCAACATAAATCTGGCACTCGTCAGCATTCAATGCTGCCGCCAGTGCAACTGCCGTGGTGTCTGACCCACCGCGTCCCAACGTAGCAATGCTATGATCTTGACCAACTGCCTGAAATCCTGTAATCACTGGGATAATATCGTGATCAAGACATTGTTGTATTCTATCTGTATCTATGCTTTGAATGGACGAGCGTTGATGAATGCCATCACCATGAATACCTGCTTGCCACGCATTCAAAGTCTGTGCTTTTACACCAATTCGGGACAGCGCCATGACCATCAAACATGCTGAAGCCTGCTCTCCTGTTGCCAGGAGCGCGTCATATTCACGCTTAGGACAATCAGATGTCAGCAAATCAACCAAACCAATCAGACGATCAGTTTCTCCCTGCAATGCTGATAACACCAGAACAATTGAATAACCCGCTTGAACATGCTTTTTAACCTTACGAGCCACTGCTTCTAAACGACTGAGGTCGGTGAGTGTGCTACCACCATATTTTTGAACAAAAAGAACCATAACCGATCTATTTAAGCAAAACCTCTGTTAATTTTTCACGACACAATCTTCTAACTTCAGTGACAGACATTGCACCTTCCACAGCCAAAGATCCTTGAGCGAAGTCCTTCTTTCCGCCACCCCTAGCACCCACAGTCTCCGCAAGCGCTCGAAACAATCCTATAGCCTCAATCTTACTAACCATAGCATCAACCACTCCAACTGACAATAGTATTTTTTCAGATTGACCAAAAACTAGAACAACAACATCGACTTCACCTGAATCCAAGCACAACTGAGTCACCAAACGCAACAATTTTGGATCTCCATCGGCCAAATCCACAAAAAGTACTCGAAAACCTGATATCAGCTCAACCGTCTGTAAATATTCTTGACAAGCATAACGCATATTGTCTGCTTGCAAGCCGTCTATTGTCTTTTGCATTTGTTTCATAGATCCTGTCAATTTAAGAATTTTATCAGAAATCCCATCCACAGAACTTTGGGAAATTTTTGCAAGATCATAAAGCTGGGCACGATTCTTTTGAACAAAATTCAACGCTGCATCCGCAGTCACAGCTTCAATTCGTCTCACGCCTTGACTGACAGCATTCTGCTCAACTATCATACACAATGCAATGTCCCCTGTTTGCTCAACGTGCGTACCACCACACAACTCTTTCGATGGCCCCATAGTCAAAACCCGAACATGATCATCATACTTCTCATCAAATAACGCCTTCACACCCAAAGACTTTGCATCTTCAAGCGACATCAATTCAGTCGATACCGTGACATTTTTTTCTATCAAGCGATTAACAAACTGTTCCACCTGACAAATTTCATCCATTGTCAATGCCTTATGGTGGGCAAAGTCAAATCGCAAACGATCTGCCGTAACCAATGATCCCTTCTGTATCACATGATCTCCCAAAACAGAAACCAAAGCTTCATGCAACAGATGGGTCGCTGAATGATTTTTACGAATCAAAGATCGATTGGCATCAATCTTCAACTGCAACTCATCGCCAGTAGACAATCCACCAGACTCAATACGTCCAATGTGCAATACACAGCCAGACTGTTTTTGCGTATCCAAAACACGAAACTGAACAGTGTCACCAGAAATGATTCCAATATCACCAATCTGTCCCCCACTTTCAGCATAAAAAGGAGTACGATCAAAGACCAATACAGCCTCTCCCTCTGACAAGGATTGATGCAATTGACCATCGGCATAAATACACAAAAGCTTTGCATCACAAGATTCTTTGACATAACCAACAAATTCAGTTTCCTGTTGGGGCAACCAATCCATACTCACCATTTGAGAAAACTGTTGATTTTGACGAGAACGCATTTTTTGAGCTTGCATACAATGATCAAAACCGTCAATATCCACTGTGAGTTTTTTTTCAGACGCTAAATCTTCCACTAAGTCCAGAGGAAATCCATAAGTATCATACAATTTAAACGCAAGGTCTCCTGGTATTTCTGATCCTTTTAAAGACTTAACATATTTATCAAATAATTTAATGCCTTGATCAATGGTTCTTGAAAAAGCAATTTCCTCCTGTAATAAAACCTGTGTTATCTTTTTTTCAGACAGCACAAATTCTGGACTGTCTTTGTATAGTCCTATCACCACATTGACCAACTTATGTAAGACAGGCAATTCAACACCATCGACATAAGCAAAACGCAATGCTCGTCTAATGATTCGACGCAACACATATCCACGTTTTTCATTTGAAGGCAACACCCCATCATGAATCAACCAACAAATCGCTCGCATGTGATCTGCAATCACTTGACTGGCAACTTTTGATACCGATTGATTTGCAATTGTTCGATATGCAGATATCAATTCAACAAAACTGTCTATTTCATAATTGCTGTGAACATTCTGCATCACAGCAGCAATACGCTCAAGCCCCATTCCTGTATCAACACATGGCTTTGGCAACTTCTGCATCGTACCATCCTCAGAACGATTATACTCCATAAACACAATATTCCAAATCTCAACGTAACGGTCCCCATCAGCATCTGCAGAGCCAGGAGGACCTCCCGCGACCTCAGGACCATGATCATAAAAGATTTCAGTACATGGACCACAAGGACCATGTGACCCCATAGACCAAAAGTTATCAACTTCATCACAATCAATCACACGCTTAGGATCCACACCAATCTCATCAAGCCAAATCTTTCTAGAAACATCATCTTCATGAAATACCGTCACCCATAGTTTTGCAATCGGCAGTTTCAAGACCTGGGTTAAAAAATTCCATGCATATTGAATTGATTGACGCTTATCATACGCACCAAAACTAAAATTACCAAGCATTTCAAACAAAGTATGATGTCTTGCCGTTTTACCAACATTGTCTAGATCATTGTGCTTCCCACCAACCCTAAGACAGCGCTGCGAACTGGTTACCATTTGAAACGCAGGTTTATCAACACCTAAAAAGAAATATTTAAACGGAACCATCCCTGCATTCACAAACAATAACGTTGGATCACTTTTTGGAATCAAAGATGCACTATGTTTCAATTGATGGCCATTTTTTTCAAAATAGGATAAAAACTCTGCTCTAATCTGCGCTACTTTCATTTAAAAACACTCCAAATATCCGATCAAAAATGATCTAAACTAAACAGCTCGTTGTAATTCAAAAACATAACGTTGACTACGAAACAACATGCCACAAAAAAATGCAATCACAACAACAACACACAAAAAGAAAAATGGCATGCCATACAAACTATTCACATGCAAACAAGATATCAAAACATTGACAAAAGTCGTCATGATATTATAAATAAAGGCAAAAATACTCGCTGCAACACCTGCATTGTCTCTCTGATTTTCCAATGCATTCGCAAAACAAGGCGTCAATACAAAACTGAGACCCAAAGATGAAAACACCCATAAAAAAGAGAAACACAGAGTGGTTGAAAAAGAAACAAAATCAGCGCCAACAGGCGAGACAATCAAAGCAGCATACACAGCCAATAAAAATAAAGAAAAACCTATGCCCATCATCAAAACACCGCATACCATTACCTTTTGGTAACGAATACCTCTCTGAATCAAAAAATTACAAAATCGACAACCACAAGCATAAACAAGAGACCCAGAAGCGCACACCACACCATAAGTCCGACTGGTCATTGACAATGACTCAATACAATAAAACGCCCCCTCTGACATGAACGCGTAAAATATTCCCAACCCACAACCAATGATAATGGCATTACACCACAAATTTTTATCTCTCAAGACCGCACGTAAAACAGAATAAAACGCCCGTGGATCTTGTTTCAAATACGAACCGGTTTTGGTCTCTGGCAACTGTGTGTAAAAAATATACAAAAAATAACAGGCAGCAACAATCAAAAACAAAAAAGAATGTCTCCATCCATAATACTGGCTAATCACACCTCCAAGTAAAGCTCCAATTGCTGGCGCAATTGATACAGCAGTGCCAATTTGAGCTGACAATCCCATTCGTTCTTTTTGCTCAAAAACATCACGATTAACACACTGAGACACACAAGAAACAGCACCACCAAAAGCCTGCAAAAATCGAAACAACATAAACACATAAAAATCAGTCGTGAAATAACACCAGCAGGTCGCCACAAGAAAAACTGAAAAGCCAATCAAAACCACAGATTTACGGCCAATCACATCAGATAAATTACCCCAAAACAAAACACCAACAGACATCCCAAACAAATAAATCGACAGTGTATATTCAGCCATGACATCACTGATAGAAAAACTCTCTGCCAAATCAGGCAAGCCTGGCGCATAAATACTTTCAGCCAATAATGGCAAGACAACAATCATGATCACAAAAGCAAGAATCTGTTTTTTCATTGCCCGTGTATACTCAACCACTTATCAAAATCCTCAAACTTTATTAACTCTATTATTATAGCACAATCGCCAAAACGAGGCAAACATCAAAAACAATAACAAAAAAATAATAGACAAAAAAAGTAATATTGGATATCCTTAGACCACTCAAAAACAACTTAATACATTGAACAGAAAAAACACACACCAACTCTGGACCCTAATCACGGTGTTAATACCAGTATTTGCGATGGGAAAAATTCAAACTGAAAACATCAGTGCCACACTCACCACGGGCGCATTCTACACAGACAAAAGCGCTGAAGTTGGTGTAGTGATGCCATGGAGATTAAAAGTAGAATATGACCATAAAATCAACGACAAGTCATCCATTAACATACGAACAAACAGTCAGACTGGCATAACAAAAGGCCCGTACATTGATGGATTCAATACTAAACCAGAAAATTTTAAAATTGAAGTCATCAAATACACATCAGACATCAATGAATCCCTGAAAACACGTTTAGGTTTGGGAAAAATCAAAGCAAACATACTTAAAAGTGGCGGAAGTGCCACTCCCCTCCCTTTCTCACAAGCAATGGCAAAACTACCATTGAATTCAAGCGATTTCGCATGGTCAATTCAAAAATCAGCCGACAGCTTCAATGGCAACTATACTCTAGGAACCGCAATTAGTAATACCAACACCAGCACAAAACCAGATGACAGAACCTATTCTTTATTCTTAGAAGCGTTCAAAAAAACCACCGACGGCAATCTGTGGGCACAATACTCACAAAACAATCTAGTAGAAATCATAGACAGTAACCACTATGCATCATTCGGAGGGAAACAAGAGAAAGGTAACAATGTCACCAATGCATCAATCTATATTGGCACACAAAAAGGTTTTTTAGGATTTGATTGCGGATACCAAAGGACCAACATCAAAAAGCTCAAAGATAGCACCTTAGGCATTGGTTATGGACACAGCAAACATGAGCAAAAAACATTAGAAATATCAATAAAAAAGAAAGCAGTACACCATTTTGACATCACAACGAGCTGGTACTTAAAAGCCCCCACAGAAAAAAAACAGTTCAATGCATTTGGTATAAAGCTTGACTACAAACTTTAAAGCATCCACATTGAATACAAACATTGCACTGCAAACAGCGAACATGCAAAAAATTTGATTTAAAACCGCTCTCAATAACTAAAAGCAAGAGACCACACTTAAAAAATTGTATTCAATCAAAATACTTAGATACTACAAACCGAAAAAACAAACCAATAAAGACAAGTCAAGGATGCTTCAATAAACAACACTTACAATACGCACACAAAGACGGTTTGCAAAAACAACAGTTTTCAATTATTATTTTTTCACACCTTAAGAAATGCCTGAAATGTCAAACAACACGCTGAAGAAGATAACGACGACCATCCTGATCCCATTGATTCTCATTGCACTGAGCACAATAGCAAGCAACCAATACTCCATGCAAAACCCACTAACAATGGCAGCAATGACGACACTGGCAATCCATTGGTTAATTGGAATACCTTCGATAATGAGACAAACTGAAAAACTATTTGACATCACCGGAAGCATCGGAGTATGGGCAATGCTATTGTTAATAATGAATACGCAAACAACCCTATCCACCAGAGCATTACTACTATCAACTTTATGTGCAATTTGGACCACACGTCTGGGGATTTTTTTACTAATCCGAATTCAAACCCATAAAGTTGATAAAAGATTCAATGAGCTCAAAAAAAGCCCAAATGATTTTTTCAACACTTGGCAGCTCTCAGCAGCCTGGACGTTCATCACACTGATGTGTGCACTCAGTGCCATCACAAGCCCAAAGCAAGTAAGCCTAAACAACATCGATGGCATACTCATTTGCCTATGGATCATGGCTTTTTTAATTGAATGCATTGCAGACATACAAAAATTCAAATTTAAGTCCCAAAAACAAAAGACTCCTTTCATTCAATCAGGGCTCTGGAAGTACAGCAGACATCCCAATTATTTGGGAGAAATAATCATGTGGATAGCCATCGCATTAATGTCGTTCCCCAATCTAGAAAACAGGGCATACATCAGCTTGATATCACCGTTGTTTGTCATTGTCTTACTCACAAAAATCAGCGGCATCAACTTACTCGAAAAAGAGAATCAAAAGAAATTTAAACACCTAAAGTCGTATCAACACTATGTTAAAACAACTGGAAAACTAATCCCTAAAATCTTCTAAAGGACAGATCGTTTATATTCAAATGCAAAACAAAATACCGCTGACAACAACAATAAAACAACAACCTGAACTGCAACCAGACTAGAGATCCATGCCAAAAAATGGCATGAATCAAAGGACACACAAATTAAATTAAGCGTCTACTTGCTCTTGCTCTTTAGATTTATTTGGCATCATTATTGAAATAATCTTCTCTTCAATTTCGGAGGCCAATTCAGTATTCTCTTCAAAAAGTGAACGCACGTTGTCCTTACCTTGACCCAAACGGGTTTTGCCATAGCTGTACCAGGCACCACTTTTGTCAATAACACCATGCTTGACACCCAAATCAACAATCTCCCCTTCACGAGAAATACCTTGGTTATATATGATTTCAAAGTTGGCTTTTCTGAAAGGAGGACTGACTTTATTTTTTACAATTTTCACCGTAGTCTCATTGCCATAAATCTCATCCCCACGCTTCAATGCACCTGTTCTACGAATATCCATACGAAGTGACGAATAAAACTTCAAGGCATTGCCTCCTGTTGTTGTCTCTGGATTACCAAACATCACACCAATTTTCATACGAATCTGATTGATAAAAATTACAGTTGCATTTGAACGTTTGATATTGGCAGTCAGTTTTCTCAAAGCTTGAGACATCAAACGTGCTTGTAATCCGACATGATGATCTCCCATATCGCCTTCAATCTCAGCTTTCGGAGTCAAGGCTGCCACAGAGTCAACAATAACTAAGTCCACTGCACCTGAGCGTACTAACATATCGGTGATCTCTAAAGCTTGTTCACCTGTATCAGGCTGAGATATTAGCAAACTATCAACATCGACGCCAAGTTTTTCTGCATAGCCTGGGTCCAACGCATGTTCAGCATCAACAAAAGCTGCTGTACCACCTTGCTTTTGACACTCAGCAGTAACATGCAATGTCAACGTAGTCTTACCAGAAGATTCTGGACCATATAGCTCTACTATTCGTCCTTTAGGCACACCCCCTATACCGATAGCACAATCCAAGCTTAATGAACCAGTAGAGATACTTTCAATTTTCTCTGACTGCCCATCGCCCATACGCATGATTGAACCTTTTCCAAACTGTCTTTCAATTTGGCTCAACATGGAATCCAGCGCCCTATCCTTTGGACTATCAGATGCTTTTTGCTTACTTTGTGTGGATTTACCCATTGTATCAGTTACCATAACCATTCCTTATATTTTGCTTGATCTAATGATGACAGAATAGCCACAATGACACAACACTGTTTGCCAAAATTGAATAAGAAATACCTTAAACAACAGTCTATAGCAGTAGCAATCTATCCCCAACAATAAAAGCCAGAATCAGTCCATAGGCTACTCAACCTGCCAAGCCTGATACCCTCCCACAAGGTTCTTCACCCCGGAGACACCGAGATTTTGTAATGTATAAGCAGCCAAAACACTTTGTCTACCACCATTACAATAAATAATATACTGAGAGTATGGCTGTCCTTTAAACACTTCTAACTGCATTGGACTACCGTCAGCAACCAAAAATTCTAACATACCTCGCTCACAATGCACTGCACCTGTAATATGCCCTTGCAAAAAACCTTCTTTATTTCTCACATCCACAAACAAAACATCTTCTTTGTTCATCAACAAACGCGCATCATAACATGAAATGTTTTCAACTTGATCTTGAACCTGCATCACAACATCAATGTGTTTTAAAGCCATAATATCTCCTTATACATTCAATAACAAAACATATTAGATCAAGCAAGTAAACCAAGTCAAATGATCAACGATTGATTTTTAGAAAAGCATCTGTATCATAATACGCATGAACTTAGAATTCTTTTATTATTTACTGTGGTTTTTTGTTGGCTTAATCCTAATTGTCTATGCAGGAGAGGGCTTTGTCAAAGCTTCGATTAATATTGCAAATATCTTTAAAATTCCAGCACTCTATATTGGAACATTTCTCATTGGGTTTAGCACCTCAATACCGGAAATATTAGTCACTTTCCTTGCATCACAATCTGGATCAATTGACTTAGCGATTGGCAACGTTTTGGGATCATACATTTGTAATATTGGATTTGTCATAGGCATAAGCGCTCTAGTTAAGCCACTGCAAATAAGCAGGGAAACATTAGAACACTCCATTCCATTATTGGCCATTTCCATCATCATCACAGCTTTATTGCTCATGATAGACAGTAAATTTAGCCACCTAGATGGAATCATTCTCCTTACATTGTTCATCGGATATTTATCACTTTGCTATCTGCATATCAAAAAGAACAAAAAAAGATTCACAAGAGAAGACATTGAACTTAAAAAACACCCGAAAAAAGTAAAATCATGCATACTCTTTACCGTTTTTCTACTCATTCTACTGGCAGGATCTCACCTCATGGTATACAACGCTGAAAAAATTGCCCTCATCTTACAAATAAACCCACTGATTATTGGATTAACCATTGTTGCAATTGGCACAAGCTTACCAGAACTAACAACCTGCTTAATTTCCGTACTGAAAGATGAACATGATATCGCCATTGGGAATATCATTGGCTCAAATATTTTTTGCCTATTGTGTGTCCTATCCATCCCTCTTTTGATGGCACCGACAGGCAGCATATCTCCGGAGAATCTCTGGATTCCAATGGTTATGATGCTCATTCTAACAACTGCGTTGTGGCTGTTCAGCGCCAAATTTGACAAAACATGTCAGATCAGTCGTCTAGAAGGCTTATTTTTGGTATCCGCCACCAGCCTTTATCTGATTTATACCATCAACACATAAACCAATCACTTCAACAACACACAATAGAAATCCATCTATAAACACACGGAAAAATACTACAAGGTCAGAGTATCATGGAGAAAAAAAGACATCATTGAATTACAAAAAGAGTAATGTTATAATTAGAAAAAGGAGACTTACTATGATAAAAACCAGATCATCATCACGCACGCTCAGCTTACCAGCAAACTCTTTGGACGATACAAAAAAACATTCTCGCAAAAAAATCCACTTTTGCATCGACATTGATGACTGTTTTGACAGCTTAACTGCAGAGGATAGAGTAATATACAATGCACTTGACTATAGGCTTCCACAAAAATACGTTGATCACATGTTAAGAAAAATGAAAGAAACAATATTTTCTAAATATTTGATTGAGGACAAACTAAAAGGTGTTGATATTGTACTCAGACTATTTAGTAATCGTAAAAATGAGTATCTTGACAAGCTAAATAGCGATAAGAATGGGCGCAATCACAGTCTAGCTCCAGACATTATAGAAAAATTTAGTGAGCATATGAAAAATTGGATTGACCCACATACCTCCAGCGTGAACATCTGTAGTGATTATTACAGCGAGCAAATATCTGACAGTTATTTCAACGCAATAGAGATAGGCAATCAGCTGGGACTACTGAGTCACCAGCATTTAAACGGTCCTGCTAAAGATAAAGTAGACTTAGCAATGGCAATTCTGGCACCCTTAGCAGGCACAGAGAAAGTCGAAGTTATTTTAATTGACGATCGCTTTAGCCCAGACAATCCTGATTCTCCGTTGACCAGTGGATTTTGTGGATTTCTAAAAAAATACAGAAACTTAATTCCTAAGAATGTAACCATTTCTGCATTTCAATATGATCCTTATCTTGACTTTGACGCATTTACAAAGGCAAATGCACATCTACTCAGATCAGCAGATTACAATGGTTCAATTTATTATCTCGACGTAGACAAAGAACACTACTGGTGTCAAGACAGAACTAAAGACACTCAAGAAAAAAAAGAACTATCCGGCTATGCATTGTTTGATAAAAAACAAAAAGCGTTTCGCGCAGTGGAGGATTTCCAGTGCATTAAAGGCACCGGCATTTATGAGGCACCAAAGAACCACTATCAACTGTGGGATGAGCATATACAACCGGCAGGAATTCAATACTTGGAGTATAAGGGAAATTATAAAAAAGAAATAATTGATGCATGTAACCACGGATGGAGAAAGAAATCTCAGGAATTAAAAAGCGCTCAACACTCAACCGACGCTAATACCAAGGAGCAGTTACCAGAACATTCACACAAGAATAAACGCCATAAAAAAAATGTAGATCATCTCACGGTTCCAACCTCTACACCCAATGGTGATATGGCAATTGCTGCGTCCCTTGCCGCTGACTTTAGTGCTGCATCTTACACCAGCACAACGACTGAAGAAAGCGATTTACAAGCACAAAAAGGAAGGCAAACCAGGTCAAAACGCGCGTGGACAGACATTGCTACTCCAACCGCATTTTAGTTGAAATAGTAATGAGAAACATCCAGTCTATTGATCATACTGGGCATAGATGCTTCTGACAACGCCTCTAAGGCCCCAATCATAGCTAGATTTAGGTGATTTATCACAATAATCGTTAATACTTTCTTTCATAAATCCATCTCATTTGCAGGCTTTAAAGAAACTCTGGATTCCATTTGACAAAATATGTCAAATCAGTCATCTAGAAGGCTTATTTTTGGTATCCATCACCAGACTTTATCTGATTTATACCATCAACATGTAAGCAGATCACTTCGAAAATACACCAAAAAAAGCGCATATATAAACGTAATAGAGTCAGTCCCATAGGCTCCTTTGATTATAGACTTCCAGAAAAGTACATCAATTACATGTTAGAAAAAATAAAAACAACAATATTTTCTAAATATTTGGTAGCAGGAAAACTACAAAATGTTGATATTACACTTAGACTATTTACCAATCGTAAAGAGATAATGACTGACATAAGTAATAGTAGGAATAATCAATGTAATCGCAACTTAACACCAGTCATTTTAGAAAAATTTAGCCAGCATATGAAAAGTTGGATTGACACAGATTCTTCCAGCGTGAGCATATATTATGATTATCATAGCAAGCAAGTGTCCGTTGATTATTTCAATCAAGCATCTATGAGTAAGCAACTATTTGACCAAGATACAAAAGCAAGTCCTGGCAAAGATAAAGTAGACTTAGCAATGACAATTCTAGCACCCTTGGCAGGCAAAGAAGAGGTGGAAGTTATTTTCATTGATGATCGCTTTAATCCAGAATCCGGTGACTCTCCATTAACCGAATTATTTTGCCCATTTTTTAGAGAAAACAGAAGTTTAATCCCCAGCAATGTGACTGTTTCCGCATTTCAATATGATCCTTTTATTGACTTGAAAGCACTTGTTAATATAAATATACTTGAAGCAAGTCATGGCAATTCAATTTTTGATATTGACATAGATCAGAAGGACTGCTGGACAACAGAAAGTGAACAACTAGCAGGCTATGAATTATTTGATAAAAAACAAAATGCTTTTCGTGCAATAGAGAGTTTCCAGTCCATTCAAGGTACAGGCGAGTATGATCCACCAATGACTCACCATGAACTCTGGGACAATCATTTACAACCTGCAGGGATTCAATACTTAACATATAGTGGAGCTTTTGAAAAAGATTTCATCAATCAACTCGATGAAGAGTGGAAAAGAAAATCTGAGAACATGAAAAAAAGCACACACCCAAGCAGTATTAATATTAACAAGAAGTTACCAATATATGTGCACATGACATCTTCCCGTACACAAGTTATAGATGAACCTCATCGCGCTGATCAAACAGATCCATCTAGTGCCAAACCTTCTAATTTCAAACCTAAAAAATTCATGGTACCGAGCATTCCGAACCCACATCAAGTGAGAAGCCATGCATCTAGTAATAAAAGAGGTCAACAGGAAGAAAACAGGAAACCTAAGCGTCCACGCTTAACTGTTCCATCGATAAAGAAGTAAACATAAAAATGCTCAAAAGTAAATAACCTAAGGTGAAACATCAAGTCCATTTGCAGGGAACATTCAAGAAAAATCAACATCCTCAGCTGGTTTTACCACCCTCTAGCATATACGGATGTGCATTTGATGAATGATGTGCCCCACTGCCAAACAGTGAGTTCACACCAGGAGCAGATGCTTCCAATGACGCCTCTGGATCCTCAAGCATATCTAGATTTTGGTGATAATCACAATAATCGTTGACAATATCTTTCATGGGGCCGCTTTTCTTATTATTTGCACGAATTAAGGCCGTCATCCCTGTATCAGAAACAGAGCTAGGATCCGCCAAACGGGCGTACATGAGCAACGTCACCGTTGGTGTATCTGAGAAGTGCACTGCCTGACGTAACGTTCTATCCAAATTTTCCTGCTCATATTCTCCTTTATATTTCCTACTCTGAAGTTTCAAATAAGCAGATAAATGTTCCCTAATTCCTTCCTCACATGCTTCAACTGTCAATTCTTTAGAACGGATCAATTCTTCCAATTTTGGGTCAAAGTGACCAATTAACTCAATGTCTTCTAATAGCTGTTGCAAAAAGTACAAACGGCAAATTTCTAAATGATGTTCATTCGCTTTCGCTTGGTCATCGTCCCCATCCATGTTTGCATGGATCTCCAGACAAGTAGCAGGCGTCCAATTGACAAGTTTCTCTTTAGTGGCTTCAATCAGAATTTGTATAGAAGAGTCGCTCGTCTCTGTTTTCTTCGCCCTCAGAGCCACAGAAAGTGCATTCCAGCCCGTTTTATTGAGCTCAGATATATCGGCAAATCTACCCAATAATAATATTCTCAATGTTTGAAAGTCCGACAACAATGCCGCCTGCTGTAATGCGATATTCCTGTCTCTCACTTGATATTTTGGATGATTGCCCTTTATCTGCAGCATACGAGAATCAAAGCTTGAATCATAACTTAACCATACCATTTTAAGAGCCTCAGAAAACGGACTCATTAGATGAAAATCAACTGATTTTGAAAGCAAATGATTAACTCTTTCGATATCAATCTGCTGATTCAAAAAAGATGAAATGTGACGCCTTAAAAAATCAATTGAATAACCAGAAACTTTAATACCATCAAGAACATCACTCGAGAGTAAGGCTGTTATGGTATTAAAAAGTGCACGAGACATACTCAAAGACGATATGATGCGAAATTTTTTCTTTTTAAAATCTTGAGGTCTTACAATAGCGTCATTCAAATACGCTTCACAACAATCAATAGAGATTGTTTGTTTATCAAAAAATCTAGTCAACGAATCGTGTAATGAGAGTAAAGCAGATATGGGAATTGAACTCACATCACTTTTATCTAATTTCTCTAAATTCTCCAATCCGACCATATAGTGATAAAAAGCATTTGCACTAATTGTTCCAAGAAAATAACCATAAAAAGGATTTTCTAGAAATTCCGCTGCCAAGGAATCTTTATCCTGACAGAGTCCTCGCCAAATTGATTTATACCCATCATCGTTAAGACCTTTAGACAAAGATTCTTTTTCATATTCAGACAAACTGACCATTTTCCGCGAAGATTTTGCATTGGCAACAAATTGATCTCTGCTTCCTTTTTCTTTACCCGGGTATGGTTTAACAGCAAACATATGCTGTGCATCCACAACCTCAATATTAACATCCCCATCATCTAAAGAACAAGTCAATACACCAAACGCCCTTCCAGAGGTCACGCAAGGAGCACCATCAAAATCTTTTGTGTGTGCATAAGCCTGTTCAATGACATATATTGCATTGTCCTTGGACTTTTTCTCCAACTGCGATCTCAACTCAATTGTATCCTTACAGTAAATCACTGTATCATGAGCAGAACCACCTTGAGATCGACTGACATTTTTAAGAAAAAAACCATTTTTACAGTCAATATTTCTTGCGTCAATTTCTACCAAAATATCAGCAATATTCGTCTCTGAAGACCAAAATACAAAAGTATTTTCTTTGGATCTTTCTAGATATTTATCACGCAGTAAATATAAAAAGATCTTATGCATTTCTACACCATATAGCGTTGACGAATATCCATTCGAAATTTTCCCTTCCGCAATTAACGTCAACAAGCGGACTACAATATACCGAGACAGATCAGTTACTGGAAAGATACAACGATCTTGGTCAGAATGACCGAAACATGCCACCCGAAAATTTTTAGATGTCTCTGTTAATAATTCATATGGAACTTCCCCATCCAAAGCAGGTTGACAATATAACTTAGATTCAGATTTAGATGCAGCACATAATAATTTTGACTTCAGATCAGAAAAACCGTCTGTACCGCATGAAAATCCATCTCCTATATCAAGAACATGCACCCTACCATCTGGTGCAAAACAAAAATCAAACTTTAAAGGCACTATTATTTTCATTACTAACCCGCATATTAATTGATACTGAAAAAATATAATAACAAATTAAATCAATAATATAAATAAAAATACACTACAAAACAACGAATAACTCTGATCATGTATCCAATATGAATTTATAATAAAATGAAAGACACCGTACAGAAAATTACGACAAGCGTGAATGTTTGGATTTCCTACCTGTCACTCTTTTACGCCACAGTCTAAAACTACTGGGTTTAAGCTCTCTTCTCATCAACGCAATACACTCAGATTCTGACAGTCCATACTGTTGATATATGGCTTCAAACGGCACATCATCTTCCCATGCCATTTGAATCACTGCACTGATATCATATTTTTCCATAAAACACCTTCACTTCAGATCTATCTAACAATACTCAGTTGAACTGATCAGACGGGACAAAATCAAATAACGTTGAAAATAAAATACCCAACTGACCAGCAACATCACTCCAGTAACACCAATAAAATAAGGAAAAACCATATCTAGAAAAGGCAAAGACATGCCACTCATTTGAGCAAAATAATACACAAAACAGGCCATCATCAAGCCTGAGCTCCACTTACCTGTCCACAATGAAGACAGCTGTTTTTGCCCCTTGGAGAGCAACTCATAATGATACCAAGATATGACAACATAGCGAACCAAAAGCGCCCAAAAATAAAACACTGAAATCCCCTCTCGCACCAAAATAAAATATAAAATACCCATCACAAATATCCCATCACAAATGGGATCAAGCTTCGCACCAAAATCGGTTTGACAATCTAAAACCCTTGCCAACACCCCATCAAAAACGTCTGATAATACTGCAAAACAAATAAAGAACAATACCAAACCATCTGAAAAAATCGACCCAAACAAAACAATCAACACAGCAACCAAAGCACGCGAATAAGACAATAAGTTAGGCAAATGAGTCAGACAGTTCATTCAAAATCACAATTAAAAACAATATTATACCAATAAAAAAACAAAAGGTCAGCAAACTTCAATAAAATTTATTGCCTATAAAACTGCCAGATCATACGATAAAATTCACATAAAACACACATTAATGTCAATCCAGCATAGACAAAACACACTTAATTATGTTAATTAATTATTAAATTAACACTGCTGGCCGCTATGCTCCACATACTCTTTCAACCGACACACCATCAATATACAGCAACACCAGCATTGCTTGAGAAAATCAATATATCCATGAATGACGATGCTGACTTAAAGAAATATGCAAACCCAGACGAGCAGAAAAAAAAACAAGCTTTAGCAGAAAATGAACGCATTGGACACATTCCCAACTACAACTTCGAAGACACTGGTCGATTTCAAGATGCCATAGATTACCTAAGCACACAAATATGCAGTATTGATCATACAGAAAAGAACGAAAAAGTAACGAAACAGATCAGCTTCCAGCAACGTACTGAAGATAAAACCATGTGGTTTAGCATGGAAACATGGTATGCAGTGACGATACCAAACGCAGACCTGATATTTCGATCAGGCAGCAATATGACTGTTATCAGCAAAAATGATGAAGCACATCACAGAGTCTCATCAATATTATCAATGGCCACAAAAAGTTTAAAAAACAGTGAAAAAATCCAATCATTAACCGAAAGAACAGAACAAATTCGTGCCACGATTGAATCAAGCCTGAGAGAAAAACCACTGACAGGAAAACACGCAAAAAAATTAACACAAAGCCTCTCACAAATAGACCATATTTGTTTAATGGAAGGACATGGAAAACTTGAACAAGAAAAGCATGATAAGAACACCTTCAATCTTTGTGAACTGAAAGTCAAATATCCACACCCCGATCAACAAAATGGATTTTTAAGCACTTTATTCAGGAAACAGCACATTGATCTCAGGCCCACTCTGGTCAAAAGCCCAAACGAAAAAACCTTTGAACACCTAAAACAACTCAAACCAATCGATCAAGAAACTCTAAGGCCCCACTGGACCAAACGCTGGTGCAAATACATACTGTGTCAAAAAATAGATCCTGATTTGACACACCAGAACTGGTGGTCTCATTCTAAGATAAGACACAATCTCAGAACATGCAACATCAAAGAAACCCGAGCACAAATAAAAAACAAGCCATTTTGGAACTTGATTGGCATGCTCCTTCTGGGTGCTCTTTGCATTTTAGCTGCTCAGTATTGGCTAAAAATTGGCATACTGCATATGCTATTAACCAAACCTGGAATGATCATATCAGGTCTATATTGCAGTGGCATCATTTATTTTACCATACAAGCCATTCAAGAAAGTCATTTTGCTTGTGCATGCCTCCCTAAAGATGAACTGTCTTCACATGCAAAAAACTACGTAGAAGCAAGAGAACTCAATCAAAAAGCAAAGTCAGAGAAACAAGAGAACAGTAATCCAGGAAAAATCGATGTACATGGGCTTGAAATAGAATCAGATTCTGAGTCAGATTGTGAACCAGATTGTGAGCCAGATGATGGTGGTGCGAAATGCAACATCATGTGAGTGCAACATCAATCTAAAACCTGGAGTTAAAATAACAATCCCCACAGACACACACCCCTACCTTTGATATACTAAACAATGAACCTTTCAGTGAGCATACGCAATCACGATGACAAACATCTAGAACAGCTCACAAAAGAAAGCTGATCCAAATATTGACAAATCACAACACAACCACTTGATCACCCTGCCAATCCAAGGTAACGGTGCTATTTCTTTTCAGCTTGCCTTCTAAGATTTTCTGAGCCAACGGGTTTTCAAGGAGTGTTTTGATAGCACGCCTTAAAGGCCTTGCACCATACATGGGATCATATCCCTCTTCCAATACATGTGCTCGTAGATTGGAAGTTAATTTCAAATGCAACTGCTGTTTTGCCAATAATGCTTCGAGCTCTGACAATTGCAAATCTAAAATCGCGTCCAAATCTTTCTTATCCAAAGATGAAAACATCACACAATCATCAATCCGATTGAGAAATTCCGGTCTGAAAAATGCCCGCACATCATCCATCACGCCAGAGATGACATCTGAAGTCAATGTCGGTGAAGCTATGATTTTTTGTGACCCAAGATTGGAAGTCATCACCACAATGGCATGCCTAAAATCAACCGTTCTTCCCTGCCCGTCAGTCAAACGTCCATCGTCCAAAACTTGCAACAGTATATTAAAAACATCTGCATGTGCTTTTTCCACCTCATCAAGCAAAATCACACTGTAAGGTTTGCGTCTAACCAGCTCAGTCAAATAACCACCCTGCTCATAACCAACATAACCGGGAGGTGCACCAATCAAACGCGCAACCGAATGCTTTTCCATAAACTCTGACATATCCACTCTCACCATGGCATCTTCATCGCTGAATAAAGCATACGCCAGGGCCTTACACAATTCAGTTTTACCAACCCCTGTCGGCCCCAGAAATAAAAATGATCCAATCGGCCTTTTAGGATCGCTCAAACCTGAACGAGAACGCATAATGGCCTCACTGACAAGCTGTACTGGTTCCTTTTGGCCAATCACTCGTTGTGCCAACTCATTTGGCAGTTTCAAAATCTTCTCACGCTCACTGGCCAACATACTCTCAACTGGAATGCCTGTCCATTTGGCAACGACACTGGCAATTTCATCATCAGTGACTTTATTTTGCAAAAAACGCGATTTCTTCTTAGACTCACCTTGGGCATTGACCGTCTCTAACTGTTTTTCAAGTTCTGGAATGGTTGCATATTGCAATTCAGACATTTTGGCCAAATCACCTGAGCGCTGGGCACGTTCAAAATCCAATCTGGCTTCATCCAAACGCTCTTTAATTTGTTGCACACCCATCAAGCTGGCTTTCTCTGCTCGCCAAATCTCTTCCAAATCCGAGTATTGCTTGGTCAAATCTTCAATCTCGTTTTCCAAGGCACTCAATCTGGATTTTGATAAATCATCGGTCTCTTTGACCAATGCTTGCTGTTCAATTTTCAACTGAATCAAACGCCTATCTAATTTATCGAGCTCTTCTGGCTTAGAGTCAATCTCCATTCGAATTTTACTGGCTGCCTCATCAATCAAATCAATGGCCTTATCCGGAAGCTGTCTTGAGGTAATATATCGTTGCGATAAATGGGTTGCAGCAACAATGGCAGGATCTGTAATGGTCACCCCATGATGCAACTCATAACGCTCCTTCAAACCTCTTAAAATCGCAATCGTATCAGACTCACTGGGCTCATCAACCAGGACTTTTTGAAAACGCCTTTCTAACGCTTGATCTTTTTCTATATACTCGCGATATTCATCCAAAGTGGTCGCACCAATACAATGCAACTCACCTCTGGCCAATGCAGGCTTCAACATATTACTTGCATCCATCGCCCCATCAGTTCTTCCAGCACCCACTAAAATATGCAGCTCATCAATGAATAAAATAATACGCCCGCCTTGTTTTTTGATTTCTTTGAGCACAGATTTCATACGCTCTTCAAATTCACCCCTGTACTTAGCACCTGCCAACAATGAAGCCAAATCGAGCGTCAAAAGACGTTTGTGTTTCAACCCTTCAGGAACCTCTCCATTCACAATGCGCTGAGCAAGCCCTTCTGCAATGGCAGTTTTACCCACCCCAGGAGCGCCAATCAGCACAGGATTATTTTTAGTGCGTCGTTGTAAAACTTGAATGGATCGTCTAATTTCAGAATCTCGACCAATCACAGGATCCAACTTCCCCTGCAACGCAGCATGAGTCAGATCAACCGTATATTTTTCTAACACATGCCCACTGGGTGTTTCATCTGCGGATTGAACCGACTCTCCTTGTAACATGGCATCCAGAGATTGGCCAAATTTTTCAGAGGTAATCCCACAAGATTTTAGCAAATCTCCAAGGCTATTTGAATTTTGCAAAGATGCCAATAATAATAAATGACTGGATATAAACTGATCGCCACGCTTCTGCGCAAGCTGATCTGAAAGGTTCAACAAACGTTGTAACTCCCGGGAAATATTAACATCACCTCCCCCACTGACTTTTGGTAACTTTGCCAAAGACTTTGTCAATTGTTGCTGACACTTTGCCATATCGATACCCGACTGCACCAACAAAGGAATGGTTGTTCCTTCTTTATGATTGAAGAGTGCTTGAAGCAAATGTAAAGGCTCCACAAAGCCACTTTCATGACCCAAAGCAATTGACTGGGCCTCAATCAAAGCTTTTCTAAACTGTTCTGTTAATTTTTCAATATTCATATTCAATCTCATAACCGTCTTAATTAAAGATATATGAACGCTCAAATATTTTTCAACGTTTAAGACGAAAATCTGACATATTACACTGAGTAAATTATCATCAATGCAATGGTAAAACCACTATAAAATATCGCACAAAACCAGTATATACTGTGCAAATATTAGAGATAAAACAGCTAAGTAATCTAAACAAAGATCATTTTTCTTAAAGAGATGACAGTAAAATCAGGAGTGTATTTTTTTTTCTTGTGCAACAGACGCTTGACTCTTTTTCGAAGACAGTTGCAGCACGCACAACATCAAACAGCCAACACTGATGAACACATCAGCCAAATTAAAAATAGTAGGCCATGTCCATGTTCCAACACTTATAACAATGTAATCAACCACCGCTTTGTAACAAATTCTATCAATTAAATTACTTAAAGCACCAGTAATCACGAGCATCAGTGAAAAACGATAAATCCGGCTCTGATGTTTGGACGCATATAAAAATTCTATTAAAAACCAATTAAACAAAACAATGACAGCATTGAGAAACCAAAATCCCGGACCGCTGCTTTGAGCAAACAAACTAAAAGCCACCCCTCTGTTCATTGCCAATGTAATTGTGAAGCCATGAAATATTGTCCAAAGTTCACCCACAGCAAAACGACTCACAATCAACAGTTTTATCAGTTGGTCAACAATAATACCCAATACAATCCACATACACACAACCCTAAAAAACACATTTAAACAATAAGATTATAAACCTGAAAGGCATAAAAAACAATAATTTATATCAAAATTACCATAAAAAAATCGCCTGACAGAAAACCATAACGGACAATCAGTTCAAAAAAACACAAAAAAATAGAAACTAAAGAAACAATCTAGACCTCCCCCATCAATATCTAAAAAATGAAACAATTATGAAAAAAATCCAATAATATAGCTGCGCAGCAGTGTAAAAAATATAGACTAACTACTCAAAATCATGTAAAATCACTGTCCTATAAAAGATTTCATGGACAAGCAATGATAGAGACAACAAACCGAGAAGCGCATGCAAACAACGTCAGTCTGACAGAGCAAAATATTTTTGTTTCATTCGAACATCAAATCCTTGAATTCTGGAAAACAAAAAACATCTATCAAAAAACCCAAAAACAAAACGCAGAAAAACCACCTTACTGGTATTATGACGGACCTCCATTTGCAACAGGACTCCCCCACCACGGACATTTATTGGCATCAACAATCAAGGATGTCATTCCACGTTATTTCGAAATGAAAGGACATTTTGTGCCTCGGTATTTTGGTTGGGATTGTCATGGCTTACCCATAGAGCATGAGATCGACAAAAGCATGGGCATGTCAACACAAGACGCCGTCAAAAAACTGGGACATGCTGGCTACAATCAAGCATGTAGATCCATTGTCCAGCGTTACACAAGCCAATGGGAAAGCACCATCACGCGAATTGGCCGTTGGGTTGATTTTGACAGCTGCTACAAAACCATGGACACGAATTTTATGGAGTCTGTTTGGTGGGCATTTGAGACTCTGTGGAAGAAGGGACTGATCTATGAAGGTGAAAAAGTGGTTCCATTTTCTACCGTACTGGGAACAGGATTGTCCAATTTTGAAGCCACATCCAATTATCAACAAGTACAAAGCCCAGCCATACACGTGCTATTAAAGTTAGAAGATGAAGACTGTTATTTGGTCATTTGGACCACCACGCCATGGACCTTGCCAACAAACCTAGCCGTTGGAATTGGGCCTTATGAATACATCAAAGTATGGGATAAAAACAACCAAAAACATTTGATCATCGCCAAAGATTGCCTAGAAAGCATGCCCAAACACGAACAACTGGAAGTGGTTTCAACATTAAAATCAGAAGAACTGGTTGGCAAACGTTACCAGCCTCTGTTTGAATATTTCTCTGCGGAAAGGGACAATGGTGCATTCCAGATATTACAAGATGACTATGTCACCACAACAGATGGAACTGGGCTTGTTCATCTTGCCCCAGCACACGGTGAAGACGACTATAGGGTTTGTAAAGAAGTCAATATACCAGTCATCTGTGCGCTAAACAATAATGGAAATTTCTCAGAAAAAACACCTGATCTGGAAGGAATACATTTCAAAGACGCCAACAAAATCATCATCAAAAAGCTAAAAGAAAAAAACCAGCTCCATCACCAAGATGTGATTGAACACAATTACCCACATTGTCCACGTTCAGATACTCCATTGATTTATAAAGCAGTGCCCTCCTGGTATGTTGAAGTCACTAAAATCAAAAAAGACATCCTGGCCAGCAATGACAGCATCAACTGGGTCCCTGAGCACATCAAATACGGACGTTTCGGAAAATGGTTAGAGAATGCAAAAGATTGGGCCATATCGAGAAATCGTTATTGGGGCACTCCCATTCCAGTTTGGAAAAATGACACCACTGGCAACATCATCTGTATAGGCTCCATTGAGCAGTTAGAGCAATTGAGCAAAACCAAAGCCACTGACCTACATCCAGAAATTGTCAACGAGATCACATTCCAGATCGATGGTGAACAAGGCACCTACCAGCGCGTACCTGAAGTACTGGACTGTTGGTTTGAATCAGGCGCCATGCCATTTGCGCAATTACATTATCCTTTTGAAAACAAAGAACTGTTCAATGAATTATTCCCAGCCGCATTCATTGGTGAAGGGATTGACCAAACTCGCGGTTGGTTTTATACATTAACGATACTTTCCACGGCAATATTCGGCAAATCAGCCTTTAAGAATGTCATTGTGAATGGTATTGTCATGGCAGAAGATGGCAAAAAAATGTCCAAAAGACTCAAAAATTATACCCCACCCAACACACTATTAGAGCAGTACGGGGCCGACGCACTGAGACTATATTTAATTCAATCAAACCTTGTCAAAGCGGAAGAGCAGCGCTTCAGCGACAACGGAGTCAAAGAAATTGTCAGACGTGTCTTATTGCCTTGGTATAATGCCTACAAATTTTTAACCACTTATACCAAAATTGATGACTGGCATCCCGAAAAAAATATACAGTATACCAACATATTAGATCAATGGATTCAATCCAGATTACAAACACTCACTGCACAGATCAACCAACACATGCAGTCCTATCATTTGAACCACATCGTATTTGACACATTAGAGTTTCTCGATGATTTAACCAACACCTATATCCGTCTCAACAGACAAAGATTCTGGGCTGAAGGTCTTGAAGAAGACAAAAAACAAGCCTATCAGTGTCTCTATGAAACCTTAATGCAGTTTTCAAAACTCATGGCACCATTTGCACCATTTCTGTCAGAACACATTCATCAGAACTTTAAACAAATGCATACCCAAGAACATCTAAAAGAATCCATTCATATGGAAAACTACCCAGAAGACAACAAAGACAAAACCATGCATGAACTTGAACATGCAGTGTCCATTGTACAACAGATCATTTTACTGGGCAGACAGTGTCGAAATGATGCCAAAATAAAAATAAAAACCCCGCTACAAACGCTCACCATCATACACAGTCAACAAGGCATATTCGAAGACATCAAGCCTTTGACCAATTATCTCAAAAAAGAACTGAATGTTAAAACCATACAGTTTGATCATGATGAAAGCCGTTATATTGATCTGAGCGCCAAAATCAATGCAGCCAAGCTTGGTAGAACTCTGGGCAAAGCAATCCCTATCTTAAATAAAAAAATACAAGCACTCAGTTTTTCAGACATTGCCAAATTTGAAAAAGAGAAAAAAATCAACATTGATGGACACGACCTACTTGAAGATGACCTACTCATCTATAGGAAAACACTGCCCAACAGCAACGCATTATCCAATCGATTTGTCACCATAGAGTTAGATCTAACAGTCACACAAACACTAAAAGACGAAGGTCAAGCAAGAGAGTTAATCAGCAACATCCAAAACATCAGAAAGGAAAGTGGGTTT
The DNA here is from genome assembly GCA_036121365.1 of Pseudomonadota bacterium. Classification (GTDB taxonomy): domain Bacteria; phylum Pseudomonadota; class Gammaproteobacteria; order Comchoanobacterales; family Comchoanobacteraceae; genus UBA7916. Next base: position 94,968 of record JAZAFR010000026.1, on the reverse strand, counting down.
GAAGTCAATGACAGGGTAAAGATCACAATTTACGCTGACACTGACCTCATGCGCATAGCCAAAGCACATCAACCGCACATCATGGATGAGACCTTATGCACCCATTTTGAGATAGAGCCCATTGAAAAAGCAAAATCAAACCACATCGATATACAATTTGATGGTTTAAATGCGAAATTGGACATTTCAAAGAACACACATTAAGACTGTATTCACATACAGACACACAATGGTTGACAACCAACTTGCCAGATATATAATAAAACTTCATCTTTAATTTAAGGAAAGAAAACCATGGCAAATCAAACGTCCAGTTTATCTAGTGAATATGGGGTCATTGACAGCATAAGAAAAATGTTTAGCCCCCTTATAAAAACATTCAATACAAGCACACAAAAAAACAAATCCTTTAAAGATACAAATAAAGACAAGCTGGCAACCAATTCAACACTCAAAAACACACTTCTATATGTTATAGGCTTCTTAACATTTGTAACAGGCCTCTCATTTGGATTCGGAACCTATATCACATTCTTATCAGTGGCAAGCCAATTTAGTGGCATCCTGGGAAGTCTACTAGAATGGGCCATCATTGTTCCTTCGTGTGTATTTCAAACTGTACTGTGGACCAATGCGTATTACCAACCAGCTAAACTGAAAATCGAAGAATTATTTTCTGAAGCAAGTGCAAAAGACAGACAAATTGAAGACCATCTGAAAACAGCTGAACGTCTCTTCAAAATGGCCACTGCACAAAAGACAGAGCCAGAGCTACGCAAAATACTCTGTAATCAAGAAGACTTCAAAAGTGCATTGAAGTCAAAAGAACAGGCTAGAGAGTATTTAGACAAAATCTATCAGCCAACAATCAAACTCTTCGAGATTGAAAGAAAAAAAGAACACGCAACTGCAAAATATGATAAAACTACTGAAGACTATACCGTCAAAGCAATAAAAGAGTTAAGCAAGGAGGATAAAACTTTATCCATTTGCTATGCTTTTGTATCCAGCACATTGAGCAAACAGCATAACATTGGATTATCAGGCGTCAATCATGCAGAAGACCAGAAAAAAGCAGGCATAAAATTACAACTCATATCTTTCTTTAAAAAATGTATCCCAATGATATTGAACGCAATGAACTACATCAGCATCAATTCCTTTGGCGTATTTTTCACATTCTACACCGTCATGCTAACCGTGCTATTCCAAACAAAAAATTTAGCAACATTGGCCTTACCTGCAAGTTATATGCCGATGATGCTGGGAATTCTCGCTGTTGGTTGGGCAGCTGGCTTCATTTGCGCATTTTTCCTAACCAGCCAATCATTCAAAACATTCAGTGACAAGACCATCGACAAACTAGCCTACCACATGCTCACAGATGACTACCAAGCATATGCCAGGACTTCCAAAGAAACAACATCACTACAAATGGAAGTCATAGAGTTCTTGAAAGATCAAGATAAAAAGGAACAGGGCGATACTTGGAAATGGTTAACCAATAGACCTTTACTGGGAAATACTTTGGCATTTGGATGCGCTTTGAGTGCCTGTATCATGAATTATTACTCAGGGATTCAAGCAGCCATCTTACTGTACAGTCTTGCTATTTTATTGACTCCAGGAAAAATCACCAGTGCGGACAGCTTAATGAACGCAACACTTTTCCAAAAAGGCTTTGGGGCCTATTCGGCATTCATCACTGTGTTGATGTCTACGGCATTGCTGCTCAACGTCGCAACAACTGCAAAACCCAAATCTCGTTCTGAAGATTTAAGACAAGAGTCCAACGCCTCCGTATTCTTTTGGTCAGCAACCATATTCAGTGCCTTAGGCCAAATATTTTGCAACTGTGTTAACACATTTGCACCACACGGAATTTTATCTGCACTAAGACTGATTAAGACACCCTGTGAACGCCTATTTCAAGGATTATTTGGCATATTCAGCATGGGCGGAGCAATCATTGTCACAAAACTGCAAGCTGAAGCAGCAGAAGATATCATTGAGGATGGATGGATCCCAACCCAAAAAGATGTCTCTGAAACCACAGAGCAAGTGAAAAATAAACTATTCAGTTTTTTTGGACAAGGTTCAGAAGAGGAAAAACTACACGCAAAAGGTGCCAAAGCAGCTTAAATATGAGATAAAACCATCTCAAAAGGATGTCGGCATGTAAAATATCCAAAGAGGTATTGCATGCCGACATTTTATCAACTAATCTACTAAATATGAGCCGATCAGAAAAAACATCACCTGTGGATTTTGGATTTGAAAAAGTCGCAAAGCACGTCAAAACAGAGAAAGTCCAGCAGGTTTTCAGTGGCAGTGCCGAAAATTATGACCTCATGAATGAGATCATGTCACTGGGCATGCACACACACTGGAAAAAAAAAGCCGTAGAATATACGCACTTATATCCAGGAGATATGGCATTGGATCTTGCCTGTGGCAGCTGTGACATCACCCAATACTTACACCAGAGCCAACCAAAAGCACACATCATCGCCACAGATCCAAACGCAAATATGCTTGACGTGGGTAGAGATAGATTACTAAACCATGGCATTCACAAACCCATCAGTTTTGTCATGAGTTTTGCCGAACACCTCCCATTTAAAGACCAAAGTTTTAATCTTGTCATCTGTGCCTTTGGATTTCGAAATTTTACAGATCAGGATAAAGGCTTAAATGAGATCTATCGCGTGTTGAAGCCCGGTGGACAAATCGTCATATTGGAATTCTCCAAACCTCAAGCTCAGATCATCGATAAACTTTATCAGGGCTATGCATCCATTATCCCTGAAATTGGACAATGGATAGCTCAACAAAAACACAGCTATCAATATTTAATTGAATCCATTGAAAAACAGATGTCTCCAGAAACACTACAAAAGAAATTACAAGAAACAGGATTTGAGGCAGTGAAAATCACAAAATTACTGTCAGGGTTAATTGGCATATATAGAGGAATAAAATGTTAACAAGACTACTCATATCCACATTAGAAAGTGCATTTTCTCACGCAATCAAACACCAGATCACAAATCACAAACGCTGGACTGAATTGTATGAAAAACCCATACTACTACATTTGGAACAACCAAAAATCAGCTTTTATTTCATCATCCACTCAGACAAAATCACACTCAGAAAAGCCAATGAGCATGAGACAGTCACCGTCAGTATGACAACCACACTGAGCGCCCTATTACAAAGTTTGCAAGGAAAACGAACCAAAGACCAAATCCAAATCCAAGGACAAAACCACATCGCCACCCTACTGTCTAAATACATACATTCATTCAAACCAAATTATGAAGACATGCTCGAACCACTAATTGGCAAATCAATGGCTTATGGAATGACATCTCAAATCAAAAAAGCCTGTGAGAAAATCAAAAAAGACGGAGATAATCTCAAACATTCCACAGGAGATTATATCCAACATGAACTCAATCTTTCACCAAGCAAACAAGCCGCTAAGAAATTCTATACGGAAGTTGACACTCTGCACAATCAGATAGACCTATTGGAAGCAAAACTACGCAAACTGGAAGAAGAAAGGATACCTCGATGAACAACCAACCATACCCATTCACCAAAAAAATCCGCTGTTTTTTTGCTATTCTATACATCTCAGTTCGTAATTGGCACATCGTCAAAAGCCTGATTATTTATCAACTGCCACAGTTAGTCATCGGAAAAAATAAATTGCTTGATGCAATGGCAAATTTAATCTGGGCACATCAATATCACAAAGTAAAGAACATGTCTCTAGAGCAAAGAGTCATACAGGCATTTGAGAACATGGGCCCCATATTCGTAAAATTTGGTCAATTGGTTTCAACACGTGTAGACATTCTACCCAATGAAATCGCGCAAGCGCTCGAGACTCTACAAGATGACATGCCCCCATACCCCTTTGAAGAAGCAAAAAAAATCATTGAGGAAAACCTTGAACAAACTCTAAGACAAACATTTAAGAGTTTTGATAGAAAAACCATAGGGTCAGCATCTCTCGCTCAGGTATATAAAGCACAACTACACAATGGTAAAGAAGTTGTCGTTAAGGTACTTAGACCCAATATCGCAACAAAAATCCAAAAAAACCTCAAAACACTATACGCTTTTGCAAGAATAGTTGACAAATATCACCCCAATGCCAACATCATTGATGCCACAGGCGTTGTCGAAGATTATGATAAATCCATACACAATGAAATTGACCTCTTAATTGAAGCTGCGAACTGTTCACAAATGTACAGAAATGCAATGAACCACAGTGACATTAAAATCCCAAAAATGATGTGGAAATACTGCAGAAAAAACATACTCGTAACGGAATTTTTACCAGGCATTAAAATCCAAAAAAAACACGCTGATTTACCCAAAAAAGTGAATAAAAAACAAATCGCAATCAGTATCTTGATGCTATTTTTAGATCAAGCATTCAAATACAATTTTTTTCATGCAGACATGCACCCAGGGAATATACTCATTGACATCAAAGACCCTAAAAAGCCAATTGTCTCTTTGGTTGACTTCGGTATCGTGGGATCAATGACACAAACAGATCAATTTTATATTGCACAAAATCTACTTGCATTTTTCAATCGAGATTATGAGAAAATCATTGAACTACATATAGAATCAGGATGGATTCCAGATATGAAAAATCAACAAAATATGATGAGTCAGATTCGATCCATCGGCGAGCCACTCTATGCAAAACCACTAAAAGACATTAGTTTTGCTAAAGTACTTGCTGATCTGATTCAAATAGCAAAGCAATATAAAATGGTTGTACAACCGCAACTTTTTTTATTACAAAAAACGATTTTCAATATCGAAGCAATAGCAAGAAGACTGGATCCAGAACTCAATCTATGGGAAAATGCAAAGCCTTATGTAGAACAGTGGATCAACAACCGCTACAGCGTTCAAGACAGCTTATATCAAATCACACAACAAATACCAAAGATCTTGCATAATGTGGCCAATCCAAAACACAAACAAGCGCCAATTGAAATCAGTTATATCGATAACAAATCAGATAAACAACACCAACAATCGCAAATACCGTATCTCATTATTGGTTTTCTAATTGGAATTCTAGTGACGAAGCAATTATTGGCATAATAATCCGAGAGTCTCACAATGAATATTTTCAAAATAATTAATGCACTATTGTCTTTAATAGCGGATTTGAAAATCATTTAAACTAGAATCACACTGCGTCCGTATTTTTTCCACACTCTCTACATGCCCTTTCATGCGCTCTTTGATTGCATCGACAAAATCTTCAATCTGATCCTCTTCACCTTGCACCCATAGATACACACGTCCATCTGCACAGTTTTGAACATAACCAGAAACTTGAAAAGAAGCAGACACTTCTTTGGTGTTTACACGAAAATATACACCTTGAACATGTCCCGTAAAATAAATTTCATATGCAATCACAATATACTCCTAAGAAGATAATCTAATAAACTATAACACGAAGCCATTGCGGTTAAAACAATAATTGATTAAGCTATCACATCACTTGAAACAATTCATCATGCAGCATCACTTAAAAACATTCGCCATCATTTTGCTGACTCCATGTCTCATGGCACAATCAAGCTTTGGTCCCAGCCATGCATTCAGCAATACCGAAATCAAATATCCCAGTACATTTGAACAGCTTGACTATGTGAATACCCAAGCACCAAAAACAGGAACCATACGCTTAGCCAGCCAAGGTAGCTTCAATAATCTCAATCCATTTATCATTTCTGGAGTACAAGCAAGTGGTCTAAATTGGAGTTATGAAACACTGGGGGTAAACACTTTTGATGAAGACAATACTATCTACGGATTAATTGCTGAGACCTTTGCATACGACAAAGAAAATAAAACATTCACCGTCAAACTAAGAGAAGAAGTCAAATTCAATGACCAAACAAAAGTCACGGCAGCTGATGTCTCTTACACTTTTAACACACTCGTACAAAAAGGACATCCCGTTTATAAACAAATATTTACAAACATTGAAGCAGTGGAAACCCCCTCCTCAGACACAGTGATATTTAAGATCAAAACATCCAACCAAAGCCAAGACCTCATTTTTAATATTGCAAAACTGCCTGTCTTATCCAAAGCAGATCTTGAAAAAAGAGACTTTGAAAAGACCACACTGAAACCACTATTGACCACTGGTCCATATCAAATATCCGATTTTCAAATTGGTCAAAAAATCAATTATACAAGAAACGAAAACTACTGGGGCAAACACCTACCCATCAATCGTGGCCGAAACAACTTCAAAAACATCCTATACAAATACTTCAAAGATCAAAATATTGCACTCACAGCATTTAAAGCGCACCGATACGATTGGAGGTCAGAAAACATCGCAAAATTTTGGAAAACACAGTATCAAGGAGACGAGTTTGAGCAAGGACTCATCAAAATAGAAACCATTAAGAACAAAAACCCCAATGTCATGCAAGCTTTTGCAATGAATCTTAGAACACCACCATTCAACGACATTACAGTTAGAAAAGCCCTCAATCTGGCTTTTAACTTTGAATGGCTGAATCAAAATCTTTTTTATGACACATACATACGTAGTCAAAGTTTCTTTCCAAGCAGTCCATTCACCGCATCAGAACCCATCAGTCTCGTAGAGTCACAAATACTCGAACCTTATAAACATTCTTTACCACAAGAACTCTGGCAAGATCCATTCAAATTTGAAAAAAAACTCAGCCATGAAAAACTGGTAGAAGCACAAACTCTACTTGATGCCAGTGACTGGAAATTACAAGGAAAAAAAAGGGTCAATCAAAAAACAGGACAACCATTACGCTTCACTTTACTACTCAACTCTCCCTCAATGAAACGCATTGCACTGCCCTATCAAAAAGAACTAAAAAAGATTGGCATAAATATGGAAATACAATTAATATCACCCAGTGATTGGATTGCCAGAATCAAGAAATTTGACTTTGACATGACCACATTCACCTGGTCTGTATCAAGCAACCCAGGCAGCCAACCCTATTTATACTGGCACTCCTCACAAGCATCTATCTTGGGTTCCAATAACATCATAGGGCTCGATAATCCAGTCATCGACGATATCACAACACAAATTAAAAACACCGAAAACTTTCAAAAACGCACCGCACAGATGCAAGCCTTAGATAGAGTTTTAATGTGGAACTATACAGTCATTCCACATTGGTATATTGACTATGACCGTGTGGCATATTGGACGTGCATATCGCCACCAAAAAAACATCCTGGATATGGCATTGATCTTGCAAGCTGGTATACCAAATCATCTTGTGACTAAAAAATCAATGCCGTCTATATACCCCACCAAAGAATACCCCAAGACAGTTGTGATGGATAAAGGAATCTGCTAGATTGTTATAGTTTTTAAACATTATCTTAACCATGTTAAAGATACCTGCTGCGGCATATTCAATTGAAGGCTTAATCATACTTGGTTCGGTGATCGGCGTTCTAATACCCTCGTTGGCAAGTGCATTGTATCCCTTATTATTCACTACACTAGCAAGCATGTTCTTCATCGCTGTTCTCTCCGTTAAAACCTCAAGAAACAAACAACTATTTAGCAAAAAGTCCATCACAAAACTTTTAACCATGTCTATCATTAAACTCATAGCCATTCCTCTGTGTTTATTTTATGCAATTGCCACTGGATTAAACGCATTTGGAATGAAAAGCTTTACTCTGGCATTTGGCATCGTACTCAGGTTTTTTGCAGCACCCACCTTTGGAACCCCTTCTTATGTACGATCATATAGAGGGAACCACAACCGCTCATTCTTTCTCACCCTCATATCCAATCTAATTAGCATAATCAGCATTCCGATACTCATCTGTTTCTTATCAGACAAACCTTTGAGCTTAATCTATTTTCTCATCATGATGATGGATGTATCTATCATCATAGTCCCGCCACTTATTTTGGGTTATTTCTGCAAAAGAAATCTACCAAAGCTTGTCAAGAAAATCAATAAACATGAACCATTAATAATAAAAGCATTGGTACTGATTGCCACCATTGGCAGCGTTATCGGAGTCAGAGAAAAAATAGTAGAAAACCCTGCACTCATAATCATAGTTTCGGCCATTGCTTGCATCATCTATGTCTCATTAACATTATTTGGATGGGCCATAGAGAGAGGCCATAAAAAAGACAAAATATGCTCCAGTATGTTTTATTCTATATGTGCTGCAACACCGATTGTTTTTGCACATATATTTTTCAAAGACAACAGTACCATCTATATATCAGTTGCGATTGTCAACCTATTTCAATTTGTCCCCTTTCAACTGCTCTCTATCTTACATGCAAAGAAAGCAAAGCCATCACCAATAACATAAAACAACGTGCAAACATCTGAATATAATAAAAATATATTGATGTCAAAACACAAAATTGTTACACTGCAGACTGGCACAACCCACCTCTTAAAGAGCTAAATGATAAAAAACCACTCATCAACACAATCTTTCTTCATTCTATCGTTGCTGCTTAGCCTACTACATGCTCAAACACACGCTTTTGTCATAGACAGTGTATCTGAAAAAATACTAAACACAGAAACATTCAATGACAATCAACCTCTCCACAACAGAGATATTTCAGAAAACTCAAATCTAACCATCACACGCACAGAAAACATCAATTCATTCAATCCATTTTTAGAACAAAACACTTTTTCAACGGATCATACACTTTGTTACGACAGCTTATTTATGGAAGACGTTAATACATACGGAAGAGTTTATCCACTAATAGCGAGTAAAATCATCCCCAAAGACGATCACAAAACCATAGAAATCCACATACACCCAAAAGCAACATTTGCAAACCAGATGTCCATTCATGCTGATGATGTCGTTGCCAGCATTCAGCATTTAATCAAGAAAGGCCCCATCAATTATCATTATCTAGCCAGTTTAAATTTGACCTTTACCCCGCTAGAAAGCAATCGCTTTATCATTCAGTCAGACAAACCCATCTCCTTAACAACATTAATACAAATCGGATTGCTGCCCATCACTCAAAAAGAAGATCTTAATAACACACAGACACAACCACAAACAAGTGGAGAATATCATCTTCATTCAAGCAAAAAAAACCACTTCGTCATTCTCAAAAAAAATCAACACTACTGGGCAAACCATCTAATTCATAGAAGAAACATGAACCATTTCGACACCATAAAAATCATCTATATAAGAAACGCAATGATTGCATTAGAGACTTTTAAAAAACAAGATGCGGACTATCTATGGGAACCTATATTTGAACGATGGGAAAACATCAAACAATTGACTAAAAAAAAACCTAAACTCAAACTAAAATCAATCCCAACCAAACGTCCAATTTCCATGAAAGGATTCACTTTCAATATGAAAAACCCTATTTTCAAAAATAAAGAAATCAGAAAAGCATTCAATCTGGCATTTAATTTTGAGGACATCAACAACCATCTTTTCAAACACAACTATACCAGAATCAACAGTTACATGACCAACACACCCTATCAACAACAAAGCAATACAATATCTTTCAATCTTGAAAAAGCAGATGACATTCTTACAGAACAAGGATGGATTATAGAAAAAGGTAAAAGAATACACCACAAATCCAAAAATCCCCTATCTATCCGCATATTAGTCAATGATCATGGCAATGAGAAAATTAGCAATATTTACAGTCAATATTTAAAAAAACTGGGCATCACCACTGTCATACAAAAAGCAACACAGGCAGATTATACACAAAGAATACAACAGGGGGACTTTGACTTAGCATACTATCTAATCAATAATTCAAAGATTTCATGGGAACAAACAATGCACAACTTCATCCACCATAGTAACCATCAATTTGGCTATGCAAATCTATTTAGTCTGGCCGATCCAAACATAAAAAAGGCCATCCAGAGTGTCAATATCATAAAAAACCACACAGAGAAAAAGAACGCCATTCAAGAAATAGACCGCTATTTAATGGAACAATACTATTTCATCCCTTTTTGGTATGCACATGAAGATCACATTGCACACTGGCAAAACATCGATGGACCAAATACTCCTTTACAGATCAATCCCAAAGACAACTTCAAATATTGGTGGTCTACTTCTAATCAGAACAACACTTAACCAAATCACATCCAAAGACAACTCAATCAACCTTGATATTTAAAGCATAAGTGATATGATGAAAAATCAGCTCATCAGTAATCATGTATGCTCACCTACATCCTAAAAAGACTACTGCTTATCATTCCAACACTTTGGGGTATCATCACAATCAATTTCATTGTGATCCAATTTTTACCAGGCGGCCCAGTTGAACAAACCATCGCACAATTAACAATGCCAAGTATATCTGCAACTGCTCGTTTAGAAACTCAAAGTGACATATCCAGCAGTTCATCCGATCAATCAGATCAATCACTCTCCCATGGCGTCAGCGATGCCACATTAGAGCGCATAAAAAAAATGTACGGATTTGATAAACCAGCGTGGGAGCGCTATTTTGACTTAATCAAAGCTTATGTCAGCTTTGATCTTGGAAAAAGTTACTATCGAGATAGCACTGTTTTAGATATCATATATGAAAAACTTCCAGTATCCATATCACTTGGATTTTGGAGCACAATACTGCTCTACAGCATCAGCATTCCACTTGGCATCAAAAAAGCCATCAGACAAGGATCAAAATTCGATAAAATAACCACCAATCTAATATTACTTGGCAATGCAACCCCCACTTTTTTATTTGCAGTACTGATGATTATTTTTTTTGCCAGCGGTGAATATTGGAAGCTATTTCCACTCAGAGGACTGACCTCTGATAATTTTGAAATGCTGAACTGGTATGAGCAAATAATTGATTACTTATGGCATCTCATTTTGCCCATCATATCCATCACCATCAGTGGTTTTGCCACATTGACATTACTCACTAAAAATTCTTTCTTAGATGAAATTCACAAGACCTATGTATTAACGGCAAGATTGAAAGGACTCAACGAGAACAAAGTACTCTATCATCATGTTCTAAGAAACGCACTTTTATTAATTATTTCTAGTATTCCAGGAGCCATCATTGAAATGTTTTTTACAGGATCATTACTCATTGAGATTATATTTTCTCTAGATGGGTTGGGCTTATTGTCTTATGAAGCAACCATACAACGCGACTATCCAATCGTATTCGGCACATTATACCTATTTTCACTGATGGGACTGGTTGTTAATATATTGTCGGATATCACCTATTCTATTGTTGACAAACGCATTGATTTTCAAAGGAGATAAAATGAATAGAGAACTACAGCGAAAATTAGATACATTCTGGTTCAACAAACAGGCGCGTATATCTCTTTTACTGTTTATTTTATTATATATAATCAGCCTTATGTCAAACATCATTGCCAACGAAAAGCCTTTAATTGTCAACTACAAAGGCCAGTACTATTTTCCCATTGTGAAAAATTATCCCGCCACAACTTTTGGAGGCAAACTAAAATCTTACACCGATTACAAATCTCCGCATATCATAAAAAAAATCAACCAACATGGCTGGATGATCATGCCCATTATCCCATATAGCTATAACACGCACGACTTTCAGTCGAATCAAGCACAGCCCGCCTCACCATCATGGCGACATATACTAGGAACAGATGATCAGGGTAGAGATATTTTAGCACGAACACTCTATGCATTGAGAATCAATATCAGCTTTGGGATTATTCTAACAGCATGCAGCCTGATTATTGGGGTCAGTGTTGGCGCCATCCAAGGCTATTTTGGAGGACTGGTAGATTTAATAGGACAACGAATCATAGAAATTTTTTCAGGAATGCCCACATTATATTTACTCATCATTTTAACGAGTTTTATCCAACCATCCTTTCTTAACCTGTTAGGTGTTTTACTAATTTTTGGCTGGATTAAATTTGTTGGGGTGGTCAGAGCTGAGTTTCTAAGAGCCAGAAACTTGGATTATGTACTTGCAGCAAAAACATTGGGCGTTAGTGACAAAACCATTATTTTTAGACACATATTACCCAATGCACTGGTTGCCACCATTACATATCTACCATGGAATATCATCGGAGGAATTATGGCACTAACATCCCTAGATTTTCTTGGATTTGGCATGCCAATAGGCTCAGCATCATTAGGAGAAATGATGTCACAAGCAAAAATGAACCTACATGCACCTTGGATAGGCATCAGTGTTTTCATTGTGATGTTTATGCTATTGAGTTTTCTAGTATTCATTGGAGAAGGATTAAGAGACGCATTTGATCCTCATGGGAGAAATCAATGAGCACAACATTGGTCAAACCCCTACTTAAAATAGAGAATCTACGCTTTCGATTCCAAAGCAATGCCAATTTCCAACTCAAAGTCGATGAGATATCTGTCTATCCAGGTGAAACGATAGCCATTGTAGGAGAAAGCGGCTCAGGGAAAACACTGACAGCTCATTTAATTATGCAAATTCAAAAACAACACGAAAAAATCAGCTCTGGAAAGATATTATTCAATGAAAAAGACCTATTTCAATGCACAAGAGATGAACTCAATTGTATCAGAAATAATCATATCAGCCTAATGCTTCAAGAACCACTGGTGGCTCTAAATCCATTACAAACCATTGGCCAACAAATAACAGAGGCCATAACGCAACATCAATTGGTTGATCAAGATACGGCTCAAAAAATCATGTATCAAATCTTGAGAACAGTTCATCTACCTTATAAAACGATAGATCATTCTAAAAAATTACCACATCAGCTCAGTGGAGGACAAAGACAACGTGTACTTTTAGCAATGGCGATTGTCAACCAACCACAGCTACTCATTGCAGATGAACCAACAACCTCTCTGGATGCTAATTTACAAATAGAAATCCTAAAAACCGTAAAACAACAACAAATTAAAACCAATATGTCCATTATACTTATTAGCCATGATTTAAATATGGTAAGAGGTTTTTGCGATAGAATCTATGTCATGGAAAAAGGGACCGTCATAGAGACCAATGACACTGAAAAACTATTTAAAAACCCCAGCCATTCAACAACAAAAAAATTGCTCAATTCTGACATTTTAGACATCAAGCCATCAGAAGAGATCCAGCATGACAACATCATACTCAAAACAAACCATCTATCTGTAACACATAAACTCACACATCATTGGTTTAAAAAAAACACCGTTACAACCATTATAAATCACATCAACCTCAAATTAAAAAAAGGAGAAAATATTGGAATCATAGGCCAAAGTGGCTGCGGAAAAACAACATTGGCTTATGCAATCCTACAGTTGGTCAAACATCAAGGCCATGTCAACATTGCCAACACAATTTTTGAGAACCAAAATGCGAAACAACAACAGAAAATCAGAAAAAAAATACAAATTGTTTTTCAAGATCCATTCTCAAGCCTCAATCCAAGGCTCTCAATAGCGCAGTGCATTCGTGAAGGACTCAACATCCACTATGCTGATTATAGTGAAGAAGAAAAAGAAAAAGAACTATGCAATATACTGAAACTGGTCAATCTTCCAAAAAACATGATGAACCGTTATCCGCATGAGTTCTCTGGAGGACAAAGACAAAGAATCGCCATCGCAAGAGCTCTGATAGTGAATCCAGAAATACTCATTTTAGATGAGCCAACAACAGCACTTGACGCCACCATACAAAAATCCATTCTAGAGCTACTACTTAAAATACAAAAAAAACGAAGCATAAGCTACTTATTAATCACTCATAACTGTAACATCATTCGACATTTTTGCCATCAAGTCATCGTCCTAGAAAAGGGAAATATAGTTGAACGTGGGCCAACAAGAACCGTATTCAACTCACCACAACATAGGGCCACAAAAAAAATCATCCAGGCAGTAGAAAAAACTTAAATTATCTCTGTCAAGTGCTGACATTATTTGCTAGCATACAATTATGAGGAAGATAAAAACGCCATGCTGAAATCTCCAAAAAAACTCTCACTGATAAGCAACAAGGTCAGCGTTCTGATTTGTTGCTTAATGGCCACCATTGCATGCTACAGCAAACAAATGCCACTACTCATGGAGGAATATCAAAAAGGCATAAAAGACATCAACAGTGAGGTCAAAAAACTGACCCAAAAAAAAGAAATCAAAAAAATCAAACCACCAGTTTCTATCAGTTTGAATCTAAATGAATGCTTGCAACTGGCAATGAAAAATAACATTGAAATACAACGCAGTATAACGTCTTACAAAAAAGCTCTTTTGACATATCAAAACACTATGTTTCAATTTGGATTTAGCTTAGGATCATTTGATTATCAACAATATTACGGATATCAAGACCAGGGTGTATCTCAAGAAATCAGCAATACCATGAGCCAAACATTTCCACTGGGAACAACCATCTCATTGAATAACACAGCTGTGAACAGTCCTAATGATGCAGACGACAAAAACTTACAAGACACTGCCTCACTGACATTGACACAGTCCTTAATTGGGACCACACGATTATCAAATAATAACACCATTCAATCAGCCACAGAAGCATTAATAAACGCTAGACTGGCTCTAAACGATAGCGTTACAAGTAAATTAAAGCATATCCAGAAGCATTACTTCTCAATTATCTTTGAACAAGATGCGCTGAAAAAAAGTAAACAATCTTTTGATAGTATACAAAAATCATTTCAAAAAGCACAAATTGAATACAGTGTGGGAGAAATTTCGCGATTTGATCTAGAGAATATAAAAACACAAGAAATTAGCTCAAATTTCTCCCTCAAGCAACAAAAAACGAACCTACGTAACTCCATCATCAAAATGAAAAACGAATTGAGCATAAATCCAAAAACCGAACTTTACATCGATAAGAACTATACCGATACAAAAATAAAATCACCACCAATGAACAATCCAAGGTCGGTAAAAAAACACATATTCAACTCATTAACAAAGAATACTGATTTGATAAACGGTCACTTAAAAATTTTAGAAATAGAAAGAGGACTTAAGATCAAAGAAAAGGCCAATCAATTCAGCTTAGATCTAACAGGCAATGCAACCTATACACCACACATACACGAAGGAGATAGTAGTATATCACTCAAGTTATCACAACCACTAGATAGAAGAAGTAATAACACCGCAATAAAAAACACCATACTACACTTAAATATCTCAAAAGAAAATTTTTTAAATAATTGTCTCACCACAATAAGAGAAACGAAAAACTCACTTCAAACAGTTTACGACAACTACGATCAAATAAATTTATCCAAAAGAAAACTCGAATTAACAGAAAGTACCAATACTGCATCTGAGATAAAATTCAAATACGGAGATATTTCATCCGTTGATTTACAAGATAGCAATCAAGCATACCTAGACGCCATTCAAACTCTTAGAAATACCGAAATCACATACTTAAGTTCTTATTACGATTTCATGGACCTCACTCACACATTTTTAGATGATAAAATAAATATCATCAAAGTATCTCCTGAATTCGAAGAAATTATAAATAAAAAGAAAGATAGACTGATTATGCCACATTTTGACATCAGAGAAGATCAATTTGATACAACAAACACAAAGGAAATTTGCCACAGATTAATGCAGGCTGAAATTGCGTATTCATAATAAGAATGTTAAAATAATATAATACTTAAGAGACACACACCATCTATGAATCTTCAAAGCTCTATACTTCGAACGATCATATACACCATAGGACATATCACCATTGCAATGCTGTGTATTGTTTTCATCACGGGTGCAGACATCAGATTGGCAACCATTGATGCCATCGTTGAACCATTAATCAACGGCGTCTGGTACTTTTTACTTGATTATATATGGACATTTCAACACAACAAAGGAAAACTATTGAAAAGTGAAAGGTAAATACACAATCATCATCAGCACCATAGTCACTTTGATAGCAGTCTTCATTTTAAGCAGTTATTATGAAGATCTAGAAAAAAATAGTTTACAGACCAACATTGACAACAGCAAGACACCAATCGTGAACACCATACAACAACTGCCAATCAATCCCACCTTAAAAGAAACACCCCCAAAAGAAAATATTATGACCATTCAGGCAGCCCAAAAAATAGAAGAAACAACGTATCAAAGCGTCATAGAACCAATTTCCAAAAGTACATTGGTTAGCACAGTTAACGGGACAATTTATGACAATGGAAAAAGTTACGGAGAGATCGTAAAAAAAGGAACACCTATAATCAGAATCAACTCAACAGAGGCAAAAGATGAATTAATGACACAAGTGGTCAACTACATCACCACCAAAGACACTTATCGTAGCAATAAATTTTCCGTACAAAAAAATATTGAATTAGAAAAAAAAGGAATCATCTCTAAAAGAGAAGTAGAAGAGTCAGAAAGCAGGTTCATGAAAAGCTTAATTACAATGGTCAAAGAACGTGTAAAATTCAAATCATTGGCAGAATCACTAAATTTTGACTGGAAAAAAATTGAAAATTTGAACTTAGATGATCAGCCTTTTTTTGAAAAGAACGAGGCAGAGGAAATCATAGAAATTTTATTAAACAGAGACTACATTGTTAACATAATCGCGAAAGACTCTGGCAGATTCTTACCCAAAATGGATAACAACAACCCAGAGTCAATCAACACAACAAAAGGCAATCACATTAAAAAGCAACAAATCATTGGAATTATTGCAGATCCAAACGAAATCCAATCAACAGTCAATATACCTGAGTTTGATGTCACTAAATTTCAAATTGGGCAACCAGCACGAATAACAGTTCCTGCATTGAACAGCAAAGAACTATCAGGTGAAGTAGTCAATATCAAAAAGTTTGAATACAAAGCACAGTCAGGCCAAGATCCAAAAATACCCGTTGTAGTACAGGCTCAATGTGATCAAGATTGTATTTATTTATATGGTTTAAGTGTCAACATCACAATCCTAAACAACCCGAAAAACAGCATACAAATCCCTATGAACGCGGTCAAGAGAGAGCAAGATCAAGATTATGTTATGATGATAAAAGACAACCAATATATTAAAACACCTGTCACCGTTGGGCCAACGACTAACAACAGCATTACAATTACAAAAGGACTGGAAGAAGGAGACCAAATTGTCAAAAATTATCCAAATGAACAAAATAAATAAACAAGTTCAGAAAGAAAATAAAACCATCAATATACTTCAAGAATGCTCATTAACCGTACAACAAGGAGACATGATTGCAATAACAGGACAATCTGGAATTGGCAAGTCAACTTTATTGAACATCATAGGATGTCTAGATGAGCCAAGCTCTGGGACATATCATCTGAATGGCCAAGACATCACTTCATTGTCAACGGAACATAAATCTAAAATTCGCAAAGAAATATTTGGCTATGTATTCCAACAATATTGGTTAATCAAACATCTCACCATATTAGAAAACGTTGAACTGGCATTACACTATAAGGGCATGAAGGACACTCGCAAAATTGCAGTAGAAACACTAGAAGCGTTAGGCCTATTGCAGCATCAACATCAATTACCCAACCAATTGTCAGGTGGACAACAACAAAAATCTAGCATTGCACGAGCCATTGCTGCACAACCTAAAATCATCATTGCAGATGAGCCCACGGGAGCACTAGACAAAAAAAGTAGTCATCAAGTGATGTCTTTACTTAAAAACATAAACCATACTACACAAACCACCATCATACTGGTGACCCATGATCAAGAAATGGCGAAAATATGCAATAAACAAATGGCCATAGAGTCATTATTCCACACAAACGAGATACAGAATGCAACCTTATAAATCGATCATCAAGGGGCTATTGGCACAAAAAACCAGATCAGCTCTCACTGCAAGTGCAACAATATGTGCAACTTGCATGATCACTTGTCTAATCGCTTTTTATCATATGGCAACAGCAACAGTACAAGAAGAAATCAACACCATTCGTAATAACACAAAAGTCATCATGGAGTTTCAATCACACTATAAAGGAAGCCAAAGCATTAGCCAATCTCAATTCTTAAAAGTCATACTACCGAATTTCAAACAGTATCAGATATCAAGTGCAAAAAGGGGTTATACATCTATACATCTAGACAAGGAAAAAAGAAAAAGTGAATATTTTGAACACATTATATGTGATTGGCGTTTGGCAAAAACATATAATCTAAAAACAAAATCAGGTAGATTCTTTCATGAGCTCGAGTTTCCAGACAATAATTTTGCGGTCATTGGCCATTCCGTTGCTGAAAAGATCAAAGCGCATACAACTAATATCACAGACATATTCATTAATGGGAAAAAGTACAATATACTCGGAATTTTAGAGGAACAAGACAATCAATATTTCTTTGGTAAGGACAACATCAACCATTCTATTCTAACACATTTCAATCATAACATGGAAAACAATATCAGCATTGACGAAGTCACCATACAAATTAAACCCAATGAAAACGAACAGATCACGAAAAAAATTGAAAAAATCATGCAGAATAAATTACCAAAAGTGTCTCATCAGATAATAGACATGTCAAAGACAGCACAAACTCTAGAAGAACATATCAAAA
Source organism: Pseudomonadota bacterium (assembly GCA_036121365.1). Taxonomy (GTDB): domain Bacteria; phylum Pseudomonadota; class Gammaproteobacteria; order Comchoanobacterales; family Comchoanobacteraceae; genus UBA7916. The sequence goes on along the minus strand of JAZAFR010000026.1, from coordinate 76,289 downwards.
AAATAAAGTTCATACTCATTGCCATAGGCAGTATGAGCACCATTATTGCCATTGTAAACATCATCAATGGCATGCATGCAATCATCAATGAACGACAAGAGGAAATTGGAATTAGACTATCCATTGGGGCAACACCATTACAAATCAAATTGTTATTGCTCTCAGAGACCCTTGTCTTATCCTTAGTGAGCAGCATCATTGGAATTGGAATTGGAGAGTATTTAAACTTTGGATTAATACGATATTTAGAATGGGATTATCAATGGAGATATGAGCCAGGATTAATCAGTGTGGTTACCATCAACCTTATCAATATTGCAGCCTGTTATTTACCATTGCGTAAAATCAACACCATCAATCCCATCAAAGTCATGCATGGAGTTTAGTCGATGCCGAGCATTTCAACAGAGTTTAATCACATTATAAAAAACAAGAAAACAATTGCAACCATATTGAAAATCATAAGTTTTATTTTTTATGCGTGGAATGATGCACTCAGTAAACAATTGAGCACACAAGGCCCTATTGTAATGTCGACACACAGTATCATTTTTTATCAGTATTTCATCACAGCATGCTTGCTATTACCATTTTATCTATCCAAAGCAATGCGATCGCATCAAAAAATAATTGCGCCTCATTATCATATAATCAGAATCATGTTATGCACAGTGGCAATTTTACTACTGAATCAATCATTCAAGAAAATGCCGTTATTTTATGCATTGGGATTTAATTTATTGAGCCCTTTCATCACTGTGGCATTTGCATTGTTATGTTTTAAAGAGAAACTATCTGCACATAAAATAAAGGCCCTGCTATTGAGTGTGTGTACATATTTAATTTTAGTTCAATCACAGAAAAGTCATGCTCAAAACACCCTTACTCTGTTTGAATGCCTCAAACCGAGCATTGCCCTACTGTGCTTTCAAGCCAATACCATTGTCACCAAAAAGCTCACAATGCTAAAAGAAAGCAACATCAATTTAACATTGATTTTATTCATCGCCATCCCTATCGTCCTGTTGCCGTTTGAGCTATCACATCTAGAAATCGCATCAGGCAAACAGTATCTGCTTCTTGGACATATGGCAGTCAACGGAGCCATTGCAACATTCGCACTACACCAAGCAATTTCTATGGCAGAATTAACATTTCTTCTACCTTTTGGTTTTTTAAAATATGGCATTATCACAGTGTTTGGCTACCTTTATTTTTATGAGATACCGGGTTATGGCCACAGTATTGGTATCATTTTGGCCATCATATCCTTATATTATCTACATCAAAATGAAGAAAGAACGGCTTGTTCACAAAAATTCATAGCCTCCCAATAAAATCGACATTGAAGAGCTGAGAAAATACACTTATAATAGGTATACTCTGTTTATAAAGGTTAACTTGTGTCAAAAATGAGTTCCATAATCGATACCCTAAAATCTCTCGTCACTGTTTTTATTTTAGTGAGTGCTTGTTTGGTAGTCACCCAGAGAAAATACATCTACTTTCCGCGCCAATACGACAATTTTGGTAAAGTTCTCATACAAAAAACAACCACCATTGAATATCAAGTCAATGGAAAAAAACAGATAGCTTATTTTTATGGGAAGTCCCCTACTCCAAAAAACGTTTGGATTATTTTAAGTGGCAATGCGGCTTTGTCTTTACACTGGGTTAGCCTAATAAAACAGATACCTGATAAAGACACTGGCTACTTATTGATAGACTACCCGGGATATGGGCAAAACGCAGGAACTCCGTCGCAAAAAAATAATTACAAGGGTGCTCTTTACGCCTATCAATCATGGCTAAAGACACAACCAATAGAGCCAAACATTTTCATTATGGGACATTCATTGGGCAGTGCTGTTGGCATCGATCTGGCAAATAAACTACATCCCAAGGCGCTGATTTTGCTAAGTCCGTTCACATCCATGCACCACATGTCAAAAAGAGTCATTGGGTATTTTTGGGCACTTTTACTCAAACCATTTCTATTTGATACGTACAATTCCGAAGCTGGATTAAAGAAATTACAAAAAAATGCACCTGAGTGTAGAGTATTGATCCTTCATGGCAATGAAGATAAAGTTGTCCCAGTTTCTATGGGTAGACAATTGGCAAATAACAGCAATCAGTGGGCACAATATATAGAGATAGACAAAGCTGATCACGAACTGCCTTTTTTTGCAGAAAAGCAGTTAATTTCTATCATGCAGAAAACAGTCCAAGAAGAATCGACAGGATCACAAAAAAGCAAATAACACACAAACCGTCCTCGCTAAACTGACATTAAATACCCTAAAAAGTGCATCTATTGACTGAAAAATTGCTTACACACAAATCTACTCTGTGCCACATTTTAGGCAAATGACCAACAGTGGGAAGCAGAGATATCATCCGTTAATAAATCTAATTTTTGTATCGCGTTCTGTATGGTTTCGTCTGGAACAGGTACAGCATTGAGACAAATACTTTTTAACGTATGACAGCTTACTTCCTTTGAAAACAAATACCTATCGACTGGAAACAACTGATCTACATGTAATTTTTCAGAAACATCATGACAAAACTTGATAACATCTTCCTTTGTAGGAAGGGCCTTCAACTTTAACTCTCTGGCAGACAAAAGTACTAATTTATGGTCTAATTCTTTTTGTTCCCTAACGGGAAGACCGCTACGCTTACTCAATAATCTATCAATTTGAGACTTTATTTGAGTAAGACGAGATTCAGATTGTGAGACCTGAGGGATAGGAAAAAAACAAAAGTTTGGAGCAATACAACAATCGTCAAACTCATCTATACCACACATTATATCGCAATAAATATACTGTAAGTTATTTTCTTTGTTAGGATAAGGATAACTATCCAGGAGCATTTTTGCTGAAATGTTCATATCTAAAAGAATTAAGCACTCTATCATTAATTTGAATAATACTTTTTTACCACTTACTTCACCATCAATTTTTTCTTGAGCGTTCTTAACAAACTCCCGAATACAAGTGATATGTTCAGGCCTCAAAGACAAACTGGAAAAATCACGAATCAATGCATTCATGTCAATGTCTAGTGGTAAATCCAATGTATTCATATAAAGTTTTACAGCTCTTAACATTAGAAAAAACATCGATTCAGTTTTTTGAAAAATTTGTGCATTAAGTACAGTATTGTAATGGTCAAGACCTTGAAAATATTTCTTGTGATTGGCCAGAGAATGCTGAATGAGTTCAAAAAGAACATTATATGTGTCTTTATCTGGAGTACAATTCGGGGAGTCTAAATAAAAAAATATGGCTCTCGAAATTTTGTCAATTTTTTTTTGTATCGATTCCATTAACAGTTTTTCTTCTTGTTGAGTATATCTAGTAGTTTCTTTGATAGTAGCACAAATTGAATCTTCAAAAGAACCAAAAAATTCTTTGTATTTATTGCATACTGTCATGTACTCAACAACTTTAGTCACTATTTGTTGAGCATGCTCAAGATCAAGCTGACTTGAACTACTAAGCAATTCTGAAAAGCTAGGATTCCCAGATAGATATATATCATACAGCTCTGTTTTATAACGAACAATAATACACATGACTATAGAGTAATTTTAATTCCACGATAAGTTATTTAGAAAGTATACCCTAACCAAGCGCATAGAGTCAATAAAACATCATATAAAATCAATTAGAAATAAGATAGCGAACAGAGCAATTCAAAACACTCTCAAAGTATCAATTGCCTAAAACAGGCTTTGGTTCTAATTTAAAGTGATAACAGAATAGACCCAGACAATTAGACAATGTCTGACACATAAAAAATATCAATGCCATTGCAAGACCTGCATTGGGGTCAATGCCTAAATAATTCAAACAATAAACCATAGTCACTTCACGCGTTCCCAACCCTCCCATACTCAGGGGCAACTGCGAAACAATAGAAGAAAACAAAAATATAAACACATAAATAAAAGAATGATTCAAATCTCCCAGAGATCTAACCAGAATCACTGCAACCAAACCTTGTAATGCTTGTACTGTAATGGACAGACACAAACTAAACAAAAAAGACTTCAGCTCAAATACAAACAGCCAGTGCTGTAGCAAAGCATAGCCTAAAATGCCAACCAGCATGCACAACAACAATAAGACATATTGATATGACGCTATCTCAAAAAGTCCATTGAAACAAAAACAAGCAAAAGCAATCACCAAAAGACCTGAAAAACCATTGAGCCTATCTCCTACGAGTGCTTTGACTATAAGCATTGTTTTTTGTGAATAAAAACGTTTTAAAAAATAAACTTTATAACCATCTCCCCCAATCCCGCCTGGTAAAAATAGATTATAAAACATACCCAAATAGCACAGGTAGATGGATGAAATTCTATCCAAATCAATATCAATCAAAGCCAAATAACAACGCATTCGCAGGGCCGAAAGCACTTGACTAATGTTATATAAAATGAAAACCCAGAGCAAAATAAACAAGTTGAGCTGACGCCACAGCAAGAAAAAAGCATTCCAATCGATTTTAATATACACCAGATAGATGGCCAAAAGACTCAATCCAATCTTACAAAAGAATGACAAAAAACGAAAAAGAGTTGGATTAATCACAACCTATCCTCAAGAGGTCTTTGTTTTTACAGACGAGCCAGAAAGTGAACGTGGTTTTAATCGATATGGCTTTTTGCCTTGTGACTCATAATAGGTCCGCATCATGATCTCGGCAATGAACCCAGTTGTGATCAGCTGAATACCAGAGATGATGCCCAGTGCACCCAAGACGAGCATCGGACGACCTGAAATGGAGTGCCCAAACATCTTTAAAGCAAATAAGTAAAATTCAAGACCGCAACCTAAAACCAACAAAAAAACACCAATACTGCCAAACAAGTGTATGGGCCTTGTTGCATACTTTTGGAAAAACACCATCAACATCAAATCGCACAAAACACGAATGGTTCGACCAATCCCATATTTAGAAACACCGTGAATACGAGGATAATGAGACACAGGCATTTCATAAATTGTGGCACCATACATGCATGCTAAGACAGGAATAAATCGATGTAGTTCACCGTAGAGACCTAAATTTTTGGCCACATCACGCTTAAATACTTTGAGCGTACAGCCATAATCTTTTAACGAAACGCCGGTTAAAAATCGTATCAAAAAATTGGCGCACATACTGGGAATTTTTCTAAAAATCATACCATCTTTGCGTCCTTTTCTCCATCCTGCAACCACATCGCAACCTTTGGAATCCATTGTTTTAATCATGTCCATTATGTCTTCGGGGCTATTTTGTAAATCACCATCCAAGGTCACAACCAAGTTGCCAGAGGCACGTTCAATGCCCGCTGCCATTGCTGCGGATTGGCCATAATTTCTATTGAACTCCAAACAGTGATCGTTGGGATGCAATAATGATTTGGCACGTTTCACTGTTTCATCTTCAGACCCATCATCCACTAAGATCAATTCATAATCAATTTTACCTGACAATGCCTTTCGAACAGAGGCTACTAACGGCTTAATATTATCCTCTTCATTATAAACTGGTATCACCACAGACAACTGCATCAAATCCACCTTCCTATTCATTCAATCAAAACAAATTATCGCACAGTTTAAAAAAACATGCAAAAGACTCAATAAAAACATCCACTCATTCTAAACAGTCAACACCAGATTCATCTCGACTAATAACCATTTGATGGCCCAGATATCGCATTAAGGCATAAGATAGATATACCCCAAGATAAGTAAATAAAAACGAAAATACAATATCACTTAGAAAATGTCCACCTTGAGCGACGCGCACAAAACCAATGACACTCCCAGCAAAAATCGATCCCAAAGCGATCCAATAACGTTGCCTTCTATACACAAAAGCAAGTCCTATAAAAACAAATCCCACTGAGGCATGTCCTGAGACAAAAGAACAATTTTTATGACAAGCACGAGAAAATTCGAAAGGTTTGACATAAGCATGCTCACCACCAAAGTTAACAATCTGGTGCGGCCTAGGTCGTCCATAATGATCTTTAAACACCACATTGACAATAAGTCCAGGACCAATCAACCAACACAATAAAAAAAACACTGCACACTGTACCGGCAGCAGTAAGTTTTTACCGCTGACAAAAAAGAATATTATTTCGCCCAAAAGAAATAAGGTCATCATAAAGGTAATTGGTCTAACTGCATCATATACCCAGTCATACAAGAAGAAGTCCGCTTTGAATTGATCTGAATAAAAAACAGACGAGACAGACAGATCAACATATGGCATCAGCACAAAAAACAACACTGCAGAGATGGCAACACACAACACAAATCGATTAATCACATTCAACATATCAATACCCGCTAAATTCACTCAAACGATACACATAATATGGCGTTACTTCTTGTTGATAGCTTGGAATGAGAATGGTATCAACCTTTTCAATGACGTTAAAATATGGCTTTAATGCAACCGTTGACTGTTCACGGCTCACCCACAAGAACTGACGGTCCTTATATTGATTTAAATCTTGTGTGTGTTGAAAGTAATTTTTAACTGCATGCGAGGGATTGAATATCTGAGCATTGAAAGGTCGAGGCTTAACATAGTAAATCAGCTCACCCAAAATCTTACGATTTTCAGTCAGAATGATATGATCAGGATAAGATTGAGACACCAATGAAACTTCGCGGCCCAGTGTATCCCAATGACGTATCATGCGCATGGGATCGGTTTTTTTTGTCAGTTCAACACCCAGGACTTGATAAATCATTTCGTAATGATACATCAAACCCATGGTCACCAGATTTACGGCAATCGCCAGTGCGAGCAGATGAGATTTATGCCTCTGGCATAGTACAACGCTCAACCAAATTGATGCTGCCACATAACTCGGAGCGGCCCAATTGGCAAAGGCGCGTGACAAAAATGCCTGCATACAGATAACGCCTAAAAACACAACAAAAAGAGACAACCACAAACGACCATAGCGGTCTTGTAATGCACGATTGTAATCCCACAGGCAATAGCGTATCAACAGCACACTAGAAAACAATCCAAACACGCCAAACTGGGCACCTAAAAAAGCAAACAGTTCAGAAAAGTGCAAACGTTTCTTTTCAACTTGAGAAATTTCATATAAATGACCAAACGAGACCATGTCATGAGAAGCATTCCATAAAAGGTTTGGAAGCAACATACAAAAAGCAATCAACATGGCAAGCAGAACACAGCGGTTTTTTAGAAAAGCATTCAAACGTCCTCCCAGACCAGCAAAAAGAAACAATGATGGCAAAAAGAGAACCATGGTGTATTTGGTTAGCAATCCGCAGCCTGCGAAAAAACCGGCCCATAGCCAATGTCGATCATCAAACTCTAGGGCTTTGACCACTTGCCATAATGCCAGGATCCAAAACAGGATTAAAAAGACATCTGTAGAAATGATGAATGACGAGAGAGATACGGCAGGCATGGTGAAAAACAACAGTGCAGCGCCCAAAGAAATGGCTCTGTCATAGCGTATGCGACATATCAAATAGATCATGCAGCTACTGATGATATAGACACAGAGAGAAAGGACTTTCAGAGCAAATTCAGAATCGCCAAAGAAAAAACGTTGCCCATAAATTGCCCATGCAATCATGGGGGGCTTAGAAAAATATCCCCAATCCAGATGATGGGACCAGAGCCAATACTGAGCTTCATCAAAATGCAAATTCATATGACCCAAATATAAAACCGAGAGTCGATATATGACAATGCCCACACACAACAACACACCCCACAGCGATGATTTTCTACGGTACAATACATTCACATTCAACATTAGTTCAACCTCGATTTGGCTTTAATTTCTGCGTTATAAAAAGTCTGATACCAATTCACAAGATGAGACAGTCCCTCTTGCAAGCTCACGGAATTCAAAGGTCCAAACTGCTGTATGAAGTCATACATTGAAGCTTCGGTGTGCACAACATCGCCGGGAGGCGCATTTTCATAATGTTTTGTGCATTTGCGACCGACAACTGATTCCAGGGTTGATATAAAATCGATCAACTTAACCGTTTGTTCGCCACCAATATTATAAATGGCAAACGGAGCAGAAGATTGATTGGGCTGTGGTTGACTTGGGTCCCAGGAGCCTTTAGTACAAGGCGGCTTTTGCAAAACAGCGTGACAACCGTCAACAATGGTATCTATATAGGTAAAATCGCGATACATATTCCCATGATTGAATACGCGAATGGGCTGATTGGTCAAGATGGCTTTTAAAAACAGCATTGGCGCCATATCTGGTCGCCCCCAAGGGCCGTAAACGGTAAAAAAGCGTAAACCTGTAGTGGGAATTTTGAACAGATGGCTGTAAGCATGGGCCATCATTTCATTGGATTTTTTAGTTGCGGCATACAATGAGACAGGATGCTCTGTGGATTGATTGGTTTGATAAGGATGATTTTGATTCAATCCATACACAGAGGAGCTAGAGGCATAGACCAAGTGTTGAACTTTCTGGCTTCGAGCCCCTTCTAAGACATTCACAAAAGCAACTATATTATCGTCTATATAGGCCAATGGGTTTTCTAAAGAGTAGCGAACACCGGCTTGTGCTGCTAGGTGAAAAATCACATCAAAAGAATGTTCAGAGAAAAACTCTGTCATTTTTTGTCTATCATTGAGATCCAGTTTTAAAAAGCGATGACGATGATTTTTTTGGGAGACAATCAATTGACCGGTATTGACTTTTTCTTGTACAAAGCCAAGATTCTCAAGACGTTTGTATTTCAAGTCCACATCATAGTAAGCATTGACATTATCAACACCGATGACATCATAGCCAGCATCAATCAAACGTTTAGCCAGATGAAAACCGATAAATCCGGCACTGCCTGTGAGCAAAACACGCATTCACATTCCAATATTCAATGCCCAATGATATCATTGTTCATAGCATCAAAAAAGACTCTACGACAATCTTACTGAAAATAGTCAAGACCTAAAATAAAAACAGACTGATACAGACAATGAAAACAATCCATTCACAGCCATAAAAAGTTCTAACCAAAAACACCCAGATTACTTTTGACAAATTGACAAACACAGGCAAAAATTTTATAATATAATAAAAAAACACAAAACACATGCACGCACAAAACCAAGACATAGAATCAGCAGTAACACGAGCCAAAAAATCCATCGTAGAACAAATTGCCACTTTCTACATCGAAGAACAAAATTTAAGCACATCAGAAGACAGGTTAGTGGAATCCATATTGAAATCCATAACCGATAGAAACCTGAACGCCCGTGAATATGAATCCTTGGCATTATTAACATTAGACGAAGAAGATATTACAAATGGCATCATGATCAAAATGAATGAACATAAGAGTTTTAAAGACAATGCAGAAATATGGATTTTTTCAAACAAAATATCGTCATTGGTCAAGAAGATACACAAACCAATAGAGTGCGAATTACAAGCCACACGAAATCTAGAGGAGACAAGCCACGACAATCCGTACAAAGACAGTGATACTTTCCAATATCGTGAAAGAGAAGAACATCAATACAGGAGACCACCTGAACTTTCCCTCTTTACGTCAACACCAAAACGAGAATCACCTGGGAATTCTGAAGAGGGTGAAGAAGAAGCCATTGACTGTCTCAAAGACCTATTAGAACAACCCCACAAAGAAGAAGAGATAGAAGGAAAAAGAACAACTGACTTCATTGAAAACTTATTTAAACCCTACAATGAAGAAGAGATGGAAGAAAAAAGAACAACTGACTTCATTGAAAACTTATTTAGACAAGCTTGCCGTGGAGAATCAATCAATTATGAAGAAAGCATTGATACATTCGCTCAACAAAAAAATGGTCAGAACGACTTACAAAAACTCCAGGCATTGACAAGAGCCATAGACAATGAAAATGATCCAATTGCCTTAATATTATCAGAAATACAAACCCCATCGAGTGATGACGAAAAATATGATTTTGATTTCACCTTCATAGAGAACTTTCTACACAATCTCAGAACGGCATGTCAAAAGATGATGACAAACCATAAAAAACGTCCACATAGCGAAAGCCAATTCAGTGTCACTCAAGGAGCACTGAAAAAACAAACCCGTTACCAACCTCAACGGACCACAACACCTGAAAGAGAGTTCAATGCATTAATACGTGACAAATTAGAGTCCTTTCGGGAAGAGTTAAAAATAATGGTAGAAGTGTTATCAAAAAAACTATTCATTCCAGAAAGTCAAATCAACGAGCATCGGAACCTCGATTCTCAATTCTGTGTATGGATAAAAAAGTTAGAATCATTTAGCCGTTGCGCTCACATGTGTAAAAAAGAAGATTTCATACTCAATGATGGGGCAATCAGAATATTCAAAAATTTTCTCAAGCATTTTTTCACAGAAGACAGCATATTGTCTGCAGGAAATGCAGATCTACAATCAATGAGCAACACCATGCACGAAAGACAATTTCACTCTAGTTATAATAAGTTTCTCATTCGTGATTTGGTGAGCCAGATTAGATTGATCAAACTGAGGTGTTACTTAACAAGCAAAGGCAAGCAAAATAAATTAGAATCAGAGGAAGTAGAAAAATTCATTCAAGCCTTTAAATTACCATATGAAGATGAGATGTTAGCCTTACTATTGACCTATTTTCCAGAAACTGAAAATAGCATATCCAGTATGCCTCCTTTCAGACTGGGACGAATGAACATCAATGGACAAGATATCGATTTAACCGACCTCAATGACCATCAAGCTTGGAATATCAATACCTGTCAAACCATTACTCAAATACAAGAAAATCGCCAACAATATGATTGGGGAAATGCATCAACAGAAATGCGATCATTCCGTAATAAATTAGAATCAAGAGGATTATTGACAGCTGAATACCCGAGCGCAGTGGAAACAGAAACAGTAACTGAAGATCCTACATCACAATTGGGATTTAAACCCATAGGAAGAATACTTGGATGAAGCAATCCATCAACTTCTAAAATGGCAAAAAATATCAATCGATATTAACAAATAACGCATGATGTAAATTCATCTAACAAGACAACAAAAAATACGACACCAGAGTAAAAGAGGCTCAGGCACAAATAGTCGATTAGAAACAAGAGAGTAAGCTGAAGACAAGAGTTATATTAAGGCATTGATCAATTTGAAAGAATAAGAAAAAGGCAATAAGACATCCCATTGATGAAAGTGCTAACCTTCGAATTTTTATCACATACTCCTTAATACAATCGATGAAGATTGACAAGAGATCAAATAGAAAATCTAAGACCGTGTGGTTCGTTGAGTATATAAAGAAAAAATAGCTCTTAAAGGCATGACTCAAAATGAAAATCATCAAGCACAACCCGATCCTAAAAAAGTAATAAAGAAAAACCCGGAAGACGATTGCTACTAACACACAATTGCATAAACCATCTTAACCAAGCAGGACAATGAACAATATGACCCCTCAATATAAAACTGGATCCAGAAAAGCAAGTAAAGCTAAGACTCAAGACACCATACAAAAACTACCCACCCTACTGAAAACCAGTGGTCATTTTCAGTCTAAGACCATATCCTGTTGTGCTTTATTGATCAATGGATTGAAAGTATCAGTGACTGCATTATTTGGCTTGCTGTATGTAGTTTTGCAAAACCCAATTGAGAGGCACAAACGCAAAAAAATCAAAAAATATATCATTCTAAAAAGCGTATCGTCCCACAGGCAAACCAAATCAAAGTACACATGATCGTGATCACAAAAAAAATTAAAAAAACTCTGATTTATTTGCAAATATGATCTATAAAACAAAGAATCAAACACAAATTAAGGGGATTGAGATGGGAAGTATGTCAAGTGTCATACAATCAGTTACTAAACCTTTAGGTATAAAATTGTTAAAGGAAGATACGGATAGTTTTGAAACATTAGCTGCAACAATAGGATTAAGAAGCTCACTTACGCTTATCCCGAAAGTTATACCCATTATCGTCGCAACAAATAAAAAGTTTGAAATCTATAATACAGCAGGAGAAAATGACGATAAAAAAAGACAAGCCAATATGATAGCAATACTAGGCAGTGTCTTTTCCAGACAAAAAGTAGCACCTGAGGACTCTCCTTATTCATTTGATGAGATAAACAAAATGACTATCATGGTGGATCTTGGAGACATGGTAAAAACAGCAGGGGTTGAGGTCGAGACAGTAAAGGGTTTCTTTGGGAAATGGCAAGGCTTGGTCAATAGTGAGACAGGATTTACCACTGAACAGGCAAATGAACTAATCGAAGATGTTAAGACTATACAAACACAATTACAATCTAAAACAGGAGAAAACGAAAGAATAATGAGAATCATGATGAATCTTAAGGAAAATTTAGTACAAGAAGGGGTTAATGTCGAACCAATACAGTCTATTTTTAATAAATGGCAAGGCTTGGTCAATAGTAAGACAGGATTTACCACTGATCAGGCAAATTATCTAACCCAAGATATTAAGACTATACAAACAGAATTAAAATCTCAAACAAAAAGAAACAAAAAAATAAGAATAGCGAAAGAAACACTTGAGGACATAGACTACCTTGAAAAAAGTCTTACAGCGCAAAAAATACTACCTAAAATGGACTACCTTAAAAAAGGTCTAGAAATGGCTAAAGACAAGGTGGATTTCATGAGCACAAGAATCTTTAATTGGGATAAGGAGCCTACAGATCCAACTGGTAAGAAATTAACTCAAAAAGTAATAGATGAGATAACAGAGCCAAGGGATTATGTAAAAGAACTCCTCTACCCACAATTAAAAGATGCCGTAATGGAATATCAACCTGGTGAAAGTGCTGAGATAAAAGAAAAATTGATGACCGCCGTGAACAATATACCCGACATACTAAGGCCACCAATAGAAAAATATACACAATATGACACAGAAAAAGCAAAAAGTGTAAGTGCAGATAGTAGCAAAAAAACTGCAATTAAAGAGGCTATAGCAGAATATAAATCGGCAACAGCAGAACCAGAAGAATCACCAGCAGTAGCAACAACAGCAGTAGCAACAGAAGCAACAGCAACAGCAGAATCACCAGCAGTAGCAGTACCAGTAGCAGAAGCAGCAGCAACAGCAGAAGAAGCAACAAAGAAAAAATTTTTAGAAGACGCAGAGAAAATTCTGCTACCAAATATGACTAGTGAAACACAATTTGATCCAGAAATTTTGTTACAAGAGGAAATAACCACACTAAAAGAAGCAACCAAACTGACAGATGAAAATATCAAAACTCTAGTCGACAATTTAAAATCCAAACTAGCACCAAAAGTAGAAATGGCAAAGATTAGAGCTGCAATTGAAAAAAGAGACAATCGAGGTATCTTTGGAAGATCAAAAGTAACTGAAAAAGTAACTGAAAAAGCACAAAGAATACTAGATAAGTTGGAAGGGCCCGATCACGGTCTGAAAACAAATGATCATCTGACTCACTTAGAACAGCTATCAAAAACCCTAGAGAATAGAAATCAAAACACAAAAGAAAAACTAGAAGCACTAAAAAAGCAACATACAGAACTTGAAGAAAAGAACACCGGCGACAATAAACCTGCTCAGACATAGCTAGAAAATAACACCACCAGCAATCAAACTGACAAATAAGTCATAAAAATTGCATAGCCCATCTTGATTAATTGGGGCAATGACCCTATTTATATATTAAGGCAAACAAAGTGGCGCTAGGAAAGCAAGTGAAACAAAAACTCAAGAGACAATACAAAAAAAGCCAAAAGTTAACATTGAAGACCGTATTTTACTTCTTTTTGTTTTTATTATGCACATGGGCAATCAGCACCATCAGGCATCCAATTTTCAATGCTGTGAATGCCACTCAATCTTGGATAACACTGCCTAAAATCCAATGGAAAACAACCAAAACAATAGACAAATCCCCTCCCCCCATTCAAAAAAATTCCGTAAAAATCATCCACACACAAAACACAAAAAGAGGACAACAGACAAACAATAAACTGATGTTACACAGCACCTGTCAACAATCAAAAACGGGCGTTAAGGCCCTACAAAAAAAACTGAACAAGCTCAGCATCCACAGTCAATTGAGAACACAAAAAGAAAACCAACACACTTGTTTTTATCTATCATTGGGTCCATATCAAGACTACCCAACACTGCAAAGACAACAGCAGATACTACAAAAACTCAAAGATTCACCCAGCATTAACATTCGGAGATAACCATGTATACTCAAGAAGAAAAACCAACTGTCCATTCTACAACCATTTTATCCATACGAAGGAACAATCAAGTCACCATGGGCGGCGATGGCCAAGTATCGGTTGGCGCAACCATCATGAAAAACAATGCCACCAAAGTCAGACAGCTCAAAAATCACCCTGTACTGGTTGGATTTGCCGGTGCCACAGCAGATGCATTCACATTGTTTGACCGTTTTGAAAAAAAACTGGATACCTACCAAGGAAATTTATTGCGAGCATCCATAGAGCTGGCCAAAGATTGGCGCACCGACAAAGTACTGCGCAGACTAGAGGCATTGCTTGCAGTGGCAGACCACAAAGCATCTTTAATCATCAGTGGCACAGGCGATGTCATTGAACCTGAAGACAATATCATGGCAATAGGATCTGGTGGGGTTTATGCAAGATCAGCAGCCACTGCACTATTGAAACACACACAGATGGATGCTGAAAGCATCGTAAAAGAAGGCCTCAATATTGCCGCCAACACATGCATATATACCAACAACGTATTCAACATCGTCAATTTAAAAACAAATGAAAAGGAATGATCCATGAGCACAAAAGAACAAACAAATAATGGCGTCAGCCAAGACTCCTTATACCCCAAAGACATCGTGAAAAAGCTCAATCAATTCATCGTTGGGCAAGACCGTGCAAAAAAGGCAGTTGCCATTGCAATCAGAAACCGATGGAGAAGATTACAAACTGGCGATCTCAAGCATGAAATACAACCCAAAAACATATTGATGGTTGGACCCACAGGGGTAGGAAAAACGGAAATAGCAAGAAGAATTGCCAAAATCATAGATGCGCCATTCATAAAAATTGAGGCCACTAAATTCACAGAAGTGGGCTATGTTGGACGAGATGTCGATTCCATCATACGCGACCTATTGGCCATCTCAATCAGCAGCATGAAAGAAACAGCATTCAAAGAGAATCAAAAACAAGCAGAGAAAAATGTTGAAGAGATCATCATAAAGCAGCTCCAAGAAGCTGAAGAAAAGAACAAAGACAAAACACACCCACTCTCAAAATCTGAATTGATAAAGAAATATCGTCAGGGAGAGCTGGATGAGAATTTCATTGATATTGAATCAAGAGCAAATATTGGTGTTGAAATAGTGACCCCTGCTGGAATGGAGGAAATCACAAGCCAAATATCCAATTGGATGCAAAATATGCCAACAGACAAAAGTCGCATTACCAAAATGAAAATCAAAGACGCCAAAAAAAGTCTGCTACAAGAAGAAAGCAATGCATTACTCAACGAAGAACAAATCAGACAAGAAGCGATTAAGCGTGTCGAAGAAAACGGCATTGTATTCATTGATGAAATTGACAAGGTGGTCAAAAGCTCAGGACAAAGTGAAGTATCACGAGAAGGTGTTCAAAGAGACCTTCTACCACTGATTGAAGGAACAACAGTACAAACCAAATATGGGTCTGTTAATACAGAACACATATTATTCATCACATCTGGTGCTTTCATGGGCGTAAGCCCAAGTGATATGGCTTCTGAATTACAGGGCAGATTGCCCATTCGAGTCAACTTAAAAGCACTGACAACAGAGGATTTTAAAAAAATACTCACCGCACCAAAAGCATCCCTTACCAAACAGTATCAAGCGTTGATGAAAACTGAAGACATTGAATTAAAATTCACAGCCAGTGGCATTTCACAAATTGCACACATCGCATTTTTAAAAAATGAAAAAAATGACAATATTGGCGCGCGTCAATTGCATGCTGTCATGGAGAAGTGTCTGGAAAACATTTCATATAACGCTGAGAAACACCGAGGAAAAACAGTGACCATCGACAAAAAGTTTGTAGAAGAAGAGTTACCGACCGAGAAGGAAAGTCAAGAAGAACTAGAAAAGTGTATTTTGTAGTTAACGACTCTGAATAAGTCAAAGAAAAATCAAAAGAGACAAGTTTATTAGGCAAAATCAGTATAACTGCTTGCCTTCTGGTTTTTTTTTTGATAACATACAACTGCGGGGTAGAGCAGTCTGGCAGCTCGTCGGGCTCATAACCCGAAGGTCGTAGGTTCAAATCCTACCCCCGCAACAGAAGAAAGAGCCAAAAGGCTCTTTTTTTTACAAATGAGGTGATTGAAATGAAAGTTTTTGAGGACATGAAAAAGCACATAGAGCACAGTGTGAAAGCGTGTAACGCTACTCTGTATGGCTGTGAAATGTTGCCCGGAAACAAAAACAACACATTGAGAATTTTCATAGACAATAAACCACACCCTGTCACAGACAAGCTGTGTCAGGAGGTTGGGCAACACTTATTGGCATCTTCGGCAGTTGACTTTCCTTCCATTCTGAATTTCACACTAGAAATCTCTTCTCCTGGATTAGACAGAAAACTTTTCACCATTGAGCAGTGTAAAGAAAACATCGGCAACAATGTCAAAGTAAAAACCAAATCATCCATTGACAATCAAAAAAACTTCTCAGGAAAAATAGTCAGCATTGTTGAGGACATATTACAAATACAAACTGAAGAGAAAACATTGAATCTAAATTGGGAAAACATCGATAAAATACGTATTATTTACGAAACAGGACAGACAAATGAGTAAAGAAATCAAAACTTTCTTAGACTATCTAACTAGCCAAACCGGGCTCAGCGCAGAAAGCATGGCTTCAGAGATAGAACTAGCCTTAGAACAAGTCGTCATAAAAAGCAAAAAGTATCCCGAAGAAGCAGAGATCAAGGTTCACATTGAACCTGACAGCGGTGACATGGAAATCTACAGAGTGTATCACATCGTAGCTAACAATACGGAAGACATCCATCCAGAGAGAGAGATCTCTATAGACGAAGCAGAGAAGATCCAAGTTGAAGCTGGCATGAAAGCCGATGCCAAAGAAGGTCAATCAATATACCAAGCACTTGACATCGATCTTGGAAGAATTGCAGCCACACAAGCGAAGCAATTGTTCAAAAAAATCATTCACGAAGGCCAAATAAAAAAGCACAAAAACATCTACAGAGAAAAAATTGGAACCATTGTGATTGGTACTGTAAAAAGAGTTACTAGAGAGCATTTAATCGTAGAAATCACAGATCAAGTCGATGGAATTTTACACAAAGCGAATATGATCCCTAGAGAAAACTACCGTATTGACGATAAGATAAAAGTAGAAATATCAGGGACTGACTCAGAATATAGAAATGCCACTGTTGAACTATCCCGAACATCAAACAACTTCTTAAAACAACTATTCATTAGTGAAGTGCCAGAAATACACGAAGGCAGTATTGAAATCAAAGCCATTGCAAGAGACCCAGGCTCACGAGCAAAAGTTGCAGTCAAAAGCAATGACAAACGGGTAGACCCTATCGGCGCATGTATCGGCATTAAAGGCACAAGAGTTCAGGCTGTATCCAATGAACTGAACGGCGAACGCATCGACATTATTCTTTGGGACGACAACCCAGCAAAAATTGTCATTGCATCATTGTCACCTGGAGAAGTACACTCTATTTCCATTCATGAAGAAACAAACAGCATGGACATCAACACCCTACCAGAACAATTGGCTCAAGTCATCGGAAGAAACGGACAAAACATCCGACTTGCCACACAATTGACTGGATGGACACTCAATTTAAATAAAGCCGAAGACACCGAAGAAAGCACAATTGAACCAGAAGAACAGCTAGGTGAACAACTTGGTGTTGATTTAGAAATTGCAGAAATCCTAATCAGAGAAGGCCTTATCTCTACAAAAGACATCACATCATCAAGCATTGATAGATTAAGCGAAATCGAAGAGTTTGATGAAGAAATAGCAGAAGCCATCTATGAGCAAGCAAAATCACATCAACTAGAGCAGACCTTAACTCTAGAGAACATCGAAGAGGATGAAACCAGTTTAGAGCTATCTGGATTCGAATCAATCTCTGAAGAACAAGCAAAAACACTGAAAAAAAACCAAATCATCACTCAAGAAGATTTAGCAGAACTTGCCACTGATGAGCTAAGAGAAATCATCCCGATATCAGAGGAAATGGCAGGGAAAATCATCTTATCAGCCAGAAAACCATGGTTTGATAACATCAACGAGGAAAAATAAGTTTATCATTATGAAAAGCATTACTGTCGAATCACTTGCAAAAAAAGCGGGATTAACAACCACGGATCTTCTGAAGAAAATATCAGAAGCTGGTTTGTCTATGTCAAAAGAGGACGACATACTCAACACAGAGCAACAACAAAAAGTAATTGAGCACATTAGGAAAAACAAAAAAAAAATAGGAATCAAGTTAAAAAAACCATTATCTCTGAAGACATCATCCATCAAAGAGCAGACATTCACTGACGAACAAAACCAACACAAAAGAAACCTGGATAAAAAAATCACTCAAAAACATGAGAAAACATCTGAATCAGTAACCACAACCCCTAACAGCGAAAAAACAAGTACAAAAAAACAATTGTCCAAAAAGTCAAAAACGAAAGAAGAACCACAAGCTACAAACAAACCGCTTTCTGTTGAAGAAGTATTGGCGTCAAGATCAAAAGAGCCAAACAAACAAACTCCGATTAAAGAAGAAAAGGCAACTGAACCTAAGCAAAAAAAGACCACCGCTGAGGGCTCAAAACTGGAACTCCCAGAGAGTATGAGCATAGAAGAACTATCTAAAAAAATTAATACCAACACAACAGAAATCATAAAAATGTTTTTTGATCTAGGGGAGATGGTAACCATCAATCAAATCATTGGCTACGATTTAGCAGAAATAGTTTGTGATAACTTAGGCTTCAAAGCAGTTCCAGAGACAAAAAGATCCACATCGGAATCCTTACTAGACATCACTGACTATACAGACAAAGAAGACATCAAGGCGCGTTCAGCCATCGTAACCATCATGGGCCACGTAGACCATGGTAAAACCACATTATTAGACACCATCAGAAAAACGAAAGTTGTAGACAAAGAGGCAGGCGGAATAACACAGCATATTGGTGCATACAAAGTGAATACATCACATGGAGACATCACATTTCTGGACACACCAGGACATGAGTCGTTCACTGCAATGCGCGCTCGAGGCGCAAAGGTAACCGACCTTGTTGTATTGGTGGTTGCTGCAAATGATGGAGTGATGCCACAAACAATAGAGGCAATACAACATGCAACAGCTGCTAACGTCCCCATCATTGTGGCCGTCAATAAAATTGATAAAGAAGATGCAGACATAGATCGCATCAAAACAGACTTAAGCCAGCACAATCTAAGCCCAGAAGAATGGGGAGGCGAAACAATATTTCAAAATATATCGGCAAAAACTGGACAGGGTATTGATGAGTTAATAGACAGCATTGCACTGCAGGCAGAAATGCTAGATCTAAAAGCAAACTTCTCTGGAAGGCCTCAAGGCACTATCATAGAATCTAAAGTTGACCTTGGGTTAGGGCCTACGGCAACACTATTGGTACAATCAGGAAAATTCATCCCAGGAACCATTGTATTGATAGACGAATACTATGGAAAAATAAGAACCATGTATGATCACACTAGAAAAAAGAAAAAAGCGGCAATCCCGGGCGATACAGTTGAAATCACAGGATTATCCGGACTACCAAAAGCGGGAGATCTTGCAGTCGGAGTACACAGTGAAAAAGAAGCAAGATTAGTTGCAACTAGAAAAAAAACTGAAAACCGCTTAAGAGAACGTATGCAAGCACAAAAGAGCAAAAATGATTTATTCCTGAGACAAATGGACGACAGTGTTTCAGACAAAAAAATGCTTAGCATCATCATAAAATCAGATGTACACGGGTCTTTAGAGGCCATCATCGATTTGGTCAATAAGATCAACAACGACAGTTCATTAGAATCTTTCAACATCAACATTGTTGCTTATACAGTTGGGGGCATTAATAGCTCAGACATCCATTTAGCCTCAGCTTCCAACGCACTGATTGTTGCATTTAATGTCCGAGCAGATTCCAGTGCAAGAAAGTTACAAGCAAGCGAAAAAGTCAATGTCGAGTACTTTAGTACTGTTTACGACATTTATGATTATTTGCTACAGCTCTCTAAAAATATCATGACGCCTGAGACTTCTGAAAAAATCACCGGAACGGCAGACGTCAAAGAAGTATTCAGAGCATCGAAACAAATCAGTATCGCAGGCTGCATTGTCATAGAAGGATCAATCAAGAAAAATGCAAACGCACGTCTGATTCGCAATGAAAAAGCCATTTACACTGGCAAGATACAATCTCTGCGCAGATTTCAGGATGACGCAACAGAAGTCAAAAAGGGCTTAGAGTGTGGCATTGGTATCAAGGGGTACACAGATATTGAACCTGGAGATCAGATAGAGACTTTTGTCGTTGAAAAAAACACTGTATAAAAATGAACAACAGAGACCTAAAAATAGCAAAACGATTACACAATTGCATCAATCAATTTTTTCACATGAATGATGAAATAGAGGCAAGCGTGGAAAAAGTACTAATGAGCGACAGAAGAAATGCTCACATATACTACGCAGTGATCAATCAAGAGCAATTATCGTGTGTAGAGGACATAACAAAAGCGCACAATAATATTACCCGCCATCTGCCTCAAATAAAGAAGCATATTGCAGTAGAGCTAAATCTAAAAGGCATTCCTAACTTACATTTTTGTATATCTATCTCGAATAATGACCAATAGAATTAGCGGATTTTTACTCATTAACAAAGAAAAAGACATCAGCTCACATTCTGCCATTAATCCAATCAAAAAAATATACAATACGAAGGTAGGTCATACTGGAACATTAGACCCTATGGCAACTGGAATGATTGTCTGTGCCGTTGGGCAAGCAAGAAAATTCATACAGTTTGCACAACAAAAAGCAAGAAAATACTACTCTGCGAGCATACAATTAGGGATAGCCACTGACACTGGTGATATCACGGGAAATCAAATTGCGCAGAGTGAGATAAAAAACCTAAATTTAGACAAAATAACAACTGTCATTCAAACAAAATTCATAGGAACCATCAAGCAAAAACCTCCTGCATTTAGTGCGTTAAAATATAAGGGAAAACCATACTATATCTATGCCAGAAAAGGAAAAGAAATCCCCATACCAGAAAGATTAGTAAACATTGACAACATCAACAGCATCACATACGATACAGAACAACAGCAAATCCACTTGGAGACCTTAGTAAGTTCAGGCACATACATTAGAACACTGGCTGAGGACATTGGAAAATCTCTGAATACATTGGGATGCTTGTCTGCTTTAGAGAGAGTTTATGTTGAGCCATGGAAAAATAGAAAATACCACCAACTGGAAGAAATTAAACGATGTTCGGATCCCCACAGCTTATTGATACCGATAGAAGAATCATTAGACCATATCAAGAAAATACATCTGTGTGAGCAAACCGTACAAAAATTAAAACACGGCATAAGAGTCTCAGACATAGAAAACAGAGAAAATACCGAAATAATGCAAGCAAATGATGAAAAAGGTATTTTCCAGGGGATTATAAAGATAGAAAACAAAAAAATAATACCTGTAAAAATGCTTCATGAAGAATAAAAAGAATCAAAGTATTAGCGAAATCAAATAAACCTTAATAAAGATTGCCATACAATAAAATATGCGATATAATACGTGCCTACAGAAGTGTATTCATATAACTGAAATTTAGGGAGTAGCACAAGTGCAAACAACAGAAATCATTAAAAAGTTCCAATTAAATGAGCAAGACACCGGTTCTTCACAAGTTCAAATCGCATTGATGAGTTCAAGAATCAGCAACTTAACAACTCATTTCAAAACACACAAAACAGACAAACACTCCAGATATGGGCTATTAAAAATCATTAAGCAGAGGCAAAAACTTCTGAACTATCTTAAAAAAAGAGACAGAAAAAACTACTATGATCTAATCAAAGAGTTAAATATCAGGGACAAGTAGTCTACATTTTACAAACAGGAAAACATTATGGATTTCAAAGCACCAATACAGGCAGAATTTAAATACGGAAAGCACACTGTTACGATAGAATCTGGACATCTGGCACTACAAGCCACGTCAACCGTGATTGTAAGAATTGACAAATGCATTATAATGGCAAATATCAGTCACAAAGAATCTGACAACAAAGATTTTTTTCCTTTATCTGTCCATTATTGTGAGAAATCATACTCAGCAAGAAAAATTCCTGGAAGCTTCAATCGAAGAGAAGGTAGACCAAGCACACGTGAAGTTCTAACTTGCCGCGTTATAGACAGAGCACTGCGTCCAATGTTTGAAGACAACTACAACGACGAAGTACAAGTCAATATAAACCTACTTCAGAATGACAAAACAGTACAACCAGATATTGCAGGATTCATAGCTGCTTCTGCTGCTTTGACTCTGAGTCACATACCATTTAACACCATTGGTGCAGCAAGAGTTGGGTTAATTGACGGGCAATTTACCTTGAACCCAAGCTTAGAAGAACTTGAGAACTCTGGAATAGACTTGATTGTTGCAGGAAACAAAGATTCTTATGTTATGGTAGAATCTAGTGCCAAAGAGTTACCAGAAACAAAAATAAAAGAAGCCATTGCATATGGACAAAATCAGCTACAAACAATCATTACAGAGATTGAAAAACTGAGAACAGGCAGCAAAATAGAAAAACAAGCAATCAATGCAGATCCAGAGAAAGAAGCGTCACTAAGGAAAACCATTGATGAAATCAAGCAAGCAAACATTGATGCATTCAAAACAGCACTGACCATTCCCGGTAAAGTTGAGCGCAATATCGCATTGAAAGAACTCAGAAATAGCATCATTCAAAATAAGATCTCGACACACAACGACACAGAGATTAGTGAAGACGCAATCATAAAAGAAATTGATTTGGCCATATACCATGTCAAAAAAGAAATCATCAGACAAAGAGCCATAGATGAAAATAAACGAATCGATGGAAGAAAAACAAATGACATCAGACCCATCACTGTCATACCAAGTTTTTTGGATGATGTTCATGGTTCAGCATTATTCATACGAGGAGAAACACAAGCATTGGGGATAGCAACATTATCGGCACAAGAAAGCAGCGCGCAATTACTTGATGACATTACCTCACATACAAAACAGTACGACAAATTCATGCTACATTACAATATGCCTGGATACAGTGTCGGTGAATGTAGTCAACCACTGGGCCCAAAAAGAAGAGAAATAGGTCATGGTGAATTGGCAAAAAAAGCACTCATGGCAGTTTTACCGAGTGAAAAAGATAATTTTTCTTACATCATTCGTGTTGTTTCAGAAATATTATCGTGCAATGGATCAAGTTCAATGGCAACCATTTGCGCAAGCAGTCTATCACTGATGGATGCAGGTGTTCCTATCAAATCATCAGTAGCAGGCATTGCTATGGGCCTAATTAAAGAAGACAATCAATTTACAATATTAAGCGATATTCTTGGAGACGAAGATGCTTTTGGAGACATGGACTTTAAGGTAGCGGGTACTGAAAAAGGAATAACAGCCTTGCAGATGGACATTAAAATTGATGGTATAACAGATGAGATATTGACAGCAGCATTGGAGCAAGCCAGAGAAGGCCGTTTGCACATATTAGGTGAAATGAACAAAAAACTCAGTGAACCACGAAGCGAAATCTCCTCTAATGCACCAAAAATCATACAATTCAACATACCTGTCAGCAAAATCAGAGAAGTCATTGGTAGAGGTGGAGCAACCATTCGAGAAATCATCGATACATTCAAGGTTGCAATCGATATATCCGATGACGGCGTCATCAAGATAAGCTCAGAAGAAGAAGAAAACTCAGTGAAAGCACAAGAGCACATTGAAAGCATGGTCAAAGATGTAGAAATTGGAAAAATTTACGAAGGTAAAATCACAGATCTATTAGATTTTGGAGCAAAAGTTGCCATCTTAAATAACAAAGAAGCATTCTTACATATTTCACAAATATCGCACAACCATATAGAGAATATCCGTCAGGAATTATCACCGGGACAGATTATTAAGGTACGTGTTGCTGAAATTGACAAACGTCAAAATAGAATTAAGCTTTCTATGAAAGATGTGGTACAATAAATAAGAGCCGTAACGCAAATGGCAATGGATGCCAAAAACTCATAAAGATAGTAAACACAATCAACAATATCTAATAGATCTATACAATCTTCTAGATATGCTAAAATTGGCTAATGTAAACTCAAATATACTATTATCATTAGCCAATTACGTTGTCAAAAAACTGGCACTCACGAAAAATATCTACGTGGGCAATGGAGTAGTCGCTGCAATTATCAGCTGCATTTATTTAATACGATATCGGCATTCACGAATTCAAGAAAAAACACTAATAAACAATCAAATTCAAATCGAACAGTTACAGGAATGCGACAATCATTCTCAAACTCAAAACGCAACAATAATAAAATACCTAAACCACAAAAAAGTCGACTCAATACAACATAGGCTAATTTCATTCATTGTCAATATGGGTATGTTTTACGTTACCAGCTATGAAATCATACAGGCAATGGCATTGACATTCCCCTCAACAGCTCCATATTTGATACCCATAAGTAATTTTCCAGTGCTCATAGCAATACTGACAGCTTTCCATCTATCAAAACACCACATTAAAAATTTATACCGACAACACACACAAGAGGAGCAACTGAGGAATGTCTTGAAAAGAATGCCCGAACCGATCAGCAATAGCAAAAAAGATAAAAACAATCATACCTTCTTAAACAAACTAAAAATTTGTCTATGTATCATAACAGCAATATCTATATTCACATTATTAGATATCAATGCCAAAACAAACGTCATACTATGTGTACTAGCAGGCTTATCCTTCTATCTCTGCTATGATTTCGAGAATCTTTGGCAACACGTATCACCATATAACACAGGTTTAATCAGTGGGATTTCAGCAATCTGTACATTATTTAAATTCATTCAACTACATCCTACATTATTCATCAGACAAACACAGAAAAATAACCATACACACATAATACAATACATATCTGTATCAATATACACCACATTTGCATTCCTCTTTGGACTAAACACATTCACTAATGAAAAAAGAAAACAAACCACAAAAAAAATACTCACCTCACTAGAGTCTACAGAATTAAGAGCCAGAAGAATACTGCAAAAAACAACACCAGCGCCCCACCCTGAAAAAATCGAAGCTCAACAAAACAGACTTTTATAAATTAAATATCAAGCAGATACAGTCTTATCATATGACGAATGGCCAGATACGGTTACATCTCAAAAAATCTATGTTAGGATAGCAGATCATTTAGGAGCCAATTCATGTCAACAACTACCGATTTACCATTAAGCAACCTACTAGAAAAAGCAAACTATATAAAAAAAGCCATGTCTAATATTGAAAAAGACATTACCAACAACAGTTTTGAAGTAAAGAAAAAAGGCATTCAAATTAAAATCAAAGGCACATACATCATAGAACGAATCTTATTGGATCCTGAGAAACAAAAAGCCCTACCTGAACAAATACTTCCAGACTTAATTGAAACCATCAACACAGCTGTTTCAGAAATTGAACAAAAACGTCAAAATGCATTTAAATTCATCAGTCAAAACTTAGATGATGATGCAACAAAGTAAATGAACATTTTACCAAACAAGCTAAAAGATCTGATCAACAAACTGACAATATTACCCGGTGTAGGTCCAAGGTCAGCTCAAAGAATGGCCATACACATTTTGCAGAATAAAAAAGCGCAGGCAAAACAACTGGCAGATTCATTGTCTGAATGCATAGAAAATATCTTATTGTGCAAACAATGTAAAAATCTTTCAGACAACGATTTATGTAGCATTTGCAGCAACCCAGCAAGAAATAGGCAGCTGATATGTATTGTTCAATCACTGCCTGACTTAATTTCAATCGAGCAGACAGGGGCATATACAGGCTTATATTTTGTACTTTCTGGTCATTTGTCTCCCATCGAACAAATTGGACCAGAAGAACTAAACATCCCTACACTACTATCTCAAATACATACACAAGACATTAAAGAAATCATCATTGCAACCAATGCAACCATAGAAGGTGAAGCCACTGCACACTACATCACCAGCCACATTACAAAGCCAGTCAAAATCTCAAGACTGGCTTCAGGCATTCCAATGGGAACTGAACTGGAATTTCTCAACAACAATACATTATATCATGCTCTGTCTGAACGCAAAGAAATCGTTACCGAAAAATAAAAACACTCAAAATAAAATCAACAAAAGACAATAACTTTACTCTTACAAAATAAATATATACAAATTATCAACAACATAGAAAAATGCACCAAAAAAAAATAAATTTCATATAGGATGACAGACTTAAGGAAATAGTCTCAAAAAAAGATTCCAAGACAATCTCAATTGCTGTACACTGTTGGAAATTTAACAGTACAGAGAATATGCACAAACCCATTTCAATACAATCTCTCAAAGAGAAAAAAAACAATTCCCTAGCACACTGTGAGCATTTATCCCACCTGGAGATGCACAATCAAAGCACAGGAACAAGCACACTTTACCTCATAAACAAGACCTTACAGCATCAAAAAAACTCAACTGAACTCTCTGGTATTCAAATACAACAATTATATAGAAAATGGCAACAGACTATGGAATATTCAGAAAGTAATACACAAATTTTAACAGCACTCAAAACAACGATGAGCTCATGGATAGAGCTACAAAGTGGTAAAGAAATCAGTCCCATTACTAGAAATACGAAAGCAGAACAATTACTGAAACACATCCAATCCACCATTACTATATTCAACTTGAGCACAAATACGACAGCCACGACAATACTACATTACATCATGCTACACCCAGTACATGGTCTGTCTCCAAGCCTCATGCAGAAACAAGCTGATATCTACTACAGCATCAAGAAAAAGTATCATGCACTAAACCACAAACCCAATTATCAAAAAATATCTAACCTTCTTCTTCTTAAAACCAGTCATGCCAGTTTTTCAATAAAAAAAGATACTTGTTTCATTATAGGAATGACTGTTGGATTTATTTTTGCTACTATTCTAAAATACAATTTACTTGAATGTTCGATATAATTCACCATGCTAAGAAAAACTCTCAACTCACTAAAAGTAGATCATAACAATACCATAACCTGCCTACTTCTGATCATAGCATCACTGCCAATGACACAGTTACCCATCGGAGGCAATATACAAAGCATAGAAGCTACTGTCGCATTAATTTCTATAGGTTATTGTGGAGGAAGGGCTTTAGTATATTACACCATTTGCATGTTAAACCAACAAAAAATACTATACCTGTGGGCCCTACATACCTTTTCAAGGCTACAGGAAAAAAAAAAACCAACCTTATCAAACCAACTATCAAGACACTTTCATAAAAAAATTTTTTTGGTCATCGGCAATAAACAGTCCGGAAAAACAGTATTGCTAAAACAATCAAATGCTGAAGAAATACAAAGCTGTATTGAATATCAACAAAACGGGAGAATAGAACACACCATATGGTCATTGAAAGAAAATATTTTATTAGAAACAACCTGCTTGATGCCACACAACAAAGAGACCCAAGTACTACAAAAAACTTACTGGCAAAATTTAATTCGTTTGAATAAATGGCACCATAATCACATGGGCTTCAATTCAGTACTCATTGTATTATCAATACAAAATATTCTTAGCGAAAAAAAAGCTCACCCCACTCAAAGCATAGAGGCTTTAAGAAACCAAATTCAGAATGTTTGTTCACATTCTAAAAAAATGCCTATTTTCTTTATACTAACAGGATTAGACCACCTGCCAGGATTTCAACCCTTTTTTAAAAATATCGACAATGAAGACATTGACAGACCACTTGGATTTGTCATTCCAAAGTCACAACAAGCTGATATAGACATTCAAGAAGAATTAGACAAAGTAGCCAATGACATTGAAACGTTTTTAATTTATCAGCTAGAAAAAGTCATCCATGGAGAGAAGAACGATGTTGAAAAAATGCATCAATTCCACGAGGGGTTTAAAGAATTAAAACCCAAGATCATCCAAATACTTTATGGCATCAAAACCCACATCAGCAACCCCATATCAGGTATGTTTTTCGCATCTCATTGTGAGAAAGCATCAATAGATACTAAAAACACCATACACAGCAATGCAATTGAAAGCTTCTACACACAAAAAAGACGCAGCTACTTTCATAAACAAATATTAAACATCATAGATGAAAACACACCATGGCAAGTCAGCAAGAAGATACAGCAATATTTTCTCTTAATCATTGGATTAATGGCTTGGCAACAAAGCAATATCTCAATTGAAAAATATCTTTTCACGCCTGTACAAAAAAATATCAATTATCTATTCTCAACCAATGATATTCAAAAAGAACGGCCAAATACAACTGCCATCGACAATCAAATCAATACAAAAATAAAAAAAAGCATACAGGCAGACAGTCCCAGTCAAACAATAAAAACAGCCCATTTCAACTCAGTAAAAAAGATGGAAACCGGTGAAAAGAAAACAGTTAACCAGGGAAAAAACACTTCCCACAAAAATATAGAGTTATGGGATCAATTAAAACAGACCATACACCATAAAATCACACACTGTGAGCTCTTTCAAAATTCAACATGCACACAAATGGCCTACTTAATCTCAGAAATAAAAAGATCATCAGCCATTTCAAAAGCAATGCTCACTGAGGCAGTTAAAAAGCAGCCAAAATTAAAAGACATGTCCATACAATTAGATACCGAGAGAGTCCCCCTCACCAAAGATCAACAACATGAAGTTGATTATTTAATTAACAAAATTAGAAAACAGAACAAACAATATCAAAAAACAAGCCCCTCCCTAAAATTACTAGAACAAATCAGTCCAGAGTTTGCTCAACAAAGCCATACCAAAAAAATTGAAATGATAAAAGAAGCATCCACAAATACATGTCATATAATGAGTAAACTAAATCCAATCTTCAACATCAGCACAAATGAACTTGCAACATGCATTCCAACACTCACATACTTAGCAAGCAATCAAGCATTGACAAAAACAATACAACAGTATCAACAAGCCATACAAACCTACCACAGTGAAAAAACACTGGAAGGTCTTTTAAAAAAGACCATGTACTTACAAGCAAACATTGAAATCATAACAGAAAGCATGCAAAGAATATCAAAAAACTTAGAAAACATTCGTACACATAAAGAAAACTTTAGTCCTGAAAAATGGAATCAATTAGAAGAACTGACGGGTGAAGTAAATAAATTCGACACCAAAGAGTACAAGAAGGTATTACAAAAAGTAATCATGTTATCTAAAGAAATCCTAACCAGCAAGAATAAAGACATGGCTTTTCTTCAAACTTTAGAAATGTTACTGGAACAAGAAAAAACCAACACTCTATGGCCAAATCATTGGATAAAATTAGATAAAATATCTCAAGACTGTATCCTATCATTTGAAAAGATCATCATCAGCAATGCGGGAGATTATTTAAATCAAACTTGGAAGAAAAACATAGCAACACCCTATAAAGAACAACTCAAAAACCACTATC
This sequence comes from Pseudomonadota bacterium, assembly GCA_036121365.1. Lineage (GTDB taxonomy): Bacteria > Pseudomonadota > Gammaproteobacteria > Comchoanobacterales > Comchoanobacteraceae > UBA7916. Next base: position 46,344 of record JAZAFR010000026.1, on the reverse strand, counting down.
CCTTTGATGAACAAAGCAACAGTCAGGTCAGCTTAGAGATCTTCCACAAGTTTTTTTCTTCTACAGGCATAATCAATACGTTCAACAATAAGTATTTACATAACCTCATGGATATTGATAGTGAAAACGGTCCTCAGTGGAAAAAAATACACGGAAGACCATTGCCATATAACAAAGACATATCCTCCTTCATTATGGGATCAACAATTATCCAAAAAATGTTCTATCCAAACAACACCCCCTCTTTGTGGTTTGAAGGGGTGTTGAGATATCGACATACCAACGACAAAGTCAAATCAATACAAATCATCCAAGATAGCAATACTCAGACACTCAATACAACACAAGCCAGCCCTATTCACATAAAGTGGCCATACGCAAACGAAGCATTTACAATCAGTATGACACTAGAGAACGGGCAAAACGTAAAACTAACAACAGAGACAGGTCCATGGAGCATGATTAAATTTTTGAAGAAATCGTCACAAAAAAACAATCGAGCCAAAAAACATATTCTCAAACTGGAACATTACCAACACCATTTAGAACTGGAGTTTGATAGCCAAAATGCAATAAACCCACTATCTGTAGACATCAATCGAATATTAACACCACCTGAAACCCTTGCACAAAACGCGAACTAGTCATAATGATTGAGATATCATTCATTTTATGTTAAAATATAAAAAAATATTAGTCTACTATGGATATTGATTTAATATTAGCATCAATCAGATTATTGGCCTGTTATTTATTGTCTAAAAACTTAAAATCAGGATGGTTAATCAGCATTACAGCGACCATTTTAAAAATAACCATATTACAGTCAATCAATTTAAAAATATTGGCATTTGGAAAATTAATGGGACTAGTAATCAGTATATTTGCTTGGAAAATATGGAAAAAGCAAGAACAAGAAGAAAGATCCAGTCCTCAATCAATATTCAACTCCAACCCGCAATTTATTGTCTTCAGTGGCTTGATTGCAATCCTGACCGCATATCTACTCATGCAACAAAATCACCACCTAGAAATGGTGATCTGTCTGTTTAACTTTAGCGCCTACGGACTTGCAGCCTATAGAAAAAGAGAGTGTTGGGTCATATGGATTGCCTATGATATACTACTGGCAAATCTGTTTCTTGAAAAAAACATGATCTTAAGTGCCATTACAACGTACGCATATATCCCCATTGCGTTATTGGGAAATCAAACATGGAGCCATAAAGAAAATCCACTACAAGCACATAAACAAACAAATTAAACCGGCCCCGTATTGAATAAAAGACACCATTATGATAGATTTATCAGACTCAGTGGACCAGGGAAATAATGCACACAACGATCACAAAACGAAAAGAAAACTACCCTCAATGGTATCAGGAAGTCATCATTGCTGCAGATTTAGCACAGCCATCAAATGTACGTGGGTGCATGACCATCAATCCGTGGGGCTACGCTTTATGGGAACTCATTCAAAAAAAACTGGATGATGAAATTAAAAAAAGAGGTCATGAGAACATTTACTGTCCATTATTGATTCCATTGAGTCACATCGAAAAAGAAGCCGACCATATTGACGGATTTGCCAAAGAATGCGCTGTGGTAACACATTCTAAACTGGCTAAAAATTCAGATGGAAAACTTAAACCAGCATCCCCTCTAGAAGAGCCCTTCATTATAAGACCCACTTCTGAAATGATGATAGGGGATGTTTTTTCAAAGAAAATACAGTCACATAGAGACCTACCCATGCTACTTAACCAGTGGGCAAATGTTATGCGATGGGAAATGCGTACTAGAATGTTTTTGAGAACATCAGAGTTTTTATGGCAAGAGGGTCATACCGCACACGAGACAAAAAAAGAAGCACATGAGCATACCATAGAGATGTTAAACTGTTACAAAAATATTTGTCATGACTTTCTAGCGTTACCTGTAGTCACTGGAAAAAAGTCCATCAACGAAAAATTCCCAGGGGCTGAAGATACGTACACCCTTGAAGGCATCATGCAGGACAATAAAGCTCTACAACTCGGAACCTCACATTTTTTAGGCCAAACATTTTCTAAAAGCTGCGATATCCAATACCAAGACAGTGACAAGAAGCTACAATATGCCTACACAACATCATGGGGAGTGACAACTCGCTTAATTGGTGGATTAATAATGACCCATGCCGATGATGATGGCATGGTATGCCCGCCATGTGTTGCAGCACAGCAAATCATCATCATCCCTATTGATAGAAAAGAATCCGATAAAGAGAAAATCATGGCATACTGTAAACGCCTAAAAGAAAGGCTACAACAAATTAGCTTTAGAAACGCTCCCATCAGAGTTTACATTGACAATAAAAACAAAAAACCCAGTGACAAAAAGTGGGCATGGATAAAAAAAGGCGCGCCAGTTCGAATTGAAGTTGGCAACAGAGAAGTCGATGACCAAAGCGTTTGCTACTCGAAACGGTTAGAAAAAGCAAACGAAAAGCATAGTACTGATATTGACTCATTTTATGCTCAAGTCAGCACTATTTTGGAAGAAATTCAAACAACTTTATATATTGAGGCCAAAAAGAAAATCGAAGGTAATAACTGTCCTCTGATTGAATCGAAAGATGCATTGGAACAACATTTCAGTCAAGAGAGTCCAAAACCAGCATTGATTTACTGGTCAGACAACGATAAAGCTGAGCAAGAGTTACAAGAAAAATTCAAAGTCAGTCTTAGATGTTATCCAGATTCTGGATTTTTCCCCCTCCCAGAACAAGGAACAAGTTTATTTGACCCTGATAAAAAAGGACAATTGACACTCATAGCCAAAGCATACTAGAGAAAACCATCATGACAGAAAACTCATTGCCAGTCTTATACAGTTTTAAACGTTGCCCATATGCCATTCGTGCAAGAGTAGCACTCGCTTTTGCACAAATAAACCACATACATAGAGAAATTGATTTAAAAAACAAACATCCAGATTTTTTAAAACTTTCACCGAAAGGCACAGTCCCTGTATTAGAGCTGCCAGAACAAAACAATACCCTTGAAGAGAGTTATGACATTGTCGTCTTTGCACTCAACCATCATTTACCAAATCAATGGCAAAGCAATCACATTCTGGACACTGAGGAAGTTCAATCTCTCTATAGAAATTTAAATGAGGAGGCAATTCCGGCCATACGGCGTATCAAGTATGCATCGATGTATAAAGAAAACACCAGCCTAGAAGACACAACCATTATTAACAGCTATCTCAAAACACTTGATCAAAAACTGGGCACCAATACATCCATTTTGACAACACCATCTGCCATAGACATCTTAATTTTTCCAAATTTAAGGCAACTGGTTATTCACGATGACGGCTGGCTAGATCGATACGAATTTAAAAACATCAAAAATTGGATACGTCATTGGACTGAAAATGTGGTATTTAAAAGAATTTTTGTCAATCAACCTCTATGGAGCAAAGAGCAGAAACCAATTATCATTGATAACAAACAAAAGACAAATTTATAATCGTCAATGATAACAAACGATTAAATTACTTTTTTCAACTTAACTCACTCATTAATAATATTAGACTTATGGTCATCTGCAACCATATAAGAATAGCCAAACGAATCATCAAATAACAAGCAGTACAAATAATATTAAACAACGTACAACAGCACAACTCCAAAAAGGACTATTGTATTCTAACCGTCAAGAGGAACATTACAAGATAAAACGACGTCAATCCAGTCTCTTTGTTCAGGAGTCAATTGCTCAACTTTGTTTCGAAACAAAAACCAGGATTGTAAATCCTGCTCCTTTTGTAATAAAAACCATTGATGCATCAGTCTTTGACGAGAACTCAACTGTTGATAGCAAGACTGATAAAAAGGCATAAATATAAGGTCCAACTCTAAAGTACCACGCCTACTACGCCACTGTACAAGATTGGGATGCCATAAATCATCATCAATCAAAATCTATCCTCAGAGTCCATCATAACTTCATTGGCATAGTTATCAAAACGAACGTACTCGCCTAGGTAACTAAGCCTAACCATACCAATGGGGCCATTTCTTTGTTTGCCAATGATGATTTCCGCAGTACCTTTGTCAGGACTGTCACTATTATAGACTTCATCTCTATATATAAAGGCAATCACATCTGCATCTTGCTCGATAGATCCACTTTCTCGTAAGTCGGAGTTTACAGGGCGCCTGTCTTGTCTATTTTCCAAACTTCGATTGAGCTGAGACAATGCAATCAATGGTACATTCAACTCTTTGGCAATCAATTTTAAGGAGCGTGAAATCTCAGAAATTTCTTGAACACGATTATCACGAAGTTCAGGCACACGCATCAACTGTAAGTAGTCCACCACAATCACTCCCAAATCACCATGCTCTCTTGCAACTTTACGTGCTCGCGATCGCAACTCTGTAGGAGAAATACCGCCTGTATCATCAATAAAAATTGAAGCTTCTGACAACAAGCCTATGGCAGAGGTCATACGAGGCCAATCTTCGTCTTTAAGCTTCCCTGACCTAATTCTTTCCTGCTTTATTCGACCAAGAGAGGATAGCATACGCATAACAATCGATTCACTGGGCATTTCAAGACTAAAAAAGACACAAGGCTTCTTTGTTGCTATGGCAACATATTCACAAATATTAACGCCAAAAATGGTTTTACCCATAGATGGCCTACCAGCAACAATGATCAAATCTCCAGGCTGAAGCCCAGAAGTCATTTTATCGAAATCAGTATACCCAGTCGGAGCACCCGTCATCGTTTGTCCAGAATGATACAATTGATCAATACGCTCAGTCGCTACTGCAAGAATGTCACCAATGGGTTGCATAGCATTTGACTGATCTCTATTATTGGAAATTGCGAACATGTCAGCTTCAGCCTGCTGTAAAAGCTCATCACTTGTACGCCCGTCAGGATAATAAACTGAATCAACTACCTTACTGGCCACTTCCTGTAATGAGCGAAGAAGTGCTTTATCATGTATGATTGTCGCATAAGATACAATATTGGCGCTCATAGGAGCCTGATCAGCAAGTGAGTACACATAAGTATCGCCACCTGCACGTTCTATCTCTTGTCGATTCTGCAAAAACTCAACCACAGTGAGCATATCAATGGCTATTTGCTTTGCATGCATCTTAGAAATGGCCTGAAAAATCAACTGATGTTTGAGATCATAAAAATCAGAAGCCACGAGTTTGGATTCAACCTTATCCCAGGCCGACGATTGTATCAGTAGCACCCCTATTAAAGATTTTTCTGCTTCTTTAGAAAAAGGGAGTACCTTCTTAGAATTTTGAGTCTTATTCTCCATAGAACTATGATAGCCGCAATTCGAACATCAGTCAAAGATTTCCAAAAGAAAAACCACTGTTTAATATCCCATAAAACCAAATCCATCAATACAATGAATAATCTAAAACAATTTGGTCCTACGTAGAGTTTAACCAGATTTTTTGTTACTCACCATCCTGGTTTTCATCAACAGACTCTATATTCTCTGCATCATCAGAATCAACAGATGAATCTTCACCACTTTCCTTATTATCGGCCTGCTGATCAACAGTTTCAGTTTTCACACTTTCAACAGTACTTGAAGTCAAATTAAAAATCAGATTTTCTGCAACATCAGGATGAATCTGAACCACAACGGTATATTGCCCAATACTTTTCACTGGTGATTCCAATATACTGACTTCTTGCTTAGACACTTCGAGACCTTTTAAAGACAAAGCATCTACAATTTCTGCAGAGCTGATTGAACCAAAAAGTTTGCCTTCTTCATTAGTTGGAACTTGCAACTCTACTGTTTTAACGGCGGCAATTGTCTCAGCACGTTTTTGTGCTTCTTTGAATTTTTGCTTTTCTATCTTTTCAAGTTCACTTCGTTTGGCCATAACACGCTCAACATTTTCTTTGTTGGCAGGCAATGCTTTTCCTGACCGAAATAAATAATTTCGAGCATAACCGGGTTTAACGTCAACGATTTCACCAATCGCTCCAAGATTTTTGATTTTTTCCTGTAATATAACTTGCATCTTAATTCTCCTTTCTAACTCAAATTTGTCGATGATTTTGCTTCTTCATTGGCCTGTCTTAGATCAATAATTCTATCTACCAACCCAATAAAAGAGCACACTGGATAAAAGAAATAACCAAAGACATAAAATATCATAGTCAATAAACTACACCAAAAAACACATTTTTTAGGCAACTTTATGTACTTTTGATACACCATGTAATGAATATAACTCAGACCACAAACACAAGGAATAAAACGGACAACTTCAAAAAAACCATATACAGCACCCAAAGAGTACCACATCTGCATCTTTGGATATAACTGTTGCAAAGCCATCATACCATAACAGACAAAAAACAATGGCAATGCCAAATAAAAAGAAAACCAGCTCATACGAAGCGATAACCAGTCATTTAAAAAATCTTTTTTCTTATTCAAATTATAATAAAAAACAACAATTGCACTCACACAGGTAGGAGCCAAAAAATAATTAACAACAACAGAACTTGTCATCACTCCTGCAACATGACTTGAAATCTGATACAACTGATCTTGTGTCAGCTTAACACCATAGGAAGCAAACAAATGATGATATGGGAGAAACATAGAATACCAAAAAGAAATCAAAGCATCATAAAAAAATACATGCAAAAAACCCAACACAATCAAACAAAGTAAACAAAGCACCTCCAAACAAAAACCCAATGACTGGGTCAAGAGATACATAAAAACAAAACCCAAGAAAAAAGGCGTAAACAATATGCCGCAATAATAAGACAGCTTACTCAATTCCAAAGGCCAAATAAAGCCACTAGCAAACATACAAGTCAGGACATATGGCAAAAAAAGTGCCCAGTAAAAAACACCTCCGGGAAGCTTCTCACGACACAAACTATAATCAAAAAAAAGCCCCCACACAAATAACCGAAAAGGCAATATATAAAACACCAGATTCAAAGCTGTCTTAGAGGCAACACTCGCAAGCAATGATTCTAAGCACAAAGCACTGAAAATCAACAACCATGTTGTCCTACCTTCAGTGTCTGTGTTAATTTGATCAGCTTTTCTTTCGACTGGCATTTCAATTCTCTTAGCTATGCCTATCACAATAAGGCATCAATGCCAAATATCTAGCCCATTTAATGGCACGGCTCAACTGCCTTTGCTGCTTAACGTGAATCCCTGCCGCACGACAAGGAATAATACGCCCTGTTTCCAATACATACTCACGCAAAAAAGCAATATTCAAGTAGACATCTTCTGCTTTAAAATCATTTTGAATAATGGAGCGATCAGACTTAGACAAACTCCCTTTTTCATCTTTTTCAAGTAAAGCAACATTGGTTGAGGTAACAGCATCTTTACGAGCAATCACCAAGTAACGAATAATTGCATCGTTAAATTTAAAATTAGAACGAAGCTTCTCTAAACAATCTTCATTACACTCAACATTTAAAACAGCAAAATGTGCTTTAGACGTTCTTGCAGTTTTAATGGTATAATGCAGCTTCTTACGCTCCAAGTCCTGAACTCTGTGGACTTTCCCTCCAAACTGTTCTTTAATTTGGTCGGAGTATCTCTCCAACATTTCACTGACTCTATCACTCTGATTAGGGTGAAATAAAATCACAAATTCATAGTGCTTCATATCTTCTCCTTATGGCTATATACAGCTATGTAGGCAAGCACACCACATAGCAAGGTCAATAATGTTAACACAAAACACAGAGAACATCAAACAAGAACCATTGGAAAACAGCAAATAATCGCTCTATAACCGCAAAAAATTCTTATTATCCATTTCACCGAATCACAACAAATAAGATATTACGCAAAAGATCTGTCATCAATCTACAAGAAAGACCAATACCACAACATAGGTCAACCAGAGCATCATATTCGACAAAGATTTGACAAAAGAATACTTTAATAAATCTTTGATCGGAAATTGAGATGCCTCCAAAAAAAACAAATTTACTTGAGTACCTATGTAGCGTCAATGCAGCTATAATTTATGTGATAACAATTGGAATACCCTTCCCCAATATCGCAACTATGACATTTCCCTTACTATATTACCCAGTCATATTCACATTTTTCATTGCCTTTATTGAAACCCCAAACCTGAGCAACAAGACTGAGAATAAAATCATAATTCAATACCAACTCATGACACACATCACAAAACTAATTTTAATACCCATCAGCCTATTCTATTTACTCTCATACGGACAAAAAATAACAACTTTTTTAAGTCACAGAATCACATTGAGAATGGCATTAAAATTCACATCTGCCCCAACATTTGCACTGCCTGAAATCACAGCATTACTAAATGAAAACATCAAAAGATCATTACTACTCACCATAAAAAATAACATCATCAGCGTGATAACGCCCCCTGCAATATTGTACCTTTTAAAAAAAAGACCATTGTTGCCCACACGATCATATCTACAATCTTATATCAAGTCGTATCCACCACCTGTGAAAAACTGCAGTCATTGAACAAAGCAAGACCACATAAATAATTGAGGAACAATCATATGGTCACATTAAGCACACTAACCAATATCAATACTCTAATCATTGCCAGTATCATAATCGGAATACTATTTCCTAAAATCGCTGACTTTCTTTTCCCTCTTCTTTACTATCAAACCGTCATTCTATTTTTCATCTCTTTGATAGAGAGCAAAGACAACGCATACAAAAAACCAAAAAAGAAAGACACAGAAACATCTATCCAAAAAACAATTATCATAAGCAGTGTCAAACTATTGATCCTCCCTATCATCATACCCTACCTTGTCTATGCTGCAATAGAGACCACAGAATTCACCCCCTTTGCAATTGCAATGGGCATAGCTCTAAAATTCAGCACAGGATCAACAAGTTCTATGCCAACAATCGCTAGGAACTTGGACGGAAATGAGAGAAAAGCAGACATTTATACCATAGCAAGTAACCTATTTTGCATCTTCACCATACTCATAGTGCTGTTAGTAACATCCCATCAAGCCATTCAAATATCCAAAATTAAAGCCATCAGTTATTTTATTGCACAAATCATGATCCCTCCCATCGTAATAGCAAGCATCTGTCAGCATCTTATCCCCTACACAATCAAAAAATACAAACATTACTTAAGCCCTATCAGCAAAGTAATCCTCGTGTCCTTATTCATCGCTGCATGCAAAGGTTTAGACAAAGAGATCTCACAAAAACCATTACAGAGTCTGACAATCATCACAATATCAGCATGCACTTACGTCATTTTAACAATCCTAGGATGGCATATTGAGAGATCCAACAATAAAAAGGAAAAGATAACTTCCTGCCTATATCTCGGCACACCAGGAAATATCGCTATTTTATTTGCCCACACGTGGTTTCCCCTAAACACAACCATAATAGCGTGCACTGTCATAAGTGGCACTTTATACCCAATAGTAACAATGACATGCAAACAACTGTCAAATATTTTCGCAAGAACAAAAAGCAACATCAATCATTAAGGCGCTTAGAAAAAGTCTGATACAAACAAATACCTGTTGAAGTTGCAATATTCAGAGTTGAAAATCCAGCAGTATCAATCGAATAAAGCACATCACAGTGCTTCATCACAAGCGAGGACAACCCCTTTGTCTCATTACCCATCACCCAAGCAATTGGAAGATCCACATCACAATTAACAATACTATCCTTTGCTTTTTCCGCAGTCCCATAAAGCCAGAATCCATTTTTTTTCAAATACTGCATGGCCCTTACCAAATTAGTCACCCTCACCACAGGGACCAAAGCGCACGCGCCAACAGCTATTTTCAAAACAGTTGGCGTTAGCCCAGCAGCATTGTCTTTAGGAATGATAATTCCATCCACACCAAAACAAGCGGCACTGCGAATACAAGCCCCTAAATTTTGTGGATCTTGAATGCGATCTAAAATCAGTAATACTGGGGGACCTTCTCGCTTCTGACAACGATCAACCAAATCCTCCAAACCCAACGAAGGCAACTGTTCATACGCAGCAGCAATGCCTTGATGATTGACACCTAAAACCCAAAGATCCAACTGCTCTTTAGTACAAAATTCAACAACAATCCCCAAACGCTTTGACTCAGCCACAAACCACTGCTGGTGCTGATTGCCTCTAACCATGAAAAGACGTTTCACATGTTTAGGATAGCACTCCAACATCTTCTTGACACTGTGAACGCCACCCAAGAAATGTTGCATACAATTTTCTCAATAAAAACACTATTATAACAAAAAGCAACTAATATATCAAAACCAAATACTGAAACAATCAATCAACAGAAGGATATTGCCATATCGCAGCATCTAAGATAAAATCAAACCGAACTCTTATGAATAAAGCAAATGGCAAAAGCAAAACTACTCAAAAAAGGGCTTATCTTCATCGTATGCGGCCTACTCTTACCTTGCAGTACCATCACAGCAACATCAACAATCCAGGAACCTCAACAAATACACATAGATGAATCCGAAAATCTCATACCCAACCTTGATGTCACAGGATATACACTCATTAATCAATCCAGCAATACCATATTAGCAAGTCAAAACGATCAAGTAAAATTACCGCCTGCAAGCTTAACCAAACTCATGACTTTATTCATCGCATATGACTATATTGAAAAGGGACTAGTCAACCCACATGAGAAAGTACACATTTCTAAAAAAGCATGGAAGGTTGAAGGATCTCGAATGTTTGTTGAACCCAACAGTGAAGTAGAACTTGAATTACTCCTGAAAGGCATCAGTGTTGTTTCTGGCAACGATGCAAGTATCGCAGTTGCTGAACACATTGCTGGCACTGAGACAAACTTTGTAAAAATCATGAACAAAAAAGCACATGACTTGAACTTACATAACACACACTTTGAGAATTCGACTGGCCTACCTCATCCAAAGCATCTGAGCACGCCACATGATATGAGCATACTTGCAAGTAACCTCATCACACAACATCCTTCCATCCTAAAACACACCAAAGACAAGACCATGACCTATAAAAAAATCACCCAACACAATCGAAACAAATTACTGTGGAGTGATGAGACTGTATTTGGGCTCAAAACAGGTCACACAAAAGAAGCTGGATACTGCCTAGTTGCCAGTGCAGAAAGGGACAATCAAATCATCATTGCAACTGTTTTCGGAGCAAAATCAGAAAAAGGTAGAGACATAGCAATAAAAAAACTGCTCAACCATGCACAGAATGGATTTCAAAATATCACCATAGCCGATGACAAAAAAATACCAAACATTCCGATATGGTACGGCCTTGAAAAACAGATCAAACCTCAAATGCAAACACAAATACAACTGTCTGTGCCATTACATATGAAACAAAAAATCCGTTCTCAAGTCAACTTACCCAAAGAGCTCAAAGCCCCATTAGAAAAAGGTCAGATAATCGGAAACTACGAAATCTACACGGCAGAAAAGCTCACACATAAAACCAACCTCATTGCTGCACAAGAAGTCAAACCTCAAAACAGTATACGACAACTACTGGAATGGATTATCTATCAAACAGTTTGGTTACTATCTCTCTTTAGCAGCTCTGTTTAACATGTCAAGATTAACTGAAAAAGCAGCCTCAGTTACGGTTAATTGTCAACAACAAGAACGCCCATTAATCATTTCAGAACTGGGAATTCAACCGTATGAAAAAACACTATTGGCAATGCAAAAATTCAGCCAAAACAGACAGAAAGACGATCCTGATCAAATCTGGATACTTGAACATCCAAACATCTATACCAGGGGCATACTCAGCAAGGAAAATGACATCAAAGAAGCACTGCCTTATCCCATTGTAGATACAGACAGAGGGGGACAAATTACCTATCATGGCCCTGGGCAAATCATCTGCTATTTTCTTATCCACATCGCTCATAACAAAGCACTCATTCCATTACTTGAAACCATTGAACAGACCCTTTTAAATATTCTTAAAAAACTAGACATACCAGCAAAAAAAGACAGTAGAAACCGTGGCATTTACGTCAAAGACAAGAAAATTGCATCCATTGGATTGCGCATTAAAAACCATTGCAGCTACCATGGATTTGCACTCAATCACAATATGAACCTCAGTCCATTTGAATCAATTAACCCTTGTGGAAAAGAACAAAAAATGACTCAAATCAGCAATTATATTACAATCAAACCTGAAACCATGATCCAAATATGCATCAAAGAACTGGAGAAACAATGGCAAAAAAAGAACCCGTAAAAGACATCAACATACCAGTCTAAATTACAGAAAAACCATTGGATTTATCCAAAAATAATAGTATAATAGGATTCAATCAAAGCTGAAAAAATTCAGTTTTGCAGGAGTAAATATGATCACGCAAACAGAAAAAGCTCAGAAAAAACTCAGCAGAATCCCCATTAAAATACCTGTCAGATCTGCTGATCAAAACCTTGAAAAACCACCGTGGGCTAAAGTAAAGCTGAGCCATGACCCCAAAATAAGAGAGCTAAAAAAACTACTCCGAGAGCAAAATCTAGTAACCGTTTGTGAAGAAGCCACATGTCCAAATTTACATGAATGTTTCAGTAAAGGCACAGCAACTTTCATGATTATGGGAGACAAATGTACCAGACGATGTAGTTTTTGTGATGTTGCACATGGCAGACCTGATCCGCTGGACCCCAAAGAACCAGAAAATCTTGCAATAGCAATATCTAAACTGAATCTCAAATACGTTGTCATCACCTCAGTTGATCGAGATGATCTCAAAGATGGAGGCGCTCAACATTTTACAGAATGTATTGCAAAAATAAGGGAAACATCACCCCAAATAAAAATTGAAGTCTTAGTCCCTGATTTCAGAGGCCGGCATGAAAAAGCATTGACCATCATGCAACAAGCGTTGCCAGATGTGTTTAATCACAACATTGAAACAACACAATCATTATACAAACAGGCCAGACCAGGGTCATGTTATGACCATTCTCTAAAACTATTGCAACAATTCAAAAACAACCATCCAGAAATCCTTACTAAGTCTGGGATTATGCTTGGCTTAGGAGAAAGCAGTGAAGAAATCACACAAACATTAAAAGACCTCAGAGCACATCAAGTGGACATGGTCACCATTGGACAATATCTGGCTCCCAGTCACCACCACATGCCAGTTTCACGCTATGTCACACCAAAAGAGTTTGATCAGATAGGACAGCAAGCAAGAGCAATGGGGTTCACAAACGTTGCAAGCGGGGTAATGGTGCGTTCTTCATACCATGCGGATATACAGGCAACCCAACAAAATAATCAAGAGATACAAGAATGATAGAGTGGATTGGCCAGGTCTTACAATCACATCCAGAGTATGCAATGGTAATTGCATTTGCATTTGCCCTAATTGAGTCTCTTCCTTTCATAGGAAGCTTATTTCCTGGCATGTTAACAATGCCGCCCATTGGTTGGCTAATCGCCACCCAACAGATCCCACCTATCACCACATTTGGATTGATTCTTCTTGGTGCAATGATTGGCGATATCATTGGTTATATCATCGGCTGCAAATGTCAAAATTTCGCTTACGAAAAAGCCAAAGCGTACAACAAGACTATTTGGTTACTTGCTGGTGAAACTTTTATCAATCGTTATGGAGCAATGAGTATCATTATAGGCCGTTTTTTTGGTCCCTTTAGGAGCTCTATCCCGTTATTTGCAGGCATATTTAAAATGCAAAGGCTCAAATTCATATTGGCAGCAATCCCTTCTGTATTTCTATGGGCTGTTATACATCTTGCCCCTGGATTAGTCATTGCTTGGTTTGATATTGACCTCCTGGGGCAAATAAACAACATTGCATTTATTGTTTGCGTATCAATACTAAGCATACTCCTAGCAAGTATCCCTATGGCCGAATTAATCTTAATTAATAAGTTTTGCAACAGTGCAGTATCAAAACTGACATCCATGCTAAAAATCGAAGATAGCAACAAAATGGTAGTCGCAAGATCTATGCTGACATTGACAGCCATTATTTTAACATTTGCATTGATTGCAAATGGAAGCTTCAACCACATTAACCAAACAGTCTACAACTATTTAAGCAATCAAAATATCTTGATAATCAGACTCTCACTGTTGCAGACATCTCTTTGCTATATTCCACTCATTCTACTTTTGACAGTCATACTAAGCACAAATTATCTACAGAAAAATAAAACCACATCTGCATGCCATTTAATGCTAAGTGTGGCTATAAGCTTCACGCTATGCTTTATTTTAAAACATACGATTCTTTATCCAAGACCTGAACACATCACAGCGTTTCTTGGCAATCAATCCTTGCCAAGTGGACACAGCTGCCTGACTACATCTTTAATCTTATCAATACTTTTTAATGAAAAAAAACAACTAGATAACAGCAGTGGCAGATGGTGCAAATACGGAGCATATCTTTTTATCAGCACGACGCTTCTAGCAAGAGTCCTCATAGGTGCTCACTGGTTAAGCGATGTATTTCTGGGCTGGCAAATCGGTTATTTATCTTTCTTAATTGCTCAAATCATCACGCAACAAATACAGGCAGCAAATATAGTCACCATCATTAAAAACCACGCTTCTCCTCTGTCCAATATCATCACAATAGAATTATCACAGACAACTATCCTAGCCATCCATAGTATACTGGCATTACTGTTTGCAGCAATGACTAATAAACTATCCATATTACCATATTTACTATAAGGCCAAGTTGAATGTCACAAAAATTATTTAGAATAACAGGAAACGACACAAAAAGAATAAATGATTTACTTAAAATGTCACTATTAGAGGAGACTTCTCACCAACCCTGTTACAAAAAACAACCTTATGTAATCAGTTTTCTCTACCGGAGTCCAAAAGAACTAAAAACAAAAATACAAAATGTGCTGGTAAAAAAAATCAACACCGCGCGGACTAAAAAAATCTGCATCTTATTTACAGGTCAAGGTTCTCAATATCCAGCAATGGCAAGAGAAGCATATCAAACCTCGCAGTGTATCAAAGAGTCTTTAGATAGCTATAGCAAAGGCATAAAAAAGCATGTAGAGATCGACCTCATGAAGTGTTTACTCGACGACAATGACAAAATCCATCAAACAGAATACACTCAGCCAAGTATTGTAATGTTACAAATGGCACTGAACAATCTTTGGTATAAACTCGGCATCGAAGGAGATTATTTCATTGGACACAGTGTGGGTGAATTTTCTGCACTATACAGCCATGGGTTATATGATAGAGATGACATACTCAAGCTCATTACCAAAAGAGCAAAACTCATGCAAGAATTAAAAGTTACCGGAGGAATGATTGCAATAGCGAGCAACAAAAAAATCATTGATGAAATTATAGAGGATAATCATATTGACTTAGACTACGCAGCGTTCAACAGTCCAACACAGACTGTACTTGCTGGAGAGAATGGTGAAATTGAAGCAATGAAGAAATGTTGCCAAGAAAAAAGAATAAAAGCCCGAGTACTCAATGTATCACACCCGTTTCACTCGAGGTTGATGCAACCAATGACCGAAAAATTCAAATCCTATTATGAAAACTTCAAAGTAAAAAATAAGCATACCAAGGGTGTAATCTTTTCAAATGTCTATGCAAAAGAGCTCACAGCAGCACAAATAAGAGATGATTATTGGTCAAAACATATTTTAAAGCCAGTAAATTTCACAGACTCTCTTCATGAGGCTAGAAAAAAAGGAGCAAAAATATTTCTCGAGATAGGCCCTGATACAATATTAACAAATTTGGCTAAAAGGACATTATCTGATTACGATGACTTGATTTTTTTAAGCAGCATGAAAAAAAATCAAACGTTTAAAGAAAAACTATTAGAAACCGCTCTTATGCTAGACAACAATGGACACCATATTGAGTGGAAGCAGATAGAATCTTTACTATCATGAAAACAGAAATAAAGTAATCCAAGTTACCTTAGTAGTAAACTTACCAAATAAAAAAGCACGCATTGCGTGCTTTTTAAGTAGAGGTCGTCAATGTTTTAAGCTGTTTATGCGACCTTCTCAAAATCCACCATTTGGACGTAAGCCATAGGTGCGGCATCACCAACTCTATTACCGCATTTGAGAATTCGCAAATAACCACCTGGTCTATTCTTGTATTTAGGTGCATATACATTGAAGAGCTTTTCAATCGCTTCTTTGTTACCAATTTTTGCGATGAGATAACGGCGCGTTGATAAATCCTTCCCATGTTTTGCTTTAGTAATCAAAGGCTCTAGAACTCTCCTGAGTTCTTTTGCTTTCGTTAGCGTTGTTTTAATTTGCTCTTCTTTGATAATAGAAATACACATATTTCTAAACATTGCTTCGCAGTGACTCGTGTCTCTTCCAAATCGTTTTCTTCCATTTTTATGATTCATACGTTACTCTCCTCCTTCGTTTTTGCGTTTAATATGCTCAAGAGGCGACACCCATTCTGGAATATGCATACCTAGAGTCAATCCCAACTCAGCTAAAACAGCTTTGATTTCGTTCATACTCTTTCGTCCTAAATTTGGAGTCCTCAACAAATCATATTCGTTGCATTGTACTAGCTCACCAATATATCTTATATTTTCAGATTTCAAGCAATTTGCTGCTCTAACTGTCAACTCAAGTTCATCAACCAGTCTAGAATAAACCGGGTCAATGTTATCTAGATAACTACCACTGTCTTCATTCTTACGTTCGTGGATACTAGCAAAATTGGACAATTGATGTTGCATAATCGTAGCAACTCTCCTTACTGCTTGATCTGGGGTAATCGTTCCATTGGTTTTGACTATAAGTGTCAACTTGTCCAAATCAGTACGGTTTCCAACTCTAGCGTTATCTACATGATACACCACACTGTCTATAGGACTAAAACTAGCATCCAAATACAAAGCATTGACTTCATTGCCAAATACCTCATTATTGGACAATGAAGATGCAGTCTCATAACCGCGCCCCATAACTGCAATCATGTTTATTTTCAACGATTCTTTTCCAGAAATTTCACAAATCACATGGTCTTTATTTATGATCTCTGCGTCATTGTCTATCTGAATATCTGCAGCAGTTACTGTCATAGGCCCCTTTACATCGATGCACAAATTAGTCACATCACCGTTACTGGGTTTAATGACCACACCTTTCAAATTCAACAAGAGAGTCTGGACATCCTGAACAACACCTGTAATTGTAGTATATTCATGAGAAACACCGTCAATCGCAACCTTAACAATTGAAGTACCTAACATTGAAGACAGTAATATTCTACGAAACAAGTATCCAAACATTTGGCCATACCCTCTTTCAAGCGGTGCCATTTTGAAAACCATTTCATTATCTGACTTAGTTTCAACCTCATATTTAGGAATCAGTAATTCATTATAGATATCATCAAATTGATAACCTTCTAACTCCTCGACTACATTTGTTTCTTCGTTTACTGTCATATATACCCCTTATTTATCTATTTAGAATAAAGTTCGATTACATGGCTAATTTTGAACATCTCATGTAATTGTTCAAGTGCAGGAGCCTCAGAGACTGTAACACTCAGCTTTTCGTAATCAACATCAATCCAAGTTTGACTTTCTTTTTGTTTTGCCAACTCAATTGATAATTGAATCAGCTCCATTTTTTTTCTTTTCTCTGATATTTCGACAACATCACCAATTTTACAGCGATATGATGGAATATTCAATCTTTTACCGTTCACTGTGATATGTCCGTGCGACACAACTTGTCTTGCTTGAGCACGAGTAGAAGCAAATCCAGCACGATAAACAATATTATCTAGCCTCAACTCAAGAGATTGGAGTAAGTTATCTCCGGTAGAGCCCTTAGACTTTGCTGATGCATCATACAAACTTTTAAACTGACCTTCCTTGAGGCCGTAATAGAATCGAACAATTTGTTTTGACTTCATCAACTGTGAGTATTCACTTTCTCTCATCCTTCTCACACCAGGAGCTTTTCCTGGTAGACTTTTAGATTTAAACTTCTTATCAAGTGGCTTCACACCACTAAATATCTCTAAATCGAGTATTTCTTCACCATTACCTGAGGTTAAGGCTCTTATCTGCTTTCCTCTTGCTTTCTTTATAACTGACATAACTACTCCTTAAACCCTTTTCTTCTTACGCTGTCTAACACCACCATGTGGGATTGGTGTTCTGTCAGCAATTGTCAAAACTTTCAAACCAGATGAACTCAAACCACGTACCGCAGAATCTCGACCACTGCCTGGGCCTTTTAAAATCACTTTCACTTCGATCATACCCATATCAATTACTTTTTTTCCGACAATTTTTGCAGCTTCTTGTGCAGCATGTGATGTTGCCTTACGACTACCTTTCTGTGTCATGCCACCACTTGCAGCACAGATCGTATGTCCATTCAAATCAGCAATTGTGATGATGGTATTGTTGAAAGTTGAATTAACTGTGGCAACACCTGTTGTCGGAGCAACATTACGTCCTTTTTTTGAACCTCTTATTACTTTTTTCATTGACTATATCTCCCTACCAATTACTTACTACGCTTACGTTTCTTGCGTGTCTTTGCGTTTGTTTTCGTCCTCTGACCGTTTACAGGCAACCCGCGTCTGTGTCTGATCCCTTTATAAGAACCCAGATCCATCTCTTGTTTGATGTTAATGGCAACTTCTCGCCTAAGTTCTCCTTCAACCGTATAATTACTGATTTCCTGACGAATCTTATCCAATTCATCTTCTGTTAATTCTGATACTTTTCTATCAGAAGGTACTTTCGTTTTTTCGCATATTTTCATCGCTGATGTCTTACCTATACCATAAATAGAAGTCAAGCCGACCCAAATATGTTTTTTCTCTGCAATAAACTGACCTGAAATTGTAACTGACATTATTTCCCTCTCTTTAATTAACCTTGGACTTGGTTGTGCCTTCTATTAACACAAATAACACGAATTTTTCCATGTCTCCTGATAATCTTACAATCACTACATATTTTTTTTAACGACGCTTTACGTTTCATAGTATTTCCCCTACTTCAATAAATTAAGTTTATTATTTGACTGAACACCTGCTGTGTGACCAGGTATTAAGTATGTCTGTACTTGAGACATAACATCCATTACACACACAACAGCAATCAATAATGAGGTACCACCAAATAAAAGCGGTATGTGTAAAAAACGAATGACAATGTCAGGCAGAATTGAAACAAAGGCCAGATACATTCCACCAAAAAATGTCAATTTACTCAAAACTCCATCAATATACTGTGCAGTATACTGTCCCGGTCTGATACCACCGATCAGCGCACCTTGTCTTTTCAGGTGCTTTGCAATCTCGTTGGAATCATGAAATAGTGCAGTTAGATAATATGTAAATAGCATGACAAGTCCGACATAAACAATTAGATACAATGGCTCGCCTGGTTGAATAAAATACCTCAACTGCTTTACAAAACCCCACTGTTCGCTGACTGCAAAAAAATCAACTATCGATGCTGGGAAAAAAATCAACGTTTGCGCGATAATTGGCGGCAAGATACCAACCATGTTTATCTTGAGTGGCAACTTAGAACGTGTGTTCATTGTCATTCTATTACCCTGCTGTCTTTTGGGGTATGTTAACTGCAATTGTCTCTGTCCTCTTTCCATGTAGACAATAAAGACAACCACAGCTGCCATTAACAAAAAGACAAAAGCAATTACAGCGTAGGACGTCTGGCCTTGTTTGGCTTGAGACATCAGCTTGGCAAATGCCTCAGGAAATCTAGACACAATACCTGAAAATATCAAAATTGAAATTCCATTACCTATACCATAGCGAGTGATTTGGTCCCCAAGCCACATCATGAACATTGTTCCCGTTGTGAGTGAGAGTATAGTCAGTACGTAGAACTGTGCGGGAGGAAGAATAACCATACTGTTTGCAGCAATCATTTTACTGACACCAAATGACTGTAGAACTGAAATGAGTAAGGTCAATTGCCTTGTGTACTGATTAATTTTTTGTCTTCCAGTTTCACCACCGTGCTTACGCAGTTGCTCTAGCGAGGGAATTGAATAACTTAAAAATTGCATGCAGATTGAAGAGGAAATATATGGCATAATACCAAGAGACAATAAACTCATATTAGACAGAGCACCACCAGTAAACATATCGAAATATCCCAATATGGCATTACTTCTGTTATCTTGAAAAATCTGACTCAGTTGATCCAAATCAATACCCGGTAGAGGTATGTGCGCACCAACACGAAACACAAATATTGCAAACAACACAAACAATATCCTGTATTTCAGCTCATTGGCACCTGATTTTCGTTTCATCTTATGCATATAAACTTCAGTCCTTTATATCGACGCATTTCCCACCAGCTTTCTCAATCGCCTTCTTAGCTCCGGCTGTAACCGGCAACTTAAGTGTTACGGGTTTAGTTATTGATCCAGAAAGAAATACCTTAACTGTCTTTGTAGACTTTAGTATAATGTTTCTATCACGCAAATACTCAATATCAATTACCATATCTTTTGTTTTATCAGAGACAGCCAAAGAATTTATTTCTGAAAGCCTCACCTCTTTATGAGAAAGAGCGCTTGCACAGTTAAATCCAACTTTTGGCAAACGTCTCTGCAATGGCATTTGCCCCCCCTCAAAAGAAGCAGGAACAGATGATCCAGACCTCGACTTATAACCCTTATGCCCTCTACCACACGTTTTACCGCGTGTATGACCACGACCCAAGCGTCTACCTGACTTTCTTGAACCTTCTGCTGGACTCAGTTGATTTAGTTCCATTTTATACCTCTTCTGTTTTAAGCAAGAAATTAACTTTATTAATCATTCCCATCACTGCTGGTGTTTTCTCAAGCACACGAGTAGAGTTTAGCTTCCTTAAACCCAAACCAACAACACAGGCTCTCTGTCTTTGGTTACAAGATATCACACTTTTAACCAGCTGTACTTTAATTTTCTTCACTGTCATCTTCCTTCCCTTGCTTAGCTGTTCCTACTGTAACACCTCGTTTGGCAGATATATTACTGGGATCATTCATCTCCCGCAAGCTCTTAATAGTGGCTCGCGCAACGTTTTGCGCAGTAGATGATCCCAGAATTTTGCCTAGGACATTTTCCACTCCGGCCACTTTGAAAACCTGACGCATCGCACCACCAGCAATGATACCAGTACCCTTTGGTGCAGGCTTAATCAAAACTTTGGTTGCACCAAATTTAGTGATCATTGTGTGCTGTACTGTGTTATCAGATGTTAGTTTTATCGTTGCCATATCTTGTCTAGCTTGCTTTTGAGCCTTTTGATAAGCAGATGAAACTTCCATTCCATGGGCATTTCCAATACCAACTTGACCTTCTCCGTCACCAACCACAACAGTTGCTGAAAACCTAAATATTCGCCCACCTCTAACTACTTTTGCAGTCCTTCTCAAGCTAACCAGCTCAGAAAGTAATTCATAAGTTTGCTCATCTTGTTTATTGTTTAATACTTGACTCATCACTATTTCCCTGTATTTTTAGCATCTTGTCCAAACAAACCTTCCACAAAGGCTTTAACTCTACCATGATATATATACCCAGAACGATTGAAAGCGAACTTGTCAATTTTTAGCTTTTTCAACAATTCACAAACATACTCACCAACGATCTTTGAAGAAATACAATTACTTGAAGAATTTTTCTTCATCTTCTTGATAACTTCTGCACTCTTCGTCGATGCTCCTCCAAGAACTGTACCCTCTGGAGACAGTACTTGCGCATAAAAATGCTTATTAGTCCGGTTTATTATCACTGAATGTTTACCCTGAGCTGCGATGACGGCCCGTGTTTTGTTTTTAGAACGTATAGACATTATTTCTTCTTAACCTCTTTCAATTTAAGTACAACACCAACCTTTCTCACACCCTTTCCTTTGTATGCATCAGGCACTCTTAAAGCAAACATGTTTGCAGCAACTTGCCCAACCAACTGCTTATCAATCGAAGTCAATGTAAGATTGACATCTTTTTCAATCTGAATATCAACGAGATCTGGCAAATGAAAGACATCTGGGTGACTCTTTCCTAAAGTAAATACAACTTTTCTGCCCTCTAGCTTAGCACGATAACCAACCCCAACTAGCTGAAGTTGAACTTTAAATCCTTCTGTAACCCCTGTAATCATGTTAGCAAGTAATGCTCTTGTAGTCCCCGCCATTGCCCAACACGCTTTTCCAGATTTGTCTTTAGGAGCAAAAGAAATACCCTCTTCTGTCTGTATCATTTCAACAGAATCTTCAAGCACTTGAGTAAGTTTCTTGTTACCGTTCTCAACAGTCATCACATTATCAGTACAATTAAAACGTACAGACTCTGGTATTTTAATCAATTTTTTCGCAACTCTAGACATAACTACAGAACCTCCCCTATCACTTCGCCGCCAAGCTTATGCTGATTTTTAACAAACATTTCTCGCAACTCTCTGTCAGAATAAAGGCCCTTAGAAGTTGACACTATTCGAATACCCATGCCATTACAGACAGGGAGCATATTGTCAAAAGAATTATAAACAGGTAGGCTTGATTTGCTTATTTTTGCAATCTTACTGATCACAGATTTACCCATGTAATACTTTAAAAATATTCTAATATTTGAAATACCGTCAACATCCTCAAAGTCGAATCCTTCAATATAGCCTTCTCTTTTCAGAACCTCTAAGATAGCAACTTTAAATTTTGTTTTATAACAACATACAATTGGCTTTTTTCTTGCCTGTGCATTTCTTATTCTAGTAAACATATCTGCTATGGAATCTTGCATACTCATTATCTAATACCTCCTTACCAGCTCGACGCTGTCACGCCTGGCAAAACAGCCAGATAGAAAAACTTTCTCACACAGCATCTACACATACCAAACCGTCTAATATAACCATGTATTCTACCACAATGTGGACATCGATTGGTGTAACGTGATTTCGACTCCTTTAAAGGGCGTTTCTGCAATTTAAAAGCAGCATGCATTTTATCCTCAGTAGTGACCTTAGGATCCACGCTTGATATGATATCTTTCAACTCTTGCCGTGTTTTCTGTCTAGCTTGATTAGAAATGATTTTCAACTGCTTTCTGGACTTCACTTCCATTGCTCTTCTTGCCATTACTTTACCTCTTCTTTGTTTAGTTTGTCCCTAAAAGGCATATTCATCTTAGACAATAATAGAAAAGCCTCATAGTTATTCTGCGCAGAAATGGTAATTGCCATATCCAATCCACGAATTTTGTCTATCTTATCATAGCGAATCTCGCTAAATACAATCTGCTCTTTCACACCAATATTGAAATTACCTTGCTTGTCAAATGACTTCACGCTGTATCCCTTAAAATCTCTCATTTTTGGACATACAATAGATACATAATTGTCCAAGAATTCATACATTCTATCTTTCCTCAGTGTGACCTTACATCCAATAGGCCAGCCTTCACGGATTTTGAAGCCAGCTTCTGATCGACCAGTGATTGTGATGATAGGCTTTCTTCCAGAGATTTCAGACATATCTCTAACTGCATATTCTAAGACCTTCTTGTCATCTTTTGCCTGACCAACACCCATATTTAAGGTGATCTTAACCAATCTAGGCATAGACATAACTGATCTGTCATTACCAAGCTCTTCTCTAAGCTGTGGCAGAATCTGACTGTAATACTGCTCCCTTAATCCCATCTTACTCACTCACCTCTTTTTTTGTGGACTTATTATACCGGATTTTCTTCCCGTCCGATAGCACTTTGATCCCTATTTTTACAATTTTTTTAGACTTTTTATCAAAATACGCAACATTAGAAACGTGAATCGGAGCTTCCTTCTTCGTTAATGAACCCTCAATACCGCGTTGCTGATCTCTTTTTATATAGTGTGTCACCATATTAAGGCCAGAGACCAAAACTTTGTCACCATCGATCTTTAACACTTCTCCAGTCTTTCCTTTATCTTTACCGGCAATTAACATCACTGTATCATTCTTTCTTATACGCTTTAACGTCATTCCATATCCTCCTATAATACTTCTGGAGCTAGAGAAATAATACGCATATACGTATCACGAAGCTCGCGACTGACAGGACCAAAAACACGTGTACCCAAAGGCTGTTTCTGCGCGTTGAGTATCACTACCGAATTGCTATCAAAAGATATTCGAGCATTGTCTTTACGGTTGATACGACTTTTTGTTCTGACGACAACAGCAAACATCACCTCACCCTTTTTAACACGACTTCTTGGAATACACTCTTTAACAGTAATACGTATCACATCACCGACACGTGCATACCTTCTCTTAGACCCACCTAAAACCTTGATGCAAACAACACGCTTTGCGCCAGAGTTATCAGCAACAGTCAATGAAGTTCCTTCCTGAATCATTATATTGCCCCCTTTTCTGTAATATCTTCAACACTTTTCTCTAGAACTGAATCCAGTTCCCATGTCTTTTGTTTAGAGTGAGGTCTTGACGGAACCATTTTTACGATGTCACCCTTACTTGCTTCTGATTTTTCATCATGCACATGCAACTTAGATGATTTTGCTACATATTTCCCAAGCCAATTCTTCTCTTTACGTTTTACTACAACAACTAGTGATTTCGGCGATACGCTTTCAACTACTCCTACTATTGCGCTCTTTCTCTTACTCATGACACTCTCTCTCAGTTAATAAAGTTTTGATTTTCGCATTCTGACGTTTTAGCTTTCGAAACATGTGAGTTTTCACCTGATTTCCCAAATTTTTCTGAAATCTTAAATCCAAAAGTAGTTTTTTATTTTCAATTACCTTAGCCTCTAAATCAGCAACTGATTTGTCCCTTAACTCTTTCATTATACACTCACCTTATCACTTGTTATAAATTTCGTCTTAAACGGCATCTTCCCACCTGCAGATCTTATAGCAGCTCTAGCAACATCTTCTGAAACACCTGCTATTTCAAATATAACAGTGCCTGGCTTAACTAGGAAAACGTAATACTCAACGTTACCCTTTCCCTTACCCTGTCTTACTTCTAGTGGCTTACTGGTAATAGGCTTATCAGGAAAAACCCTAATCCAAACTTTACCTTGACGTTTCAAAGATCGGCTGATGACACGTCTTGCAGCCTCTATCTGACGACCTGTCAAGCGACTGGCCTGTGTAGATTGCATCCCATAGTCACCAAAGCACACATTAGGATTCTTTGCCTTTCCTAATATCTTTCCGCTATTTCCTTTAAAGTCCTTACGGTACTTTCTGTTCTTAGGCTGTAACATCTATTACCCCTCTTCCTTAGTCTTTCTCTTAGGTTTAACTTTATCTCTATAAATCCACACTTTGACACCAATGATACCATAGGTTGTACTCGCTGTAGCGATATAGTAATCAATATCTGCTTTAAAAGTATGCAAAGGTAATCTACCTTCTAAATATTTTTCGCTTCTTGCAATTTCAGCACCATTCAATCTTCCGCTAACCATGATTTTAACGCCACTAGCTCCAGCCCTCATGGTTGATTGCACAGAACGCTTCATTGCCTTCCGAAATGCAACTCGTCTTTCGAGCTGCGAAGCAACAGCTTCAGCAACAATCTTCGCTGATAAATCTGGCTTCTTTTCTTCCTCAACAGTCAAGTGCACTGGCTGTCGAATGATTGCAGAGACACTGTATTTCGCCTTATCAACATCAGATCCCTTTTTACCAATGATTAATCCCGGTCTAGCACATATGATACGCACTTGTAGGCTCTGTGAAGAGCGTTGAATAAAAATTTCTCTGATTGCAGCACTGTGATAATTTTTCTGAAGGTAGTTACGTATCTTACAATCTTCTACAATATGATCCTTGTAAACTCTTGGGTGTGCATACCACAACGATGATGAGTTTCTATTGATACCTTGTCTAAGCGCCAAAGGGCTTTTCTTTTGTCCCATCTAATTATCTCCTGTCACACGTCTTGTTTTCTCTGCTTCTATCCCCACAACAACTGTCATGTGGCTAGAAGGCTTTAATATCCTGTCTCCGCGTCCTTTTGCTCTTGGCATCATACGCTTCATGACTGGACCTTGATCAATACAAATACTTTGTATGAACAAATCATCAATATCTAAATCATGATTATTCTCAGCA
This sequence comes from Pseudomonadota bacterium, assembly GCA_036121365.1. Lineage (GTDB taxonomy): Bacteria > Pseudomonadota > Gammaproteobacteria > Comchoanobacterales > Comchoanobacteraceae > UBA7916. Next base: position 20,120 of record JAZAFR010000026.1, on the reverse strand, counting down.
TTGGCCATTGCTGATAGCAATGTCTTTAGTAAATGCTTTGCTGCTTTTTTGGGAGAATGCTCAAGTAAATCTATGGCTTTAGATACATGCATTCCACGTATTTTATTGGCAACAATTCTTGCCTTTAAAGGTGAAATTCTGACCCCTTTTGTAACTGCTCTCGTCTGCATAATACTGTCCTCTTATGATTTCCTATCGCCTGAATGTTCTTTAAATAGCCTCGTCAGTGCATACATTCCAAGTTTCTTACCCACCATCTCACTCAAAATAAATACTGGTACATAATTACGTCCATTATGTACAAGAAACTTCATGCCAACAAAATCAGGTATGATTGTACAATTTCTGTCTCTAGTTTTAATCGGAGCTTGACTTCCTGATTCTTGCGACTTAAAAACTTTCTTTAACAAACGACCTGATACGTGTGGGCCTTTTTTTAATGATCTTGCCATATCTTATCTCCTCTTCTTCTTGCTTCTACGCTTAACAATCATATTGTCAGTACGTTTACAAGACCTTGTCTTTTTACCTTTGGTTTGCAAACCGGTAGGTGAACAAGGATGTCTGCCCCCTGAAGTTCTTCCTTCACCACCTCCATGCGGATGATCTATTGGATTCATTGCAACACCTCTAACTGTTGGCCTGATTCCCATATGTCGTGAAACACCAGCTTTACCCCTTTTGATCAAGTTATGCTTAGGGTTTGAAACTTCACCCAATGTCGCTCTACAACTCAATAAAACCTTTCTAATCTCTCCAGAGCGCAGTCTCAAAACTGCATAACCACCATCTTTTGCTACCAAAGTTGCAGAAGTTCCTGCAGATCTTGCCATCTGAGCTCCTTTACCTGGCTTCATTTCTATTGCATGAATGATACTACCTTGAGGAATTGCGCTCATCGGCATACTGTTACCTCTTTCAATCGGTGCACTTTCACCTGACATAACAGAATCTCCGGGCATAGTGCCATGTGGTGCAAGTATATAAGCCCAGTCACCGTCCGAGTATGACAACAACGCCAAATGAGCTGTTCTGAATGGGCAGTATTCTATTCTTGAAACCTTAGCTGGTACACCATCTTTAGTCCGCTTGAAGTCTACGACTCTGTACAACTTTCTCTTGCCCAAAGGTCCACTTTTGTGACGTGTTGTGATTCGCCCGTTGTTATTTCTGCCGAATTTGCTCTTATGATCACTATCGATCAATCTTGCCAATGGCCTACCCTTATACAAATGAGTGTGTATAACTGATACTTTACCACGCTGTCCTGGTGAAGTGGGTTTATGCTTTTTGATTAGTGTGGTCACCTTATTTCTCCTCAGATATACGCTTATTAATATCAATACTGACAGATTCTTCCATTCTCACTATGGCCTTCTTGTAACGCTTCTCAGTCTTGATGCCTCGCATGTTTTTCTTTGCAACTGGCTTATAAGTCATGGTTCGCACAGACACTGGCTTAGCGCCATACAACAACTCACATGCTTGGCTTATTCGACCTTTTGTTGCGTCCATTCTAACTTTAAAAACGTGAATGTTTTTATCTGCTTGTCGCATAGTCTTTTCAGTTACATAAGGTGTAATCAAAACATCTAACAATATTTCGTTTTTAATTGCTGTCATGATAAGTTCTCCGTAATTTGTTCCAATGCAGTTTTAGTAACTATAATCACCGGTGCCTGGTATAGAATCACTGGATCTATCTCACTTGGAGTTATACAATATACATTCGGAATATTTCTTGTTGCCAAATACAGTGACTTATTAACGTCCTCAGTAATAAACAACACTTTCTCTTCACCAAATTTTTGCAGAAGTCCAACAAAGTCTTTTGTTTTATGGCTCTCTATAGCCAAGCTGTCAACAACTTTTAACTTACCCTGTTTGACTTGCTCTGAAAGAATACATTTGATACCGAGTCGGTATACTTTCTTGTTCAACTTCATACCTTTACTATAATCGTAGGGAGTTTTGGCAAATGTGTGACCACCGCCTACCCATATAGGGCTTGAACTTGTACCAGCTCGAGCACGTCCTGTCCCCTTCTGCCTCCATGGCTTCTTACCACCGCCTCTAACCATTGTTCGATTTTTGGTTGCTCTGGTTCCTTGGCGTGAACGCGTCATGTGCGTCGTAATAACTTGATGAACGAGACCAGCGTTGTTTTCTACACCAAAAACACTATCTGCTAGATCTATCTGGCCAAGAGCCTTCTTTTTCTCTGCATTAAACGATTGCAATTCTAATTTCATTGTTACTCCTATTTACCCGCTTCTTTCTGTTCTCTGACATAAACAACAGAGCCATCATAACCAGGCACTGACCCTTTAACAATCAACAAACCCTTCTCTTTATCAATACGCATAACTTTTAGACCTTTAACCGTCCTTTGCACACCACCAAGCCTACCTGCCATCTTTTTACCTTTAATAACACGACCAGGATCTTGACACTGTCCGATTGATCCAGGCGCTCTATGTGACAACGAGTTACCATGCGTTGCTCTTTGCATACTGAAATTCCATCTCTTAACACATCCAGCAAAACCCTTACCGATGGAAGTCCCTGTTACTGAAACAACACCAACAGAAGACATTGCGTCTACGTCTAACTGTGAACCCAACTCATGTTTTTCATAATTCTCCTTGGAAAAAACAAATTCACGAATCTTAGATTGAGGATCTATATTTAACTTTTTAAATTGTCCTGCTTCACAGCGACCTACCGATTTCTTTTTTGGAATACTTGCCAATTGCAAAGAGTTGCCCTCTTTCTTCCCAGTGACATAATTAGGCTGAACTAGAATCACAGTAACTTGATTTGTCTCACCTGATTCATTCACCAGTCGGCTTGTTCCACATTTAATTCCTATTAAACCCGTCATCTTTAGTTATCTCCATGCTCAATACTTATTTGAATATCTATCCCTGAAGCCAAGTTTAACTTCATCAATGCATCTATTGTTGATGCCTCGGGAGAGAGAATGTACACAACCCGTGAATGTGTACGAATTTCTATTTGATCTCTTGCATCTTTATTCACATGAGGAGACTTCAAATAGCAAAATTTTTCTATACGTGTCGGTAATGGAATTGGTCCACAAATTTGTGCACCAGCACGCTTAACTGTGTCTACAATCTTTTTTATTGATTCATCCATCAGCTTATGATCATAAGCTTTTAACTTGATTTGTATCTTCTCTTTTTTAACTTGAACAGCAGTCATAACAACCTTCCTTTAATTACTTTCCGACTTAACACGCCCTTTAATTATCATATCAGCAATCTGCCTCGGGACTTCACAGTACTTATTGAACTCCATTGTTGAAGTTGCCCGGCCTTGACTCATAGACCGTAAGTCTGTCGTATAACCAAACATTTCTGCCAATGGGACTTCAGCAGTCACAATTTTGCCATTAGGACTTTCATCCATTCCGAGAATAACACCACGTCTTCTATTGAGGTCACCGACAACATCTCCCATATAATCTTCAGGAGTAACAACCTCAACTTTCATGACAGGCTCTAATATGACTGGATCTGCTTTCACAGCTCCGGCTTTTAAAGCCATAGAGCCAGCAATTTTAAAAGCCATCTCACTGGAGTCAACATCATGATATGAACCGTCATATAATGTTACTTTTATATCTTCTAGTGGATACCCAGCAATAACACCATTTTGCATTTGCTCTTTTATACCCTTTTCAACTGCAGGAATATATTCTTTTGGTATCACACCTCCCACAATATTATTGACAAATTCAAATCCACCGCCTTGATCAATTGGCTCAATTTTAATGTAAACGTGACCATACTGTCCACGTCCACCAGACTGTCTGACATATTTCTGCTCTTGATCTACACTGCCCCTAATAGTCTCTCTATACGCAACCTGTGGTTTACCCACATTGGCATCGACGTTAAACTCTCTTTTTAAGCGATCTACCATGATATCCAAATGCAACTCACCCATTCCATGTATCACTGTCTGTGCACTTTCGTGATCAGTACTCACTTGAAAGGAAGGATCTTCATTTGTCAACTTGCCCAATGCCAAAGCCATTTTCTCTTGATCAGCTTTAGTCTTCGGCTCAACTGCAATCGATATCACTGGCTCTGGTATCACAATCTTCTCTAAAATAATAGGATCATCTATATCACACAATGTATCACCTGTAGAAACTTGTTTGAGTCCGACTGCTGCAGCAATATCACCTGCTTGTATGGTTTTAATCTCTTTCCGACTGTTGGAGTGCATTTGTACCATTCGGCCAATTCTCTCTTTTTTGCGCTTCAAGGAATTGTAAACCGTATCACCTGTTTTTAATTCCCCAGAATACACACGTATGAATGTGAGGTTTCCAACAAATGGATCCGTTGCAATCTTAAATGCCAAAGCACTAAAGGGTTCGTCTTTTGATGGAGAACGTGAAGATTCAGAATACTCGTCTGCACCAGAAATTGCAGGCACATCTAAAGGAGACGGCAAGAAATTAACCACACCATCTAGCACACACTGTACACCCTTATTTTTAAACGCAGAACCACAAAACATAGGAATAATTTCAATGTCAATTGTGAGTTTTCTAATACCTTCTATGATCTGATTTTCTGTCAGGTCGCCGTTTTCTAAATAACTCTCCATAAGAGATTCCGACGCCTCTGCAGCCGCTTCAACCAAAAGCTCCCTGTGTGCCTGCGATTGCTCCTTGTATTCCTCTGGGATATCCATATATTCATGAGTTACACCCATGTTTTCTTGATCCCAATAAATCGCCTTCATTTTAATCAAATCGATAATACCAGCAAAGTCATCTTCCTTGCCAATTGGAAGCTGCAGTATTACAGGCTTTGCATTCAACCTATCCTTAACTTGTTCTACCACGCGAAAGAAATCAGCCCCAGCCCTATCCATCTTATTAACAAATCCAAGCCTCGGCACACGATAACGATTGGCCTGTCTCCATACGGTCTCACTCTGTGGCTCTACACCACCAACGGAGCATAGAACAAATACAGCACCATCTAGTACACGCAGAGAGCGCTCCACCTCAATGGTAAAATCAACGTGTCCAGGAGTATCAATAATATTAATGTGATGTTTCTTGAACTGACTGTCCATGCCAGACCAGTTAATGGTGGTTGCTGCAGAAGTAATGGTAATACCCCTCTCTTGCTCCTGCTCCATCCAATCCATTACTGCATTACCATCATGAACCTCACCTATTTTGTGGGTAATCCCAGAATACAACAAGATTCTTTCGGTCGTTGTTGTTTTCCCAGCGTCTACGTGAGCTGATATACCGATATTCCTATACAATTGTAAATTTGACACTTCCTATCTCCTTATGCCAGAATAAACGGCGTTGGCTTTTGCCATTTTCAACAAGTTCTCTTTATCCACAAGCGTCTTAGCGGTCCCCTTGATGATATCTAATATTTCAGCTGCCAAAGCTGCTGCCATTGACTTCATTTGTTTAACACGTGCGCGAGCATTTTTTACAATTGTTCTTGCGGCTAAGGTAAGTCGTCTGTCTTGCTTCACAACAACTGGCACTTGTATATTTGCACCGCCGATTCGTTTGCTAACCAACTCAAGACCAGGACCAGCTCTTTCCAATACATCATTGAAAATAACCAGTATTGCCTCCTTCTTATCCATTTCCTCTAGATTAAATTCAGCCTTCGCATCTTCTTCATCTCTTGCTTCTTCGATAGAATCGTTTCTATAACCTCTTTTCTCAGAGCGGTCAGTAGATGCTTTCTTTTGAACTCTATACAAGCCATTCTTTGACTGCTGATCAAATACTTCGTCCAGAGCTTGCCGGACTATCTTGCAAGCTTTGTAGCGCTTGCCTTCAACCATTACTAAACGATTCATAATCTCTACTTCAACACTGTTGAAGTAATCATCCGGTTTTTTTTCTCTCGCTAAAGCTGCGCTTTTTCGTCTTGGCATACCATCTATCCTCTTTACTTACTGTCTTTTGGCTTTTTCTCACCATACTTTGAACGACCCTGCTTACGTCCAGAAATCCCTGAAGTATCGAGATGACCTCGCACTATCGTATATCTAACACCAGGCAAATCTTTGACACGGCCACCCCTCACAAGAACGACAGAGTGTTCTTGGAGATTATGTCCAATACCAGGTATATAACAAGTCACCTCAAAACCACTTGTCAAACGCACCCTTGCTACCTTACGCAAAGCTGAGTTTGGCTTTTTAGGAGTGGTTGTGTACACACGGACACAAACCCCTCTTCTTTGAGGACTATCTTTGAGTGCCGGTACGGCACTTTTCTTTCGTCGCGCCAACCTAGGCTTGCGACTTAACTGACTAATTGTAGGCATTCTTGTCCCTTACAGTTCTTAATAAATAATGTTAAGCATAAACGTGAAGAGTATTTTACTGTTACTGAAGACATTTGTCAACCATACAACACCGTTTATTCGAAATGAATTTGGCAAACAAGCAACATCAACACTCATATAACTTCACATTAAGTTCTTAACCTCTTAATCTTTGATAATGCTCAAAATAAAAAGCATTTCTCACTTCTATTGAGTTGATAGAAAAGCCCTTACGATCACTCATCAAGTGAATCAACAATCAGGCTTCTCTACCCCCTTAAACTCAAATACTATTTAATCCTTTCCTATACAGTAGTATCACTTGAAGCATCATCTATTTGCCCCATAGACACATCAGAACGAACCTGTGAACTTGATTTAAAACCAGTTCCAGCAGGAATCAAGCGACCAACAAGCACATTCTCCTTAAGACCAATCAAATAATCTTTAGAACCTGAAATAGATGCCTCTGTTAGAACTCGTGTTGTTTCCTGGAAGGATGCCGCAGAAATAAATGATTCTGTCGACAATGAAGACTTTGTAATCCCAAGAAGAACCGGAACATAAGATGCTGGAGTTGCATCAGGATTCACATCGAGCAATTCTTTGTTTTCTTCCTCAATAACATATTTCTCCACCACTTCATCAGGCAAGTATCCTAAATCTCCTGATTGTGTTATCAAAACTTTTTTCAACATTTGACGGATAATGATTTCAATGTGCTTATCATTAATACCCACACCTTGCAGTCGATAGACATCTTGGACCTCATTGATGATATATCTTGCCAACTCAATCGTTCCTTTCAAACGCAAAATTGAATGAGGATCATCTGGACCATCAACAACAACCTCTCCTTTCTCAACACTCTCACCTTCAAACACAGTAACACTACGCCATTTTGGAACCAGTTCTTCATACTTGTTACCATCTTGATCGGTGATCGTCAAACGCTTCTTGTCCTTCGTCTCCTTACCCATACTCACAACACCAGATATTGGTGCTAAAATAGCAGAGTCTTTTGGTTTCCTTGCTTCAAAAATATCAGAAACTCGTGGAAGGCCACCAGTGATATCCGTCGTTTTATACCCTTCTTTTGGTATACGCGCAATGACATCACCTTCACCAACCATATGTCCAACCTCTAGGTTTACAATAGACCCTGCCGTCAAAAAGTAATTGGCGGGCACTTTTGTTCCTGGGTGATAAACACTATTACCCTCAGAGTCTAGCAATCTAACCATGGCTCTGGCATCTTTTGTTGCCTGATCCTGAAGAACAGTTATAGTGGACAATCCTGTTAACTCATCAGTTTGTCGGGTAATCGTAACGCCTTCAATAAAATCAACAAAATCAACTTTACCGGCAACCTCAGCAATAATTGGATGCGTATATGGGTCCCACTCTGCAACAGTCATACCTGATTTCACTGCTTGACCATCTTTGACCTTCAACGTTGTTCCATAAGGGAGCTTATATCGCTCACACTCACGGCCCTGAGAATCTAGAAGAGTCAGGACACCAGAACGCGAAATAGCGATCAACTCTCCGGTCTCGTGATGAACAACTGTCTTCATATCGTGCAATCTAACAGTTCCTGTCGCACGAACTTGAATACTATTTTCAGCAGTTGCACGCGATGCAGCACCACCAATATGGAAAGTTCTCATTGATAGCTGCGTCCCTGGCTCTCCAATAGATTGCGCGGCAATTACCCCAACAGCTTCACCAATATTAACCATACATCCACGCGCAAGATCACGACCATAACACATTGAACATATACCTTTTTTCAAGTCACATAAAATCGGAGATCTAACATGAATTCTATCAATACCGTGATACTCAAGTAATGAAACTTCCTCATCTCCGAGAAGCGTATTCCTTGTCAACAACACCTTATCATCAACAACGATGTCTTCAGATAGGACACGTCCAGTAACACGCTCTCTGAGTCCTTCAACCACTTCACCGCCCTGAATATGTGGTATCATCTCGATACCTCTCTCAGTACCACAGTCATGAGAAACAACAACTACATCTTGAGCAACATCCACCAAACGGCGAGTCAAATATCCTGAACTTGCCGTTTTCAAAGCAGTATCAGCTAGACCTTTCCTGGCACCATGAGTCGATGTAAAATATTGCATCACACTCAACCCCTCTTTAAAGTTCGAAGTCACAGCTGTTTCAATAAAACTACCATCTGGACGTGTCATCAATCCTCGCATACCAACAAGCTGCCTCATCTGATTGACAGATCCCCTTGCACCTGAATCAGCCATCACATAAAGAGAGTTAAACGATCCTTGAACGACTGTCTTCCCTTCTTTACTTTGTACTTCTTCGACAGAAATTGATTCGCGCATGGCTTTTTCAACTTCTAATCCTGCATGGGTCCAGGTATCAACAATTTTATTATACCGCTCACCATTGGTTAACAAACCTGATGCAAACTGATCTTCAATCTCTCGTACACTTTTCTCACTATCAGAAACGATACTCAATTTCTCCTTTGGAATCATCAAATCATCGATACCAATAGAAATACCTGACTTAGAAGCATACTTAAATCCTAAGTACATAAACTGATCTGCGAAGACCACGGTCTTCTTAGGTCCTAAATCGTGAACACATTCATGTATCAAATTGGATACATCAGAACTTTTCATCACTTTATTAATCAGGGAGAACTGAATACCTGAAGGAATGATCTCCCAGAAAATAATACGCCCCACTGTGGTTTCAACAATCTGATCAGCAACGCCACTTTCTGAGTCATCAGGGTTCATACGAACTTTAACTTTAGCATGCAGTGAAACGAATCCAACATAATAAGCACGCCTGCATTCCTCACAACTATTAAAGGTCATGCCCTCACCTAATGCATTGACACGCTCTTTAGTCAGATAATATAAACCCAACACAACATCTTTATCCGGAACAATGATTGGCTTACCATTGGCTGGTGATAAGATATTATTAGTCGACATCATCAAACAACGAGCTTCTAACTGTGCCTCAATAGACAAGGGAACGTGTACAGACATCGTATCACCATCAAAGTCAGCATTATACGCCTTACATACTAAAGGATGTAATTGAATCGCTTTACCTTCAATAAGAATGGGCTCGAAAGCCTGTATTCCAAGTCGATGCAATGTTGGAGCACGGTTCAACATAACAGGGTGCTCTTTAATCACTTCATCCAAAGCATCCCAGACCGGGGCTTCTTCATTTTCAACCATCTGTTTGGCTGACTTAATCGTTGTACATAAATCAAGACGCTGTAAACGCGAGAAGATAAATGGTTTAAACAACTCCAACGCCATGCGCTTCGGAATACCACACTGGTGTAACTTCAATGTCGGCCCTACAACGATAACAGATCGCCCTGAGTAATCAACGCGTTTACCAAGCAAGTTCTGTCTAAATCGTCCACTCTTACCTTTGATCATATCAGCCAAGGATTTCAACGGACGCTTATTGGTGCCTGTAATTGCTCGACCCCTTCTACCATTATCAAAAAGTGCATCGACTGACTCTTGCAACATACGCTTTTCATTTCGAACAATAATTTCTGGAGCACTCATTTCCAAGAGTCTTTTCAAGCGATTATTTCTATTGATCACACGTCTATACAAATCATTCAAATCTGAAGTTGCAAAACGCCCTCCATCAAGAGGCACCAATGGCCTTAAATCAGGTGGCAATACAGGAAGTTCTGTCAATATCATCCATGAAGCTTTATTTTTAGACTTTGCAATTGACTCAAGAATTCTAACTCGCTTCATCAAGCGTTTTAATCGAGTCTCGGAAGAAGTCATCTCAATTTGTTCTCTGATATTACGTACCTCAAGATCAATATTCATATCATCAAGAATATACTTAATGGCTTCTGCTCCCATCAATGCAACAAAATCATCACCGTGTTGCTCTACAGCTTCAATATACGCTTCTTCAGACAATAATTGCTTATGCTGAAGATCAGTAACTCCAGGATTAACAACAATATATGCTTCAAAATACAAAACTCGCTCAATATCGCGCAAATTCATATCCAATAATAAACCAATTCTTGACGGCAATGACTTCAAAAACCAGATATGTGCAACTGGTGCTGCTAAACTGATGTGCCCCATGCGCTCACGTCTTACCTTTGTCAAAGTCACTTCAACACCACATTTCTCACATACAACCCCACGGTGCTTCATGCGCTTATATTTACCGCACAGGCACTCATAATCTTTCATTGGCCCAAAAATCTTTGAACAAAACAGACCATCTCTTTCAGGCTTAAATGTTCTATAGTTAATCGTCTCTGGTTTTTTAACCTCTCCATAGGACATTGCCTTGATTTTTTCGGGAGATAAAATATTAATTGACAGACTATCATTCTCAACCCTATCTTCATCATCTCCAGAAAAATCAAATATATCAACGACTTTGCTCACTTCCTCATGATCAAAGTGAATGTCTAGCGCCAAAGATCTAACTTCTTTAACCATAACATTGAACACTTCCGGTGTTGATGCTTCGACTGTTAAATTATTATCAATGATGTTTTTATACATACGGGTCCTGCCCATGACATCATCAGACTTAACAGTCAACATTTCCTGCAGCACATGAGCAGCACCATAAGCCTGTAATGCCCAAACTTCCATTTCTCCAAATCGCTGACCACCACCTTGAGCTTTACCGCCTAACGGCTGTTGAGTCACCAAACTGTATGAGCCTGTTGAACGTGAGTGCATTTTCTCATCCACTAAATGATGCAACTTTAAAATATACTTATACCCAACAGTGATATCTCTATCAAATGGTTCCCCAGTTCTCCCATCAATCAATGTTGCTTGACCAGATTCAGGCAGACCTGCTAAATTCAATAGCTGCTTAATTTTGTCTTCAGAGGTTTTGTTAAACACGGGTGTAGCAAACGGAATCCCATCCTGATAACGCTTTAATGCCAGAGAGTTATAACGCTGCTCAACATCTTTCTTACTGCCAGAATCAAAACCTACAATATCTTCAATCTTTGAAAGTAAATGATACGCATCATTCTTTTTATTCTCTTCTAAAAGTTTGTTTACCGAAGCACCCAACTCTTTTCCAGCCCAGCCCAAATGCGTTTCGAGAATCTGGCCAACGTTCATACGAGAGGGCACACCTAACGGATTTAAAATAACATCAACAACACGTCCATTCTCCATGTAAGGCATATCTTCTTCAGGAACAATGACAGAAACACAGCCTTTATTCCCGTGTCTACCGGCCATCTTATCACCTGGTTGCAATTTTCTCTTTGTTGCAAGAAAAACCTTAACTACCTTAATCACACCTGGAGCAAGATCATCTCCTTTCATCAAACGCTCTTCACATTTTTGAATGTCAGCATCACATAACTTCTTTGCATCCTTAACTGCCTGAGCAATCAATCCAAGCTCAGAGGCCACATCCTCGTTACCCACTTCAATATCAGTTAGTTTCGCTAACGTTAGCTCAGCCAAAAGAGTGTTGGTTAATTTCGTATCTCTCTTTATTCCATTCTTAGTTGTTAAGGACTTTTCTCCTGTCAACAACGTAACGGCTTTAGAATGCAAGTTGTCTAAAGTCAAACCAAGCTGCTCATTCCTATCCTTCTTGAACTTAGACAGTGTTTCTTCAATGATGCTATCATATCGAGAATCGCGTTCTACACCCTCTCTAGAAAATATCTGTACATCCGTTACAGTTCCATACACTCCGGCCGGAACTCTTAAAGAACTGTCTTTTACATCTGATGCTTTATCACCAAAGATAGCACGTAGTAATTTTTCTTCAGGAGATAGTATTGCTTCACCTTTTGGCGTAATCTTTCCAACCAATATATCCCCTGGTACAACTTTAGCACCAACGTACACAATCCCATTGCCATCCAATTTTGACAGCGCAGACTCACTGATGTTTGGAATATCAGCAGTCACTTCTTCTGGACCCAGCTTGGTATCTCTAGCCGTAGCTGAGAGCTCCTGAACATGAATTGATGTAAAGCGATCATCTGAAACAACTCGCTCTGAAATAATAATTGAGTCCTCAAAATTGTATCCATTCCAGGACATAAATGCGACCAAAAGATTTTGCCCCAGTGCCAACTCTCCAAAATCTGTTGATGGACCATCAGCAATCATATCTCCTGCCTGTATATATTCACCCTCTTGAACTACTGGACGTTGGTCAACACAGGTATTGTTGTTTGATCTTGAAAACTTAGTCAACATGTAAACATCTATGGGGTCAGTTAGATCATCAGTGTCCGCACAGATAATAATTCTCGATGCATCAACAGACTTTACTGTACCCGAACGTCGTGCGACCATAGACACACCTGAATCCGAAGCAACTACTCTCTCCATACCAGTACCAACTAAAGGCTTCTCAGGCTTAACCAAAGGAACTGCCTGACGTTGCATGTTAGATCCCATCAACGCTCTATTCGCATCATTGTGCTCAAGAAAAGGAATCAAAGAAGCAGCAACAGACACGATCTGCCTTGGTGAAATATCAACATAATCAATTTTATCTGGGGTCACATTGATAAAATCCCGCATGTGACGGCATGTCACAAAATCATCAAGTAGTTTTCCAGATTTATCCATATTACTACTGCTCTGCCCAATATAGTAATCTCCTTCTTCAATGGCAGATACATATTCAACCGAGTCAGTCACCTTTCCTTTAGAGACCTTTCTAATTGGAGTCTCAATAAATCCATAATCATTGATTCTTGAATAAATAGCAAGAGAGTTAATCAGTCCAATATTTGGCCCCTCTGGTGTTTCAATCGGACAAATTCTACCGTAATGTGTATGATGCACATCTCGTACTTCCATCCCTGCTCTATCCCTTGACAAACCACCTGGTCCCAGAGCAGTCACTCTCCTTTTAATCGCCAAGACTGATAGTGGGTTGGTTGCATCCATAAATTGACTCATTTGACTTGAACCAAAAAACTCATGTAATGCAGCTACAACTGGCTTAGCATTGAATACTTCTTGCGGGGAGTATCCTTCTGAGTCGGGGTAACCAAATCTATCCAAAACCGAACGTTTTGTTCTTTCAAGCCCAGATCGGAATTGATTTTCAACCATTTCTCCAACACGTCTGACACGTCTATTGGCCAAGTTATCTATATCATCAACAGTCCCATGGCCATTCCTAATATTAACAAGCTCTTGTATGGTTTTTATAATATCTTCCTTATCTAAAACCCTAGAGTCAAGACGGTCAGTAATATTCAAACGCTTGTTAAATTTCATCCTTCCAACTTCTGACAAATCATAACGCTGAGGGCTAGAAAATAAATCTTTGAACAAAGTTTTGGTTGCTTCTGCTGTTGGTGGTTCACCTGGTCGCATTACTCTGTAAATCTCAACCAAAGCTTCAGACTGGTCTTCAGAGGAATCGATTCTCAATGTATCTGAAATATACGGACCTCTATCTGTATCATTGATACTTAAAACATGAAATTGCTTAACATCTGCAGTAATAATATCAGCCAAAACTTCTTGAGTTACTACGGTATTTACTTCATGTAGCTCTTCGCCTGTTTCCCTATCATAGATAGGTGCAGACAGTACTTTACCAATGAGGTATTGGCAAGACGTACTCAGTGTATTGATACCCGATGCGTTCATTAACTTAATATGTCGTTTAGAGATTCGACGAGATTGAGAAACAATTAGCTCACCTTTCTCATCCTTGATATCCACAGGAGACAGTTGTCCCTTCATACGCTCAGGACTGATGTGTATTTGAGACTGACAAGAAGATGCCAACAACTCTTCAATCCTTTTACTCAACATTTTGCCCGTTACATCAATATCTGATAAACTAGTTCTACAAGCGTCATCATATTCAAGATCAACTTGATCTGTATCGTAGAAGAGATCCAATATTTCCGACTTATTCAACCCGAGTGCTTTCAAGATAACAGTAACTGGCAGCTTCCTACGTCTATCAATCCGAACAAACAATAGGTTTTTCACATCAAACTCGATATCAAACCAAGCCCCTCTGTAGGGAATTATACGTCCAGAGAACAATATTTTCTTGGATGAATGTGTCTTCCCTTTATCGTGCTCAAAAAACACACCTGGAGAACGATGCAACTGAGAAACAACAACGCGCTCTGATCCATTGATCACAAAACTACCACTTGGTGTCATCAATGGCAATTCTCCCATGTATACTGTCTGCTCTTTAATATTTTTTACAACTTTATTTTGCGGCAACTGGTCTTTATCAAAAACAACCAGCCTTAGCTTGACTTGCAATGGTGCTGAATAGGTTTTTCCACGTATCAGACAACTGTTGACATCGTATGTGGTCTCACCTATTTCATATCCCAGATATTCAAGAGAAATATGTTGATTACTACTCTCAATGGGAAACACTGAATGAAAAGCAGCGTGCAACCCTGACAAACTGCGATCTTCGCTATTAACATACCGCTGTAAAAAATCATCATACGATGATAATTGGGTCTCGATTAACCCCTCAGGATTAATAATCTCATCACTCTTTCCATCCAAATAAATACGAGGCCTGTTTTGTTCTACAATGGATTGTTTTGATTTCACAAAGTATTCTAATTTGTTTTGACCTGTTTCTTTATTAACTGCTTCCGTCTCTGATACACTGGGTTTGTCCGCCATATTCACACCTGTTTATTACAAATAAGCTTATTCACACACCACGATTACTCATGGTGTGTGATTCGAGAATTTTGTTCTTTAAAGTTACTTAACTTCAACTTCACAACCAGCTTCTTCTAGTTGTTTCTTAAAGTTTTCACAATCGGATTTACTGATCCCTGATTTCAATTCACAAGGAGCTTTTTCAACAAGATCCTTAGCTTCTTTCAACCCAAGACCTGTTATGGCTCTCACAGCTTTAATTGCTGGGATTTTATCTTTAAAAGACTTGATATGTAAATCAAACTCTGTTTTCTCCTCAGCAGCAGCAGCATCACCACCACCAGCTTGAGCTGGCGCAGCAACTACGGCAGCAGCCTGAGCTGAAACACCATACTCGTCCTCTAATTTCTTAACCAAATCCAATACTTCAACCACAGTTAACTTACTGATGGATGCTGCTATTGCATCTATACCTGTTTCTGCTTTTGCACTTGTCACTTCTTTATTCACCTCGTTCTCCCGTTTACTGTTGTGATTCTATTTTCTTAGCTACCTGATCAACAACGCGCACCAGTGTAGCATAAGTCTCTTGTAATGTACAGGCCAAATTTCTAATTGGCGATTGTAATGAACCAAGCAATATCGCTATTGCCTGATCTTTACTTGGAATATCAGCAATTTTACCCAAATCAGTATTGGAATACACAGCATCATCGACACCAATAACCTGAACCTTTAGTACATCATAATCTTTTACATATTTCTTAAAAAGTTTTGCAGCCGCGCTTGGCTCTTCCATAGAGAAAGCCAAAATGATTGGACCAACAATTTTATCTGTAACGCCAGAATACTGACACTCAGATAACGCTCTTCTTGCCAATGTGTTCTTAATAACTTTCATATACACATTACGCTTCCGTGCTTCTGAGCGCAAAGCTGTCATAGCAGTGACATTCATGCCCCTGTAATGAACAGCAACCAACGAGTGAGACTTTTTTGCCACCTCAACCAAATCAGTTACTTCTTTCTGTTTAGCTGCTAATACTGAACTCATTTCACCACCTCTCTAATTCAATAATTTCGATAAATCTACCAAATATGAACCTTGACTCATAGTGGTGCTTAAATATAATTTTTTTAAATATTGACCCTTTGCAGATGCGGGCTTCGCTTTTTTGACTTCGTCTAAAAGAGCACATAAGTTCTCTTCAAGCGCCTGCTCTGTAAATTTGATCGTCCCTATACTACAATGAATGATGCCCGCCTTATCTAGTTTAAATTGGACTTGGCCGGACAATGCTGATTTCACAGCCTTCTCGACATCTTGCGTCACTGTACCCAGTTTTGGATTGGGCATCAAACCCTTAGGCCCTAATTTTTTACCCAATTTACCAACCATAGCCATCGCATCAGGAGTGGCAATAATCACATCATAATGCCAATCATCCCCTTTTAGCTCCTCAAACAAGTCTTCAAATCCAACTTTGTGTGCACCCGCGTCTTTCGCTGCTTTTGCTTGATCACCATTGGCAAACACACACACTTTGACTGATTTACCAGTACCATGAGGCAAACCAACCATCCCTCTGACCATCATTTTTCTTGCATCTATTCCCGTCTGCAAACTGATGTCAACTTTCTCAACAAACTTAACTCTTGAACGTTGTTTTAGACCTTTTATTGCATGATCCAATGTACACATCTGTGTTTTGTCAATTTTTTCATGAGCTGATGTATCTTTTTGCTTTGTCTCTTTTACCTTTGCCATCTTTGTTTCCTCGTTAGCTTTGTTCTATGTCCACACCCATGCTACGTGCAGTACCTGCTATACAAACCATTGCAGCATCCAGCGTCTCACAATTGAGATCCGGCATCTTTACCTCAGCTATTTCTTGCAACTGAGTCTGCGTTAATACGCCAACCTTCTCTGTATTTGGTCTACCACTAGCTGTCTCCAAACCCAATGCTTTCTTAATCAATACTGATGTTGGAGGCGTTTTAATAATGAAATCAAAACTCCTATCTTGATACACAGTAATGATAACAGGCAAAACCAAACCTTTTTCATGCTTGCCTGATTGATCATTAAAAGCCTTACAAAACTCCATGATGTTAACACCATGCTGCCCCAAAGCCGGTCCAATTGGAGGACTCGGATTGGCCATTTGAGCTTTAACTTGTAACTTAATATATGATTTTATTTTTTTCGATGCCATAACACGATTCCTATTTTACTACGTTCCTTTCTCTACTTGACTAAACTCTAACTCAACAGGTGTAGATCGACCAAAAATAAGGACAGAAACCACCAATCGACTTTTCTCTGTATTAACCTCTTCAACAACACCATTGAAATCAGCAAAAGCACCATCTGTTACCCGAATCAACTCACCTGGACTGAAAACAGTTGTCTGCTTAACTTCTTCTGGTTTTTCAATCGTCCTTTTAAGAATTTTCTGAGCCTCTGCCTCTGAAATTGGCAAAGGATGATTGCCCTTGCCACCAATAAATCCTAGCGATCCAGGGATTGATCGAACCAACTGCCATGATTCATCACCCATATCCATCTGAATCAAAACATATCCTGGAAAGTACTTTCGTTTCACCTTTCTTTTCTGTCCAGCTCTCAATTCAACCACTTCTTCGGTCGGTATTAAAATCTCACCAAAAAAAGAATGTTTGTCTTCTCTCTTAATACGTTCAACCAACAAATCCTTAAATTTATTTTCTTTACCCGTGGCAATTCTGATAACATACCATTTAAAATTGGCATTTGTCACTTCAGTATCATCCCCGTCTAAAGGCGACTTGTTATCCCGATTTATCTCATCTAGATTTTGATCTTCCGTCATGTCGTCACTCATTTTTGTCATCCCAATAAACCTCTCACAGTCACAGTAAGTACTGAATCAACGAGCCATAAGGCAAGTGTTATCAACACAATTGCACAAAGAACTACTATTGAAATTTGCTTAGCCTCACTTGGCTTTGGCCAAATCACTTTGCCCATTTCAACCCAAGAAGATTGAGCATAGTTAATAACAAAAACCCCTTGTGTTGTTCGACTGGCTATTGCTAACACAAAAGCCAGTCCAAAAAAAGTAAATAATAAACGAAAAACGGCAATCTGCTCACGATAGTAAAACATCAAATAATTGCCGCAAAATACAATAGCAACAATCAGCACCCATAAAGAGATATCTGTATATCTATACTTAGATGTTTGACTTTTGTCTACCATATTAACACTCACTTTCCACTTAATCAGGCCAGGAGGGACTTGAACCCACAACCTGCGGTTTTGGAGACCGCTGCTCTACCAGTTGAGCTACTGACCTTCTCTTAACAACTACTCTATAATTTCAGTGACAACACCTGCACCTACTGTTCTACCACCTTCACGTATCGCAAAACGCACACCTTTCTCCATCGCAATGGGGGCAATCAACTCAACAGTAAATGTTGCGTTATCACCTGGCATCACCATTTCAACACCTTCTGCCAATTCAACAGCACCAGTTACATCAGTTGTTCTGAAGTAGAATTGTGGTCTATATCCATTGAAAAATGGGGTATGTCTACCACCCTCTTCTTTAGACAACACATAAACTTCAGATACAAACTTAGTGTGAGGCTTGACTGTGCCAGGCTTAGCGATTACTTGACCTCTTTCTACATCCTCACGCTTTAGTCCACGCAGCAGTAGTCCAACATTATCACCTGCTTTACCTTCATCCATCAAACGTCTGAACATTTCAACACCGGTACAAGTCGTTGTTTGTGTCTCACGAATTCCAACAATTTCAACAGGCTCTCCAACCTTTATAATACCTCTTTCAATCTTACCCGTAACCACTGTACCTCGACCTGAAATTGAGAATACGTCTTCAACAGGCATCATAAAATCTTTATCAATCGGACGCTCAGGAACAGTAAACCACTCATCCATAGTATCTTTAAGTTTTTGTATAGATTTCAATCCATAATCAGTATCTTTTTTCTCCATTGCATGCAAAGCAGATCCAACAATGATTGGTGTATCATCGCCAGGGAAACCATACTGATCCAATAGTTCTCTGATATCCATTTCAACCAATTCAATCAATTCTGGATCATCAACCTGGTCAGCCTTGTTTAGATACACAAGTATTTTAGGAACTTCAACCTGCTTAGCCAACAAAATATGCTCTCTTGTTTGAGGCATTGGACCATCTG
This sequence comes from Pseudomonadota bacterium, assembly GCA_036121365.1. Lineage (GTDB taxonomy): Bacteria > Pseudomonadota > Gammaproteobacteria > Comchoanobacterales > Comchoanobacteraceae > UBA7916. Next base: position 874 of record JAZAFR010000026.1, on the reverse strand, counting down.
CAGCGTTAACAACCAAAATAGCACCATCCATCTGTGCAGCACCAGTGATCATGTTCTTCACATAGTCTGCGTGTCCTGGACAATCAACATGCGAATAATGCCTCTTATCTGTAAAGTATTCAACGTGTGCTGTGGAAATTGTAATCCCTCTCTCTCTTTCTTCTGGAGCTTTGTCAATCGATCCAAAATCCATTCCACATAATGCGGATGTCAAAGTTGTTTTCCCATGGTCAACGTGTCCAATTGTTCCGACATTAACCACTACTTTGGATGTATCATGTTTATCAACCATTGTATATATACCTCTTCTCTTTTAAATTTCGCTAACGCGCTTGTAATCCTCTCATCATGCCAGCTTTAGAACTTTAACATCCAAACTGCATGCCTCTAAAAAATAAGCCCGAAAGCTCACTTTAACCATACGGTCAATCGCAAGAGCCGTATTGCCCACAACCGGACTTGAACCGGTGACCTCTTCCTTACCAAGGAAGTGCTCTACCGCCTGAGCTATGTGGGCGCATAGAAACAGGTCACGCACCATAAAGCGGGTGATGGGAATCGAACCCACACCATCAGCTTGGAAGGCTGAGGTTCTACCATTGAACTACACCCGCTAAAGCAAACTGGTCCATTGGAGGGAGTAGGATTCGAACCTACGTAGGCAGAGCCGTCAGATTTACAGTCTGATCCCTTTAACCACTCGGGCATCCCTCCTGTTATTGGTGCAATTGTGCGACAACTTTACGGCCTTGTCAACTCTCTTTTTCTGCGACCTGCCAAACCTCCATCCCTTCCGCCTCAAGATACGCTACATGACGCGCACTTGTCTCTTGATCCAGCCCTAAAATAGGCCCATTTTCCCAGACTAATTCTT
>JAZAFR010000025.1:0-5152 GCA_036121365.1 Pseudomonadota bacterium | reverse complement strand
TAAATTCCAATAAGATGGTGAATTCTTAGAGGCGATGGTGTTGGCCTTATATGTCTGAAACTTGATAGCATGTGCTCCACCCTCTTTCGCCTCATCAATCAGACGTTTGGCAATATTTAAATCGCCCTCGTGATTTACTCCGGCTTCGGCAATAATGTAGGGACGCCCTATCAAGTCATTTTGGCTATGGTTCTTGTGAAAAAGGTCGAGAATCTTCATTTTATTGGGTTTACTTTATGTTTAAGTGACGTTCTAACAATATCAGTAGCACTCATATTGATTTGGTAAGGTTTTTCTAATAGTTGCTGGTAATCATACGGTGTATTCAAGTCAAGTTTCAACTCTGGATAAGCAATCTCATCAGGTGGATCGAACGTCTTAATGGTGTAGTCGGTTCTGTTATCCAAAATGAAGTTAAAAAGGTGCTCACAGTGATCTGGTATTAATGCTTTTTGCCATATCTCTTCAAGCAATTGCATAGAGCAGATTTCTGCACCCAGCCCATCAGGATAGAGGTTCTCTAGAGGAATATGATTATATGCATAGTCACATGATTCATGTTCATAAAAGTCAACCAGTCTATCAATCTCGCTAGCGCAAATGAGCGGATTGTCGGCACAAACACGGACAATTTGATCTGCGCCTGTCTCCTGTGCAGCCATATAGTACCTTTCTACCAGATTCATTTCACTACCTCTGAAAAAGGTTGCACCAATCGATTGCAAGTAACGGGCAAGAACATCATCCTTTGCGGAACTTGGTAACGCAAAAACCACCTGATCAACCTTTTCTGATTGCTGCACCCTTCTAAACACCCATTCACAAATAGGTTGGCCATGAAGATTCAAAAGCATTTTGTTCGGTAATCTGGATGATTCCATTCTAGCCTGAATAATAGCGACAGTCTTCAATGCCCCTTCCCATCTGTCTGGCTAGATAGTAATGCTAATATGCTCTTTAGCACCTTCTTTTTATTGTTATTAAAGTGATATTTTGTCATTTTCTCAAAGAGTTGATGGCGGTATCCGTCATCATCTAGAAGCTTTGTCAGTTGACTTAAAACCTCGAACTCTGTCGTTCCTTTTTCAAAAAGGCCAAGTGGAATAAAACCATTCTTTTTGCAAGCAAAGCTGTGCGTTTCTTCCCGTTTGTGTTGTGAAATTATAATAGCTGGAATATTCATATGTGCCAGTTCGTAAACTGTTCGACCATTTGAGGAAATGGCAACCTGGGATTTTTCCATGATGCTTGAAATTACCCCTGAAGCCTTGGTTAGAGTGAAAAGCGGTTCATCTTTAATTTCGGATTCCAGTTGGTCATAACCTGAATAGCCTCCACCAGTCACGATATTCAACTGGATGTTTCGCAATTTACAAAACTCACGAATCGTATGGTAGATTTTGTGAGAGAGATTATGCTGATCAGTACCGCCGAAAGTTAACAAGATGGCATTAATACGCTTGTTGAAGCGATGTGGTTTAGCATCGTGAAATTCATCACGAACAAAAAAGTATTCATGCCCCCATAAAATATTTCCGCCAGTAAATTGGGATTCATCGTAAAGTTCGTTGATTGTCAGATCTGCTAATCTTGCACCCTCATCTAGATCTTCAAAGTTGATCACCTTAATCCCTTGCTGCTGAAGTGGCAACACATCTGCCTTTGTAGTTGAGAGAATATCATTGATTAACAAATCCGGTTTGAGATTTATAATATTTTCAATAATACTATCTGTCTCATAAATACCCAGCCAGTAATCATAACCCGCTAGTTTGTTGACTGCCACGGTATTTTCACTATCACTAACAAAGAGGATTTCGTGATCTGTAATCTCATGAGCCAGTGAGAGGGAGCGGTATATATGTCCCATACCAACCTTATCATTCCCAATAACTCGAAAGACGATGCGCTTTCTGTTAAGTAATTTCTCGCAAACCCACCAATCCTGATAGGACTCAATTTCCATAAGATCATGCTCCACAGGCCATGAGAGGATAGCGGGATTTTGATTCACATTAGCCCTAAGCAAGGTGGATCGCAGTAGCACAAATGCCTTGGACTCTACAGTATGTATTTCATACTTATTCCCGAAGAGTGCCGAAAAGGTTGATTGACCATTTTCGTCATATAAGTGCTTTTTCACATGTTTGACGGGTTTGAGTAAGTCTTTATTGCTTTCAATCAGAGCTTGTTTGGCCTTATCAATCAAATCTAGAGTGAGCAGCGGCGCATAAGGCGAGAGTAATAGTATATATTCACAGTTTTGTGTGGTTTGTTGCAAATATTTACTAATGTTGCCCGAAAACATCATTTCACTCCAGTCAAGCTCGGGCTCCCAATAGGCTTGCACACCATTTCGTTCTGCAATTAGTCTAATCTCCTCTGAATCAGTTAGTAGATGAATATCTGACTTCTTTACACCCATTTGAATTGCTTTATTAATTGCCCTTTGAATGGGCGAGATTCCAGCTAGTTTTTTTACCAAATCATCCTGAAAGGCGACTGTTTTCTTTAGAGCAGGGATTAATACTGTCAGATTCGTAAAACTCATTGCAGATTTGTGATTACCTTTTTGGTGATTGAAATTAACTCAGTAAAGGTTTCATCACTCATCATGTGTTCGAATGGGAAAGAAATCATATTGTCAAAAAAGAGATCGGTATTGGAGCAGTTTGCCTCACCAAAGCCGGATTTCTTGTAGAGATCGTAACGATTGAGTGGATAGTACTGCACCACGCATTGAACACCTGCTTCTGCCATTTTAGTCATAATGGTATCGCGCTCACTGTTGGTAACTCTTGCAACTAAAAGATGATAGTTGTGACGCTCAGTTTCCTCCCGGTGAAATTCAAGCTGTGAATACTCTGCCATAGCATCAATAAACCGTATGGCGCGCTGACGTTTTTGTTCATTTATCTTGTCGATACGATTCAGTAGTTTTACACCAAGGGCACATTCTATTTCACCTAAGCAGTGGTTGTTTGGCCAAATCGGCTTACCATTTAGTTCTGGTAAATCAACCTTACTCATTGCTGGAAGCCAGTAGTGCTTGCGTTCAAAATTGTAACCACAATGCCCATTGTGACGTAGCATTGGAATTAGCTCAGCTAAACTCTGGTTTTTTACGACAAGCATGCCCCCCTCACCCAACGTAGTGATGTTCTTGTGTGAATGAAATGAATAAACGCCTAGATCGCCAAAAGTACCTGCCATCTGACCTTTAATTCTCGAACCTATTGCTTGTGCTGCATCCTCAACCACAAATAGATTATGTTTTTTTGCCAACTTCATAATTGGTGGCATTTCTGCACAGAAGCCATAAAGATGGACCACCACAATGGCTTTTGTATTTTTTGTGATACATTTTTCAATAGTTTGAGCCGTAACGACACGGGTTTTTAAGTCAATATCTGCCCAGACGATTTTCGCCCCTTTTTTTAGGAATGGATACGCAGATGCAGTAAAAGTGTGTGCAGGGATAATGACTTCATCACCTTGCGTAAATTGACAAAGCTGAGCTGAAAGCTCAAGTGCAGCGGTAGCGTTATTGACTGCAAATGCATGCTTTGCACCTGAATATTCGCAAAATTTTTCTTCAAAGTCCTGTTGATGTTGTCCTTGGGTTAGTGGAACTGCCGTTTGCATTACATCTATAACAGTCTGGATTTCATCCTTTGTATAGGTATGGGCACGACCACTAAATGGGATTCGATACTTTGTCATGATTACATCTTTTTAAAGATTTCTACAACTCTTTCTTTCGTTAAAACATTATTAAAATTTTCTCCAAGTGCATTAATCAAAGGCTTCTCATGAATAACTGTTGAACTGTATAGTTGATCATACTGATCATCAGTTAAGATTTGACACACATCTATTGGAATGTTGATTCCTTGCTTGTCGACCATATTCCAAAATTCTTCATAGCCTTGTGGATAGAAATCTTCCATTGCGCGCATTGTGACACAATTCGCAACGCAATGATGCAACCCAAGCACGACACTCAATCCTGCAGAAAATGGATGCACAACACCTACATAACTTGTTGCAATTGCACATCCACCTAAATAGGATGCAACCATCATTTTTGAACGATTTTCATCTGACATCATATCGTTTCCAAAAAAAATTTCACGGCAGAGGCTTATAGTTTGTGTTGCATAAGCATCTCCAATAGCATTCCTATATGACCCATTTAATGACTCCATACAGTGTATATAGGCGTCCATACCTGTAAAGAAATATTGATCTTTTGGAACAGTTTTAGTCAAGTCCGGATCCATAATAATCTGATCAAAAACTGTATAATCGCTGTTCATACCTAACTTAAGTCCTGATTTTTTGTTAGTCATGACGCATGTACGAGTTGCTTCTGCTCCAGTACCAGATAGGGTTGGGATCCCAATCTTAAAAATACCTGGTTTTTTTACCAAATCCCAACCTTGATAATCTTCTGCCAATCCACCATTCTCTAACAAGTTTGAGACTGCTTTAGTAATATCTAATGTTATTCCGCCACCAATACCAATAATAGCAGATGGCTTAGGATTACTATTGCTACTCAATTTACTTACAAGAGAATTAATGTATTCAGTAGTTGGCTCATCGATGGTTGATATAAAAACAATTTCATCACCTTTATTGACTGGCAATTTTGAGAGCACCTTATTATTATCTTTAAAAAATATATCAACAAAATAGATTATTGCTCCATCAACCACTTTTTTTTGTTTACTTATTAACGACTCCAATGAGGCTAATGAACCTTTGCCGAATACATAACCTGGCACATTGCGAACATTATTAATACCAGTGTTCAATATATTAAGCATGTGCACATTCCGCACTGGAAGTTTGAATAATATCGTCTACCTTATAACTAAATTGAATTACCCTTAAGGACATGTTTCTCTCTTTTATTGTTGTTGATACAATACTGGTGAACTGCATGAAAAAATAAGCTAAATTATTGATACTCTTGAGGTAATGGATTTTTTCATAAGAAAGCACTTTTCAATCCATCTTGTTAAACAATAGTCTCAATAAAGAAACGAGCTCTTGGTTCATCTTTAACTAGCTTTACAATCTGCCATCAGCTTGGTTAGCATGAAGTATATATTTAATGTCATACAGCACATGATTCTCTTTGCCG